>DATEIQ010000293.1:0-9433 GCA_035278845.1 Casimicrobiaceae bacterium | reverse complement strand
AGGCCGGCGCCGTGGACGTGCTGCAGGCGGACGCCACCCGATGTGCCGGCATCACCGGTTTCATGCGCGCCGCCGCGATCGCGCATGCGTTCGGCGTGCCGCTGTCGAGCCATTGCGCGCCGTCGCTGCACGCGCACGCCTGTTGCGCGGCGCGCGGCGCGCGCCACCTCGAATATTTCCACGACCACGCGCGGATCGAGCGGCTGCTCTTCGACGGCGTGCTCGAGCCACGGCACGGCGCGCTCGCACCGGCGCGCGACCGGCCGGGCTTCGGGCTCGCGTTCAAGGCCGTCGATGCGCGTCCGTACGCGGTGTAGCGAGAAATGGAGTCGGAAGCCCTCGAGCGCGAACTCCGCGACAGCGTCGACGGTGAAGTGCGCTTCGACGCCGGCAGCCGCGCGCTGTACGCGACCGACGGCTCGAATTACCGCCAGGTGCCGATCGGCGTCGTGGTGCCGCGCACGGTCGATGCCGTTATCGCCACCGTCGCGGCATGCCACCGGCACGACGCGCCGGTGCTGCCGCGCGGCGGCGGCACGAGCCTCGCGGGGCAGTGCTGCAACGTCGCCGTCGTCATCGACTTTTCCAAGTATCTCGACCGCATCGTCGAGCTCGACCCCGTACGCAAGATCGCGCGCGTCGAACCGGGCTGCGTGCTCGATTCACTGCGCGATGCCGCCGAGGTGCATCACCTGACGTTCGCGCCCGACCCGTCGACGCACACGCACAACACGCTCGGCGGCATGATCGGCAACAACTCGTGCGGCGTGCATTCGGTGATGGGCGGCAAGACCGTCGACAACGTACTCGAGCTCGACGTGCTGACGTACGACGGCACGCGCTTCACTGCAAAGGCGGCGAACGACGCGGAGCAGAAACGGATTGTCGAAGCCGGCGAGCCGCAGGCGGAGATCTATCGGCAGCTCCGCGCATTGCGCGACCGTTACGCGGCACAGGTTCGGGCGCGCTACCCGAAGATTCCGCGCCGCGTATCGGGCTACAACCTGGACGAGCTGCTGCCCGAGAACGGATTCGACGTGGCGCGTGCGCTGGTCGGCACCGAGGGCACGTGCGTCGTGGTGCTCGGCGCGACGCTGCGCCTCGTCGACAGTCCGCCGGGGCGTTCGCTGGTCGTGTTCGGCTACCCCGACGTCTTTTCCGCGGCGGATCATGTCACCGACATCCTCGCGCATGGACCGATCGGGCTCGAAGGCATCGACGACCGGCTGATCGACGACATGCGGGCGGTCGGCCTGCATCCGGCGAGCGTCGACCTGCTGCCGAAGGGCGGCGGTTGGCTGCTCGCCGAATTCGGCGGCCGCGACCGTGCCGAATCGCATGCGAAGGCGCGCGCCTGCATGAACGCGATCGGACGCGCGCCGCACGCGCCGACGGCCAAGCTCTACGACGACGCGCACGACGAGCGAATGATCTGGACCGCGCGCGCCGCGGGCCTCGGCGCGACGGCGCACGTGCCGAACAAGGCGATCACGTGGGAAGGGTGGGAGGACGCGGCGGTGCCGCCGGCCCGCCTCGGCGATTACCTGCGCGATTTTCGTGCGCTGCTAGACCGCTATCACTACCAGGGAGACCTTTACGGCCATTTCGGCCAGGGCTGCGTGCACACGCGCATCGACTTCGATCTCGAGACACACGACGGCATCGCGACGTTTCATCGCTTTCTCGGCGATGCCGCGGACCTCGTCGTGCGCTACGGCGGCTCGCTGTCGGGCGAGCACGGCGACGGCCAGTCGAAGGCCGAGTTCCTTCCGAAGATGTTCGGCGACGAGCTGGTGCGCGCGTTCGGCGAGTTCAAGGCGATCTTCGATCCCGCCGGCAGGATGAATCCGGGCAAGATCGTCGATCCGTACCGTCCCGACGAAAACCTGCGCCTCGGCGACGCTTACGAGCCGGCGCAACCGGTCACGTTCTTCAAGTATCCGCAGGATGCGGGCGTGTTCACCCGCGCGGCGCTTCGCTGCGTTGGTGTCGGCAATTGCCGGCAGCACCACCATCAGACGATGTGCCCGAGCTACCGCGTGACGCGCGAGGAGCGGCATTCGACGCGCGGCCGCGCGCGCCTGCTGTTCGAGATGCTGCGCGGCGATGCGCTCACCGGTGGGTGGCGCGATGAAAACGTGAAGAAAGCGCTCGACCTGTGCCTCGCCTGCAAGGGCTGCAAGGGCGACTGCCCGGTGCACGTCGACATGGCCACGTACAAGGCCGAGTTCCTCGCGCACTATTACGCCGGGCGGCTG
The DNA here is from genome assembly GCA_035278845.1 of Casimicrobiaceae bacterium. Classification (GTDB taxonomy): domain Bacteria; phylum Pseudomonadota; class Gammaproteobacteria; order Burkholderiales; family Casimicrobiaceae; genus VBCG01. The sequence goes on along the minus strand of DATEIQ010000293.1, from coordinate 7,175 downwards.
CGGCCGCGCGAGGCTTATGCGTTCGGCTACGTCGACCGCTGGTCGCGGATGGCGGCGGCCGCGCCGCGCGCCGTAAATGCGCTCGCCGGCGCCGCGTGGCCGGCCGCGCTCGCACGGCGCATCGCCGGCATCGCGCCTGCGCGTCGGATTCCGCGCTTCGCTGCGCGGACGTTCCAGCGGGATTGCGCGCAACGTGCGCCGTCGCGGCGTGGCGGCGAATCGGTGCTGCTCTGGCCGGATACGTTCAACAACCATTTTCATCCGCAGGTGCTGCACGCCGGCCGCGACGTTCTCGAAGCCGCCGGCTTCGATGTCGCCGTTCCGTCGTTCCACGTGTGCTGCGGGCGCCCGCTGTACGACTTCGGGATGCTCACGCAGGCGCAGCGTTACCTGCGCCGCGTACTCGACCGCTTCGCGCGCGAGATCGACGCCGGCCTTCCGTTCGTCGTGCTCGAGCCCGCGTGCGCCGCCGTGTTCCGCGACGAGCTGACGAATCTGTTTCCGGGCGACGAGCGGGCGAAGCGCCTCGCGCGGCAGACGCTGTTGCTCGGCGAGTTCCTGACGCAGAAGGCGCCGCAATTCTCGCCGCCGCGCCTGTCCGAGCGCGCGGTCGTGCACCGGCATTGCCATCAGAAGGCGGTGCTCACGACGGACGGCGACGACGCATTGCTCGACAAGGTCGGCCTGCGCTACGAAGTGCTCGACTCGGGATGCTGCGGCATGGCGGGATCGTTCGGCTTCGCCCGCGCGACGGCGGACGTCTCGGTCGCGATCGGCGAACAGGTCCTGCTGCCGGCCGTGCGCGACGCTCCGGCAGATTGCCTGGTGATCGCGGACGGCTACAGCTGCCGCGAGCAGATCGCGCAGTGCACGCCACGGCGCGCCGTGCACCTCGCCGAAGTGCTTGCGCGCGCGCTCGCGGGCGGCGCGCGGGACGCGACTGCGCACGACGACGTACGGCAGGCGACAGCACGTGAGGATGCGCGGAAAGCGAGTGCCGGCGCTTCCATCACGAAACAGGAGGACAGCCATGCGAGCCAGAATCATCGATGACGACACCGAGCGCACCTGGGCGCTCGTGCTGGCCACCGGCGACGAGATCGTCGCGACGCTCACGGCGTTCGCATCGCGCGAAGGACTCTCCGCGGCGCGCTTCACGGCGATCGGCGCGCTCAGCGACGCAGTGCTCGGCTATTTCGATTGGGAATTGCGCGACTACGCGCGCATACCGGTGCGGGAGCAGGTCGAGGTGCTTTCGCTGGTCGGCGACGTCGCGAGGGAGCGCGGCGCGCCGAAGGTGCATGCCCACGTGGTGGTCGGCAAGCGGGACGGCACGGCGCACGGGGGGCATCTGCTCGAGGCGCACGTGCGGCCGACGCTCGAGGTGATGCTGACCGAGGCGCCGGCGCGGCTTTCGCGCGTGTTCGATCCACAGTCCGGACTCGCGCTCATCGACGTCGACGCGCCGACCGCGCGCTGAACGGAGCGTCGCATGACGCCGCAGGTCGAACGCGCAATCCGTCCCGGCCGCCGCCACGAGAGCGCCCAGGTCGTCGTCATCACCGGCGCGAGTGCCGGCGTCGGACGCGCGACGGCCCGCGCGTTCGCGCGTCGCGGCGCTCGCGTCGGCGTGATCGCGCGCGACGCCGATGCGCTTGCCGCGACCTGCGGCGAGATCGAGGCGCTCGGTGGCGAGGCGGCGCTCTGCGTCGCCGACGTGGCCGATGCCCGTGCGGTCGAAACCGCCGCGGCGCTCCTGGAAGAACAGCTCGGCCCGATCGACGTGTGGGTCAACAATGCGATGGCGACCGTCGTCTCGCCGATCGCCGAGCTGGCGCCCGAGGAGGTGCGGCGCGTCACCGAAGTGACCTATCTCGGCGCCGTGCACGGAACGCTCGCCGCGCTGGTGCGGATGCGCGCGCGCAATCGCGGCACGATCGTACAGGTGGGATCGGCGCTTGCCTATCGCGCGATCCCGCTGCAGGCACCCTACTGCGGGGCGAAATTCGCGGTGCGCGGTTTCACCGACGCGCTGCGCACGGAGCTGCTGCACGACCGCAGCCGGGTCCGTGTGACGATGGTGCAAATGCCGGCGCTCAACACGCCGCAGTTCGACTGGTGCCGCACGCGGATGCCGCGCCAACCGCAACCGGTACCGCCGGTGTTCCAGCCGGAGGTGGCCGCACGTGCGATCGTGTGGGCCGCGCACCATGCGCCACGCGAGCTGCTTGTCGGCGCACCGACGGTCGCGGCGGTCTGGCTCGACAAGTTCTTTCCCGGTGTGGCCGACCGCTACCTCGCGCGTACCGGTTACGCGGCGCAGCAGAGCGCAACGCCGACAGCGCCCGACCGCCGAGACAACCTGTTCGTGCCGGTGCGTGCCGACCCCGGCGCACACGGACGCTTCGACGCCGTTGCGAACCCGGCGAGCCTGGCGGCATGGCTCGCGATGCACCGGCCGCAGGCAGCCGTCGCCTTCGCCGCCGGCGTAACCTTGGCGCTCGCGCTTCGCCGGGCGACTGGCCGGGGTCTGCGCGCCTGAAGACCGGCGGCGTGGCGCGGCGCTTCCGGCACGCGACGCGTCCTGGCGTGAATCCCGGGCAGGCTGGCTGGCCCGAAGCCGGGGCTGCTAATATGCGCGCCTGCCTCGCACGTCAAGGCTTCGTGACTTCGCTCGATTCTCCCCGCGTACCGGGCATCCGGACGCAATGACGGCACCGTTCGCGCCGCGCCGCCTCACCATCGCGACCCGCGAGTCCGCGCTGGCGCTCTGGCAGGCCGAGCACGTCCGTTCCCAGCTCATCGCGCACTATCGCGGCGTCAGCGTCGAGTTGCTCGGCGTGACCACGCAGGGCGATCGCATCGTCGACCGGCCGCTCGCGTCCATCGGCGGCAAGGGGCTGTTCATCAAGGAGCTCGAGACGGCGTTGCGCGAAGGGCGCGCGGACATCGCCGTGCATTCGCTGAAGGACGTACCGATGGACCTGCCGGACGGGTTCGTGCTGGCGGCCGTGTCCGCACGCGAGGATCCGCGCGACGCGTTCGTGTCCAACCGCTACGACTCGCTCGCCGGACTGCCCGAAGGGGCTGTCGTCGGCACGTCGAGCCTGCGGCGCGAGGCGCAGCTGCGCGAGCGTCATCCGGCGCTTGCCATCGAGGCATTGCGCGGCAACGTGCACACGCGGTTGCGCAAGCTCGACGAAGGCCAGTATGCGGCGATCATTCTCGCGGCCGCGGGTCTCAAGCGGCTCGGGCTCGGCACGCGCATTCGTGCGCTGCTCGATCCCGACGACAGCCTGCCGGCGCCGGGGCAGGGCGCGCTCGCGATCGAATGCCGCGGCGATCGGCCCGACCTGATCGCCGCGCTCGCGCCGCTCGCCGATCGCGGAACCGTGCTTGCAACGGCCGCGGAGCGCGAATTCTCGCGTGCGCTCGGCGGCAGTTGCCAGACGCCGCTCGCGGCATATGCCGAGTGGGAAGAAGACCGGCTGTGGCTGCGCGGGCTGCTGGCATCGCGCGACGGCCGCGAAGTGATGCGCGACGAAATGGAAAGCGCGGTCACCGACGTGGGCGAGGCACGCGCGCTCGGCGCGGCGCTCGCCGATCGATTCCTCTCGCGCGGCGGCCACCGCCTCGTCGCGCTGCACGCGTGAGCGCGAAGGTCCGGCGCACGCAATGACCGGCACTGTCTATCCGCTGTCGCCGCCGCCGCGCGTACCCGGGCCGCTCGAAGGCATCGGCGTGATCGTCACGCGGCCGCAGCGGCAGGCCGCGGTGTTCGCCGCGAAGATCGGCGCGCTCGGCGGCGTGCCGATCGTGTGGCCGGCGATCGTGATCCTGCCGCCGGCGGATGCGGCGCCGCTTGCACACGCGCAGGCGACGCTCGCTGCATACGATATTGCGATCTTCGTGTCTGCGAACGCGGTCGAGTTCGGCGCGCCGCCGCCGGCGCGCTGGCCTGCGCACACGGTGGCTTATGCGCCGGGCCCGGGAACCGCGGAGGCGCTGGTGGCGGCGGGCATTCCGAATCCGCAAGTGCCGGTCACGTCGCTCGATAGCGAAGGTCTGCTCGAACTGCCGTCGCTCGCCGACGTGACAGGCAAGCGCGTCGTCGTTTTTCGCGGCGAAGGCGGGCGCGAATTCCTCGGCAACACGCTGCGTGCACGCGGCGCCACGGTGGACCACGTGCCGTGCTATCGCCGCGTGGCGCCGCAGACCGGTGCGCTGGGCCTGATCGAAGCGATCAGCGAAGAACGTGCGCATGCGCTGACGCTGACGTCGAGCGAGGGCCTCGACAACCTGATCGCTGCACTCGGTCCCGCGGGACAGCGCGAGATCGCGCGCTTGCCGGTATTTGCAGTGCATGCGCGAATCGCCGAGCGTGCGCGCGAGCACGGCCTGCGCGCCGTGGAAACCGCCGGCGGCGACGACGGACTGCTCGCCGGATTGCTCGAATGGTTCGCCGGTCCACCGCGCAGCGCGGCCACGCGCGGAGCGTGACGGCCCGCCGGGCCGATCTCTTCATCGTTAACGGAAAACGTCCATGAACGACGTCGACATCCTCGTCACCGCACCGCTGCCGCCGTTCCTGTACGAGCCGCTGCGGGCCGACTATCGCTGTCACGATTACGCGGTCGCGACGGACAAGCCCGGCCTTCTCGCATCCGTTGGCGCGCGCGTCCGCGGGCTCGTGCAGGGCGGGGGGACGGTGACGCCGACGTCGCTGCTCGATGCGCTGCCGGCGCTCGAGATCATTTCGGTGTTCGGCGTCGGCTACGACGGCGTTCCCGTCGACTATTGCCGCTCGCGCGGCATCAAGGTGACGAACACTCCCGACGTGCTGACCGACGACGTCGCCGATGTCGCGGTCGCGCTGATCCTTATGACCGGGCGCGGCTTCGTGCGCGCCAATCGCTTCGTCCACGCGGGCGAATGGTTGCGCAAGGGTCCGGAGCTCACGACGAAGCTGGGCGGACGCACGGTGGGCATCCTCGGCCTCGGGCGCATCGGCAAGGCGATCGCGACGCGCGTGCAGGCGATGGGCATGCACGTCGCGTACACCGGGCGCAAACCGCAGGACGTTCCGTACGAATTCGTGAACGGCCTCGAGGCGCTGGCCGCGCGCGTCGATTTCCTCGTCGTCGCATGTCCCGGCGGCCCGGCGACGCGGCATCTGGTGAACGAGCGCGTGCTGCAAGCGCTCGGCGCGAAGGGCACGCTGATCAACATAGCGCGCGGCTCGATCGTCGACGAAGCGGCGCTGGCGCGCGCGCTCGCCGAGGGCACCATCAAGGCGGCGGGACTCGACGTGTTCGAGGACGAACCGAAGATTCCGGATGCGCTGCTCGCGCAGCACAACGCGGTGCTGCTGCCGCACGTGGGGAGCGCGACGCGCGAGACGCGGCAGGCGATGGGCGACCTTTGCAAGGCGAATCTCGACAAATGGTTCGCCGAGCGCGCAGTGCTGACGCTGATACCAGAGCTGTAACTGCGGAAATGCGGGTCAGCGATATATTTCGCCGCTCTTGCAGGTCATGTTGCGGATCGCGTTGCGAAATGCATCGCTGACCCGCATCTCCGCATTCAGTCGTCGGGCGCGAGCGGCGCCGCCGAGACGCGGCGCCCGCCGGGCTGGAACAGCACGGTGAACAGCGCTGCCACCACGAGCGCCAGCGCGATCCATTCCTGTACACCCGGTCGTTCGCCGAGCAGCAATATGCCGGAAATGACGCCGACCACCGGCACCGGCAGCGACGACAGCGAAGAGACGGTCACCGGCAGCGTGCGCGCGAGCGTGAACCACGCCCAGTGCGCAAGCGTTCCCGCGAGAAAGATGTTGTAGGCGATCGCGAACCAGCCGCGCGGCGAGAGCCCCGCCAGCACCGAAGCGAGCGGCTGCGAATCGAAGAGCGGCGCGAGCACGGCGAGCGGAATCCAGCCGATCAGCATCATCCAGCCCGAAAGCGTGTTCTGCGCGATCGGCAGCTGCCATTTGCGCAGCAGTACCGTTCCCATCGCCCACGCGATCGCGGCCCCGACGATCATCAGCGCGCCGAACGGCGCCGCGCGCACGACGCCGATCTGCTCGCCGATCAGCACCGCCATGCCCGCGACACCCAGCGCGAGTCCCAGCAGCTTGCGTCGTGACAGCCGCTCGTGCAGCACGACGGTCGCAATCATCGTCGCCCATATTGGCATCGTATAAGCGAGGATCGCGCTGCGGCCGGCCGGCAGCTGCTGAACGCCGAAGAGGACGAGACCGTTCCACGCGCCGATGTTGAATAGCGCGAGGACGAGCAGTCGCGGCCACTGCGCGCGCGGCACGCGGATCGGATCGCCGGACAGTCGCGCGACCGCCAGCATGCCGATCGCCGCGAGCGGCAGCGTCATGCTGCGGAACGTCAGCGGCGCGAGCTCGGTGACGCCCATCTTGAGCACGGGCCAGTTGCAGCCCCAGACGAGCGTCAGGACGAGGATCGGCAGTGCGGCGCGCGCGACCGGAACCGGCGAGGCGGTGGAAGTCGTCATTCGATTCGGGTGAGCGGCGGACCGCCGGAATGCGATCGTGCTACGGCGGGCTCCCGTATTTGCTGGCGTGCAACGCGCGAGCCTGCGCGACCCATGCGTCGCGGCGGATGCGGCCCGGAAACTCGGGCAGCCGCGCGTCGATCTCGTCGATGTCGTGCTCGCTCCAGCGCGCGATCTGGCGAAACGTGCCGATGCCGAGCTGGTAGAGCATGCGTTCGATCACCGGGCCGATGCCGACGATCAGCTTCAGGTCGTCGGGCGTCCCCGGCGCGTCGAGCAGCGGCGGTGGCGCATTGCGCTCGATGTCGACGACGATCTGCCGGTAGCGCGCGGTGTCGGCTCGCGCGTCGGCGAGCTCGCGATAGAGGGCCCGGCGCTCTTCGGCGAATGCCTGCAATTGCGTCAGCTCGGCGGTCGCTGCGGTCGATGGCGCGGCCGCATCGGCGGTCGCCTGCTCGACGCGCGGCGGCGCCGGCAGTAGCGCCTCCGGCTGCACATGCGATCGCTCGCGCGCAGTCGCCGCGCCCGCCCGATACGCGACGACGATGACGATCGCGAGCGCAACCAACGCGAGCAGCGTGTATGCGATCACGGGTGGCGGGACAAGGAGCGCGGCGGGCAGGCGTCGTGACGGCCCGCGCATTGTA
>DATEIQ010000292.1:0-13248 GCA_035278845.1 Casimicrobiaceae bacterium | reverse complement strand
ACGCCGCGCTCGGCCTCGCCAAGCCGTCGTCGGCCGCGCGCGCGCTCGCGGCGGGAGCGCGCAACATCGAGCGTGTCGACAAGCTGGTACAGACGGTCGCGGCGCAGAAAGGGATGCAGCTCGCCGAGCTCGATGCGATCGTCGCGCGTGTCGACGCGTGGCTCGCGCGCAATCGCGCGCGGTAATGGGGTAAGAGCTGTAATCAAGGGTTCGAGGAGTCATGGCATCTGCGTAGTTATGACCGAACGAGTAGCACAGCTCTGACCCCATTTACACGGTCGGCACCTCGATCAGCACGTCGCCGTCCTCGATCCTGACCGGATAAACGCACAGGTTTTCCGTCGCCGGCGGCCCGCGCACTTCGCCGGTCGGGATGTGAAACACCGCCTGGTGCAGCGGGCACTCGATGCAATCGCCGTCGATGTACCCGCCGGCGAGGCTCGCTTCCTCGTGCGTGCAGGAGTCCTGCGTCGCGTAGATGCGCCCCGCGATGTTGTACACGCAGACGGCAACGCCGGCTGCCTCGACCGCGAGCGCTTCGCCTTCCGGTATGTCGCCCACCGCCGCGACCCTGATCCATTGTCCGCTCATGACGTTTCTCCGCGGCTATCGCGCTCCGGGGCTTCGACGCTCGGGGCGCCCTTCGCGTCTCATTGCGTTGCCTCCACGCCGGCCGTCGCGCGTCCGGTATCCTTGACAGTCCAGGAATCGCTGTTCGAGGAGTCATCATGCCCGGTTTGCTGCCCGATGTGGATCCCGACGGACTGCTCGAATACTCGGTCGTCTTCTCGGACCGCGCGCTCAATCACATGTCGCGCGCGTTCCAGGGCGTCATGCGGGATATCTCGCGCACGCTGAAAGCGACCTATCGCGCGGACGCCGCCGTCGTGGTTCCGGGCAGTGGAACGTTCGGCATGGAAGCCGTCGCAAGGCAGTACGCGAGCGGCCGCAAATGTCTCGTCATACGCAACGGGTGGTTCAGCTACCGCTGGTCGCAGATCTTCGACATGGGAAAGATCCCTTCGGAGTCGATCGTGCTGAAGGCGCGACGAATGGGTACCGGCGCGCAATCGCCGTACGCGCCCGCGCCGATCGGGGAAGTCGTTGCATCGATCCGCGAGCACCGTCCCGACTTCGTGTTTGCGCCGCACGTCGAAACCGCATCCGGCATCGTGCTGCCCGATGCCTATCTGCGCGCGGTCGCCGAAGCCGTGCACGCACACGGCGGCATGTTCGTGCTCGACTGCATCGCGTCGGGCGCGCTGTGGGTCGACATGCCGGATCTCGGCATCGACATCCTGATCAGCGCGCCGCAGAAGGGCTGGAGCAGTTCGGCCTGCTGCGGGCTCGTGATGCTGGGCAAGCGCGCGCGCGCCGAGCTCGAACGCACGACGAGCACGAGCTTCGCCTGCGATTTGCGCAAATGGCTGCAGATCATGGAGGCGTACGAGCAGGGCAGCCACGCGTACTACGCGACGATGCCCACCGATTCGCTCGCGCGCCTGCGTGACGGCATGCGCGAGCTCGACGCGTTCGGGTTCGCGAAGGCGAAAGCCGCACAGCAGGATCTCGGCGCGAAAGTGCGCCGGATGCTGGCGGACAAGGGCTATCCGAGCGTCGCGGCCGCTGGCTTCGAGGCGCCGAGCGTCGTCGTCAGCTACACCGACGACGCGGATGTCCAGTCGGGCCGCAAGCTGGCGGGGCTCGGCTTGCAGATCGCGGCGGGCGTGCCGCTGCAGTGCGACGAGTCAGCCGATTTCCGCACGTTCCGCATCGGCCTGTTCGGGCTCGACAAGCTGCGCAACGTGGATCGTACAGTCACGAGCCTGAATACTGCCTTCAGCCACCTCACGGCAGAAGTCTGAACGTCGCCCGGCTGCGGACCGGTGAGACGCGAAGGGCCGCCCCGAGCGTCGAACTCTGCCCCCGCGGGGGGCAGCGACGCGGCGGAGCCGCGAGCGTGGGGGGAACATACGAGCGCTCCAAGCGCGACCGAGGATCGGGCGTTCTGGCTGCTGGTTCTTGCTGCATCGGCCGCGTTCGCATGGATCCTGTGGCCCTTCTTCGGCGCCGTGCTGTGGGGAACGGTCATCGCGATATTGTTCGCGCCGCTGCAACGGCGATTCGTCCGCATCATGCGCGGGCGCCGTTCGGTCGCCGCGCTCGTCACGCTCGCGATCATCGTGCTGCTCGTGATCCTGCCGCTCACGCTCGTCGCGACGCTGGTGCTGCAGGAAGCCGTGAACCTCTATCAGGCGATCCAGGCGGGCGAGATCGCGCCCGGCCGCTACCTGCGGCAGGTCATCGACGCGCTGCCGCCGTGGCTGCAACCGTGGCTCGCCCGCGTGGGCTTGAGCGATCTCGACGCCATCCAGCAGCGCATCTCCGAGAGCCTCGGCAAGGCGCTTCAATTCGTGGGGCCGCGGGCGCTGTCGATCGGACAGAACACGTTCGACTTCGTCATCGACACGTTCATCATGCTCTACCTGCTGTTCTTCCTGCTGCGTGACGGCGACGGACTGGCCGTGCGAATCCGCGAGGCGCTGCCGTTGCAGCCCGCGCTCAAGCGCGACCTCGGCATGAAGTTCACCACGGTGATTCGCGCGACGATCAAGGGCGGCATCGTCGTCGCGGTCGTGCAGGGGGCGCTCGGCGGACTGATCTTCTGGCTGCTCGGCATCCACGCACCGGTGCTGTGGGGCGTGCTGATGGCGTTCCTGTCGCTCCTGCCTGCAGTGGGCGCCGGGCTCGTCTGGGCTCCGGTGGCGATCTGGCTGCTGCTGACGGGCGCGGTGCTGAAGGGTCTCGTGCTGATCGCCTTCGGCGTGCTCGTGATCGGCCTCGTCGACAACCTGGCGCGGCCGATGCTCGTCGGCAAGGACACGCGCATGCCGGACTATCTGATCCTTCTCGCGACGATCGGTGGCCTCGCGATCTTCGGCATCAACGGTTTCGTCATCGGGCCGGTCATCGCGGCCATGTTCCTGGCCGTCTGGACGATCGTCGACGCGCGCACGCGAGGCGGCACGACGCCGGAGCGCTGAAGACCATGCTCGACTGGATCGCCGACCCGAATGCCTGGATCGCGCTCGCGACGCTGACCGCGCTCGAGATCGTGCTCGGCATCGACAACATCATCTTCCTGTCGGTGCTCGTCGGGCGGTTGCCGCCGGAGCGGCGCGACATCGGCCGCCGGCTCGGACTCGCCCTCGCGATGGGCACGCGCATCGCACTGCTGCTGTCGCTCACGTGGATCATGCAGCTCACGACGCCGCTGTTCACGCTGTGGCAGGAAATCTCCGGGCGCGATCTCATCCTGATCGGCGGCGGCCTGTTCCTGCTCTGGAAGAGCGTGCACGAAATCCACAACTCGCTCGAAGGAGAAGAGGACGAGGAGGGCGGACCGCCAAGGCCAAGGGCGGCGGGCTTCGCCGGGGTCCTCGTGCAGATCGCGCTGATCGACATCGTCTTTTCGCTCGACTCGGTGATCACCGCGGTCGGATTGGCGGATCAGGTCGCGGTGATGGTGCTCGCGATCGTGATCTCGGTGGCCGTGATGATGGTCGCGGCAAAGCCGATCGGCGAGTTCGTCGATGCGCATCCGACGATCAAGATGCTCGCGCTCGCGTTCCTCGTGCTGGTCGGCGTGACGCTGATCGCCGAGGGTTTCGACGCGCACGTGCCGAAGGGCTACATCTATTTCGCCATGGCGTTCTCGATCGCCGTCGAGACGCTCAACATCCGGATGCGTGGCAGGCGCCGCCGTTCCCCGGTCAAGCTGCGCCGCCAGCTCCCCGATTGACGCCGAGGGCGGCTGTCAGTTCCAGCGCCCGGCGATACCGCCGACCGAGTAGCGTCCCGCGCCCAGCAGCGCCACGGCGATCGCGACAACGAGGAACAATGCCTGCAATTCGAGTGCCCAGCCGCCGGTGTTGTTGAGCTTTAACAGGTCACCGGTGTGGACCAGCAGGACGGCGAACACCATGTTGATCGCGACGACGAGCGCGGCGAGCCGCGTCCAGATGCCGACGATGATCAGCACCGGTGCCAGCACTTCGCCCACATAAACGAGGTAGCCGAAGGGCTCGGGCAGGCCCGCGTGCTCGACGACGTCGAGGATGAATCCGGGGCCGCCCTTGATCTTGCTGATGCCGTGCAGCAGGATCAGCACACCCAGCGTGATACGGAGCAGCAGTTTGGCCGTGTCCGCGGCGGCGCCGCGTTCCGTCGGGTCCATAGAGGCGTTTGCCATTGTTTCCCCCAAAAAAGCGCCGCATGCTCGGCGATGGCCGTCATTGTTGCAGACGTGGACGCGGCACTTGCCGGACACCGCTCGAATTCGGGGGCCGGCGCCCCCATGTATTGCCGGAACCAGCATCGTCATCCGACCCAAAACCAGACGGAGCGACTCCATGAGCGAACTGCGCCTCGCAGGCGATCGCGGGCATGCCAATCACGGCTGGCTCGACTCGTATCACTCGTTCTCCTTTGCGGACTACCACGATCCGCGCCACATGGGATTCTCGGTCCTGCGGGTGATCAACGAGGATCGCGTGCAGCCGGGGCAGGGCTTCGGCACGCACGGGCACCGCGACATGGAGATCATCAGCTACGTGCTCGAAGGCGCGCTCGGCCACAAGGATTCGATGGGCAATGGATCGACCATCCGTCCCGGCGACGTGCAGCGGCTTTCCGCGGGCACCGGAATGATGCACAGCGAGTTCAACTACGAGAAGGAAGGCGTCACGCACTTCCTGCAGATCTGGATCGAGCCGAACGTCCGCGGGGTCGCGCCGTCCTACGAGCAGAAATACTTCGCGGCGGACGACAAGCGCGGGCGGCTGCGCGTCGTCGCCTCACCGGACGGGCGCGAAGGCTCGGTGTCGATGCATCAGGATGCGCTGCTGTTCGCCGGATTGTTCGATGGCGACGAGCGCGCTGACTACGCGCTCGCGCCCGGTCGCAAGGGCTACGTTCACGTCGCGCGCGGCAGCGTCACCGTCAACGGCCATGCGCTGACTGCGGGCGATGCGCTGAAGGCGAACGGCGGCGCGCTGAACATCGAGCGCGGCGATCGCGCGGAGGTGCTGGTGTTCGACCTGCCGGATTGATGCGACCGCGCTGAACGCCGGCGCATGATCAGCGCCTGGGCGAGTCCATCGGCGCGGATGACGTTCGCGCGGCTTCCTCGGCCCGGGTCTGCGCGGTCGTCCGCGGGTCTGGTGCCTTCACCGCGGGCGGCGGTGCGGCGGCTGCCGGCGTGGCATCGAGGTTCGCCTCGTCGGCGGCCTCGTCGTATTCGGCCGGCAGCAGGTGCGCGATGCCCTTGTGGCAGTCGATGCACGTCTTGCCGCGCTGATCGGCGCTCGCATGATTGCGCTGCGCGCGTGGCCGCTGCTTCGCCCGCTCCATTGCGGTAAAGCTGTGGCAATTGCGGCACTCGCGCGAATCGGTCGCCTTCATCTGCCGCCATTCGTTCTGTGCGAGGCGCATGCGGTTCGCCTCGAACTTCTCTTTCGTATCGAGCCGGCCGGTGAAATGCCCGTACAGCTCGCCGGTCGCCTTGACCTTGCGTGCGACCTTGTGCAGCCAGTCGCGCGGGACGTGGCAGTCGGCGCACACGGCGCGAACGCCCGTCCGGTTCTGGTAATGAATCGTCGACTGGTATTCGACGTAGACGTTGTCGTGCATCTCGTGGCAGCTATTCGCGCAGAACGCGAGCGTGTTGGTCGCGTCCATCGCGGTGTGGAATCCACCCCACAGGACGATTCCGAGCACGACGCCGGCGCCGAGCAGCGCCGCGACCGAATAGCGGACCGACGGCCGCCAGAGCCGGCGCCACCAGCTGCCGCCGTCGTGTCCCCCGGATGGCGCGCCTTCGCTCATTGCGCGAGGATCCAGTCGACCAGGTTGTCGATCTGAGCCTTGTCCTTGGTCTTGACGATCGCGTGATCCTCCTCGTGACCATCCTCGAACTTGACCTTCTCGCCCGACGTGATATGGAACGTGATCCGCTCGTGCGCGTCGGGTTTGCCCTTGTACTTCGCGGCGACGTCCTTGTACGCCGGACCTTCCTTCTTTCTATCGATGGCGTGGCATTTGAGGCAGTTGCTCTGCCGCGCGAGCTGCTGCGCGGCTGCGGCGTCGACGGCCGTCGCGTCAGGCGAAGACCCGAGGGCGACGCCGAATGCGGCTGCGGCGGCGAGAAGGTGGTGCGAAACAGGCTTCATCCGGATCTCCGAGGTCGAGAAAGCAGGCAGTTGCGCGATCGCGCGAGGTTCACCAGTTGGTATAAGCGACCGAAACGCCGAACACGTGGGCCGTGTAGCTGGGGCTCGGCTGGCCGGTCAACAGCACGTTGTTGCTCGACACGGGCGTCGCGTTGTCGAACGCCCAATCGGTCGAGCGATACCGCTGGTACCAGTAATTCGCGCGGAACATGACGTTCTTGCTGTATTGCCAGCGGCCGAAGAGCTGCAGCGAATCAAGTTTGTTCTTGATGTCCGGGATCGCCGACGACGGCGGCGTGATGGCGGGACCTGACTGAGGACTGATCGCGGTGACGCCTTCGTTGTACAGGTACTGGAGGCCGGCGCTGTACGGCTTGCCTTCGGGCTTCCAGTCGATCCCGGCGCCGACGGCGGTGTCCGTCGTGCGCGAGTTGACGTTCCAGTCGCGATTCGGATCGGCCGACTGCCCGATCGTCGTCGATCCGTCAGCAGCCGACCCGAACGTCCGGCCGCGCTGATCCGTCTCGTAGCGCGCCCACGTGGCGAACGCATAGAGGCTGATGCCGTTGCCGGCGGCGTACTGGCCGTCGAGCGTGTACGACTCGCCGACGGTACGCTGCAGGCCGAGGCATTCGCTCGGGAAGATGATCGGCGGCGACTGGTCGGTCAGCACCTGGTCGTTCGGACCCCCGCAATCCGGGCCCTTGTAATCGCGCTTCCACCAGTCGCCCATCAGCTGCGCCGAAAACCCGCCGGCCGGCGTGATCGTAGCCTGTGCCTTGACGCGATCCTGGTTGTAGTCGGCGACGAAGAACTGACGCAGCGTCGGATTGTTGTCAAAGTTGCTGGCCAGCAACGTCGGCGTCGTCACGATGCCGGCATACGGCCGATTGAAGAAGAACTCCGAGCCGCGCCGCTGGTCGTGGACGTACTTGACGTAGCCGTTGACGAGCTCGTTGCCGCGGAACTTGAGCTCGGCGCCGAGTTCGTTCACGTCGGTGTCCTCGCGCAACTCCTCCTCGGCGATCCGGTAGTCGGTCTTCTTGTATTCGTAGAAACCGCGCAGCGCCAACCCGCGCATCAGCGGGTAATCGGCATCGACCTGGAAGCGGTTCTCCTTGATGCCCGGCACGGGGTTCGTGCGGATGTAAGTCGAATTGACCTGATCCGGCGTCTGCCCGTCCGGTATCGTCGGCTGGTTGAGCGTATCGCCCGGCGTATAGACGAAGAGCCGCTGCGGCGTCGTGTTGTCGTGCTCGTTGTAGTGGTAATTGAGCTTGACGAAAAGCTTGCCGACCGGTCGGGACGTCAGTGTCACGTCGAACAACGTGCTCTTGATCTTGCCGTCCAGGTCCTCGGCCGGCATCGGGTACGGCGTCGCGAGGCCAGGCGTGACGAGCGGCGGCACGTTGATCGTCTGCGGCAGGAACGCGTCGTTCTGGCGGGCGACGCCGTACTGGAACGTCGCCGTCAATCGCGTCGTCGGCGTGAAGTTGTAGCCGCCGGTCGCCTGGATCTGCTGAAAATCATTGTCCGGCGCAAGTGCCATGCGCCCGAACCCGGTGGGAAATCCCACGCCCGAGTTTGGTTGCCAGCCGCTGATCAGCCCGTACGGGTTCTGCCAGGTGAAGCTGTCCTGGTCGTTTCGGTACTGCGAGAACCAGTAGGAGAGCGACAGCTGCAGATTCTCCCGGTAGAAGCGGAGCGCAGCTTCCACCTGCGTCGTGTTGTCGTCGACCTTGTAGGGCAGCAGGACGGAGCGCGGATTGCCGCCGCTGTTGCCCATGACGGAGCCGGTGATCCGGGTACCGTCGCGCTGGTCGTAGCGGACGTTGGCGGTGAGCTGCAGACCGGGACCGATCCGCCAGTCGCCGCCGAGGCGGTAGATGTCGCGCTCGGTCTTCACGCCGAAGCCTGACTGCTCGAACGGCAGGATTGCCGCGGCATTCGCCGGCGGCTGCGAATTGCCGGCGGTGATGCCGGCGAAGGACGCAGGCAGCGTCAGGCGATCGGAGCCGAGGCCCTGGAAGATGAACTGGCCCTGCTCCGTCTGGGCATGCGTGATCTGGTGGAAGCTGGCGGATACGTTCCACTGTCCCTGGGTGCCGAACGTCGCGCCGAGCCGGCGGGTCGGAACGCCGAGGTCGTTGCCCGTCACGCTCCAGTACCGGCCGCTCGCCATGTCCCGTGACAGCCAGTTGACGTTCGCGATCGCGAACGGATCCTCGCGGAACAACCCGTTCCACTCGCCGAACTTGTACCGCGAGCCGCTGATGTCGGGATAACCGATGCCGAGCTCGACGTTGTTCGTTTCGTAGCGCGTCATGTCGGCGTTGCCGTAGAGCGGAACCTGGAACAGCGCCTCGGCGGCCACCGAATGAACGGTCAATGCGGCGGCGATTCCGGCCGCCAGCGCATGCATCCGGAACAGCTTGCAGCGTTCGTGCGTCTTCATCATGGTCTCCCGGTCGTTCCGCATTCAGCGCGTGAGGCGGGCGCCGGCAGGGTGGTTGCTGCCGTGTACCTTCACATGGCAGTTGACGCAGGAGCTGCCGAGCATCTTGTCCGCGCCGAGATTCGGCGGAAGATTGTTGCCGCTGTAGTTCGTGCTCGGGTGGAACGGCGCTTCGTGACATTGCTGGCACAGGAACGGCGGCCGCGTCACGAGCATCGGCGTCGCATTCGTCCCGTGCGGATCGTGACAGTTCGAGCAATCCTCGCGAGCGGGCGGATGCTCCCACAGGAACGGGCCGCGCTTCTCGGCGTGGCACGTGTAGCAGGTGTCGTTGACCGACGTCTTGATCAGGTTGTGCTCGCCGACCGAGCCGTGCGGCTGGTGGCACGACGTGCACGGCATCGCGCCGGTGCGGATCGGGTGTCCCGACGCGCGCAGGCTCGCGGCGCGCTTGTCCTTGTGACAATCGAAGCAGACGCCCGCTTGTGTTTGCGCGACGCGCACCTGATCGACGAGCTTGTGCGGGTTGTGGCAATCGCTGCAGGCGACGTCGTTGCGCGCGTGCGACGAGGCGGCCCAATGCATGCGCTCGCCGCCCTTGTGGCAGGCGAGGCACGGCGCGTTGCGCTCTTCCGCCGGCGTCGAGCGCTTGAACAGAACCGTCGGCGGGACCTTCGTATTGCGGATGTGCTCGGTCGATTCGCCATGGCATGCCTGGCAGGCCTTGCCGGTGCCCCACGGCGAGCGTGGATCACCCGTGACCGCATGCCGGGTGCCGAGCATGCTCCCGACTTCGTCGTCGTGGCACTTGAGGCAGACGGCGCCGGGCGCGCCTCCCACCGGCGGCGCGACGCCCGTCGGTGGAGTCGCTTGCGCGACCGCAGCGGGCGGGCTCTGGGGCGGGGCGGTGGCTGGCGTCGCGGTTTGCGCCGCTGCGGCGCCGAGCCATGCCAGTCCGATGACGCCGATGACGCTGCGGAACCTCCACTGCGCAACTCGCATGGTTCGCCTCCCAAGCTACCTGCGATGTTCCCGGCGCGCGCGCGCCGCGGACGCTACTCGGCGACCGTGCGCTTGCGCAATTTCCGCTGCAACGTGCGCCGGTCGAGCGAAAGCGCGCGCGCGGTGGCCGAGATATTTCCCCGGTTCTCGTGCAGCACGTGGTGGATGTGTTCCCACGCGATGCGGTGCACTGACATCGGCCGATCGCGTATGGCGATGTCGGCATTCCCGGCGTCCTGCAGCATCGCCTTGATCAGGCGATCCGCGGAAACGGGCGTTGCAAGGTAATGCACGGCGCCGAGCTTGATCGCCTCGACGGCGGTTTCTATGCTTGGATAGGTGGTCACGACGACGATGCGCGTCGTCGGATCGATGCCGTGCAATCCGACGATCAGATGCAGCCCCGATTGATCGGGAAGCTTGAGGGCGACGACGGCGTACCGCGGTGCGAGCTGCGCGGCGAGCGCAAGAGCCTGCGTGGCGGTGTGAGCAATGCGCACGTCGAACCCGCGCGCCCCCAGTGCCGGGCCGAGCCGCTCGCAGATGCGCAGTTCGTGCACGAGCAGCAGCGAGCGGCCCGGAACATTGCCGTTCGTAGCGCTCGTAGTCATTGCCCGCCTCGAATCCGTCCTTGTGCGCGGCATCCGTGTCTGCAATCGATGCTAGCCGCTCATGGGTCGCGGAGCGTTGATGGAGGTCAACGCCACGCGACGCAGCTTTTGCCGCGCCACGGCGGCTGGACGGGAACCCGATGTGCGCTCCGGCGATCATCTGGTGAACGGTCAGCGTCCTTGCTCGTTGCTGCGACCGGCGCCGCCGCGATGCGCGGCAGCCCCTATTGCCGTTGCAACCAACCGTCCAGATATTAGGAGTACCTTTTTGGAGCCGGGGAGCGGCAAATCGCCGCACGGGGGCCAGGCCGGCAAGTCGTTCCCTATGAGCGCGCCCCCCGCCAGCCCGACAAACATGTTGCAGATTCGCGACACACCACTAACCCCATGACGCAGGCACCGGAACCGGCTCGCCGCGCGCCTTCGTCGCCTGCAGGGCACAACACGAACGCACCGGGCTCGGGTCCCGGAACGGGCGGCACGTTCATGCCGCCGCGTCGCACGTGGCTGTGGTTCGCCGTGGCGCTGCTCGTGAACTTCCTCGCGGTTCGGCTATTCATGCCGGGGCAGGAAGCGCCGCTCACGGTCCCGTACACGCTGTTCAAGGACGAGGTCGCCAAGCGCAACGTGCAGTCGATCTACAGCCGCGGCGAGACACTGAGCGGCCGCTTCGTCGCGCCGGTCACCTTTCCGCCGGCGAACGAAGCGCAATCGAGCCCGCCGGAAAAGCAGGTTCGCGGCGTGCCGCGCCGCGGCCCACCGCGCACGTCGGTGAACTTCGTCACGACGCTGCCGGCGTTCTACGACAAGGGCCTCGAGCAGTTCCTGATCGAGCACGGGGTCGAGATCAGCGCCGAGCCGCCCGACGAGGGTGGCGGTCCGTTGGCGACGCTGCTCTACGGGTTCGGCCCCGCGCTGCTGCTGATCGGGTTCTACGTGTGGATCTTCCGACGCGCACAGGGCGCGGGCGGTTTCGGCGGCGGGCTCATGGGCATCGGCAAGAGCAAGGCGCGCCGCTTCGACCAGGAGAAGGACACGAAAGTGACGTTCGCCGACGTCGCGGGCATCGACGAAGCGAAGAACGAATTGGTCGAGATCGTCGACTTCCTGCGCGATCCGCCGAAGTACACGCGGCTTGGCGGCACGGCGCCGAAGGGCGTGCTGCTCGTGGGCGCGCCGGGCACCGGCAAGACGCTGCTCGCCAAGGCCGTCGCCGGCGAGGCCGGCGTTCCGTTCTTTTCGATGAGCGCGGCTGAATTCGTCGAGATGATCGTCGGCGTCGGCGCCGCGCGCGTTCGCGACCTGTTCAAGCAGGCACGCGAAAACGCCCCGGCGATCATCTTCATCGACGAGCTCGATGCAATCGGGCGCGCGCGCGGACCGGCAGCGATCGGCGGCTC
Source organism: Casimicrobiaceae bacterium (assembly GCA_035278845.1). Lineage (GTDB taxonomy): Bacteria > Pseudomonadota > Gammaproteobacteria > Burkholderiales > Casimicrobiaceae > VBCG01. The sequence goes on along the minus strand of DATEIQ010000292.1, from coordinate 1,550 downwards.
GTCGGAGCAGGAGCAGACACTGAACCAGATCCTGACCGAGATGGACGGCTTCTCGAGCCGCGAAGGGATCATCGTGCTCGCGGCGACGAACCAGCCCGACGTGCTCGATCGCGCGCTGTTGCGGCCGGGGCGCTTCGACCGGCGCGTCGTCGTCAACCTTCCCGACAAGACCGGGCGCGAAGCGATCCTCAAGGTGCACACGCGCAACGTGCCGCTCGCGGATGAAGCGAGCCTCGCCGAGCTCGCCGCGGCGACGCCCGGCTTTTCAGGCGCGGAACTGCGCAACCTCGTGAACGAGGCGGCGTTGCTTGCGGCGCGCCGATCGCAGCAAGTGGTGCGGCAGATGGATTTTCTCGATGCGCTCGAAAAGATCGTGCTCGGACCCGCGCGGCCGATCCTGCTCACGCGCGCCGACCGCGAGCGCATCGCTTATCACGAGGGCGGGCACGCCATCCTCGGCCTCGTCGTTCCGGGCGCCGACCCTGTGCATCGCGTCACGATCGTTCCGCGCGGCCAGGCGCTCGGGGTCACGTATCAGCGGCCCGACAGCGATCGCTACAACTATCCCGAGTCGTACCTCCGTGCGCGCATCGTCGGCATGCTCGGTGGCCGCGCAGCGGAGGAGGTCGTCTACGGCACGCGCACGACCGGCGCCGAAAGCGACATCGAGCAGGCAACGGCGCTCGCCCGCCGCATGGTGACGCGCTGGGGAATGAGCGACGACATCGGCATGGTGCAGCTCGCGCCGCGCGAGAACCCCTACCTGAGCGGCCCCGAAGGCTACGGCGGGTCGAAGCCGTTCAGCGAGCGGACCGCCGAGCGCATCGACGCCGAAGTGCACCGGATCATCGACGAAAGCCACGCCGAGGCGAAGCGGCTCCTGACCGAGCATCGCAAGTCGCTCGACGCGCTCGCGAGTGCGCTGCTCGAGCGCGAGACGCTGAACGAGGAGGAAATTCTCGACGTCACCGGGCTGCCGCCGGCGCCGGCGCTCGATACCGGGCTGATCCACACCGAAGAGACGACCACGCAGCGTTGATGCCGCGCGGCCACGCGCAAAAGCGGCTCCTTGCTCGTCTCGCCGAAGCGACTTGCCGCCGCTGCGACACGCCCGAGCGTCAGCGCCCCGTGCAAGCGCTCTTGACCATGTATGTGACCATGGTCATAATATTGGTCAGAATGCCAGCCGGGAAAATCATGTGACGACGATTCAGGCCTCCGAATTCAAGGCGAAGTGCCTCGCCCTGATGGATCAGGTCGCGCGCACCGGCGAGACCATTCTGATCACCAAGAATGGCAAGCCGGTTGCCGAGCTCCGTCCCCATCGTCCCCCGCGCGTCAGATCGCCCGTCGGCTTGCACAAGGGGCAATCGGTGATTCTGGGCAACATTGTCGAGCCGCTCGAAAAGGGTTTGTGGAAAGTCCTGAAGTGATCGTGCTCGATACCCATGCGCTGATCTGGCTCGATACGGCAGACAGGCGCCTGGGGCGCAGGACACGTGCCTTGATCGAGAAGCACTGGGCGGAAAACCAGGTCGCGGTATCGGCGA
>DATEIQ010000291.1:0-18974 GCA_035278845.1 Casimicrobiaceae bacterium | reverse complement strand
GCGAGGTAGACGAGCGGCGCCGTCGTCGTCAGGATCAGCGCGAAGAACGCGGGCAGGAAGAGCGCGAGCGCGAACCCTCTCGACGTCACGTCACTTGAGGATCTGGTCGATGCGCGCCTGCGCCTCGTCGAGCGCCTCCTTGGACTTCTTCTGGCCGACGAGGGCGGCCTGGATCGCCGTCGCCATCGTGTCGCCGATTGCCGGCCACTGCGGCACGCGCGGGCGCCAGTCGACGTCCGTGTCCTGCTCGAGCGACGTGAGTGCCGCTTCGACGAAGTTCGGGCCGATGTCCTTCGTCATCGCGAGGAAGTCGGGCGATTTCCACAGCGACGTGCGATTCAATCCCGAGCGCTTGGCGGCGCCGGCGTACTTCCACGACGTGCGCGCCTGCGTCTCGGCGGCCGCGGCCCACTGGATGAACAGCCACGTCGCGCGCTTCTGTTTCTCCGAGAGCGCCGCATTGATCGGAAAGCCCCAGTTCCAGATCGACGTGCAGCGCTTGCCCGTCGGCCCTTTCGGCCAGCGTGCGAACGCGATCTTGCCGATGACCTTCGACTTCTCCGGGTTCGTGAGGACCGCGGCCGACGAGTGGGCGTCGATGTAGCAGCCGAGCGTCCCCTGCGAGAATGCATCGGCGATGTCGGGCCAGTTCCAGTTGCGTACCGCGGGCGGCGCGTACTTCGCCTCGGCGTCGACGTACCAGTCGAGCGCGCGCACCGCTTCGGGCGAATTGACGACGACCTTCTTGCCGTTGAACCAGTTGCCGCCGAACTCCTTGAACAGCGACGGATAGATGTACATGTTCTGCCCGGCGCCGGCGAACCCGCGCAGCGCCATGCCGTAGACGCGATTCGCGGGATCGTTGATGGCGGCCGCATTCTTCAGGAAGTCGTCGAGCGTGTCGGCCGCCTTCAGGCCCTTTGCATCGTAGAGGTCCTTGCGGTAGACCTGTACGGTGACCTCGCCGTCGTACGGGATCGCATATGGCTTGCCTTCGTACGAGTCGGCGTCGCGCCACGCCTTCAGGATGTCGTCGTAGTTGAACCAGGCGGCATCGGTGAGCTTCGAATCGCCGAGATACTTGTCGAGCGGATCGATCCACTTGTTCGACACGTAGAGCGGGTAGTACATCGGATCCGTGGCCGACGTCGCGTACGTGGCCGTCTTCGACGACAGGTCGAGCATTGCCTTCTGCCGGATCTGGCCCGGCGGCACTTTCTCGAAGCGCACCTTGACGCCGGACAGCGCCTCGAACGTCGGCGCGATCGCGATCAGGTTGTCGAAGTAGCTCGCAGGGATGACGGCGACGGCGATCTCCTCGCCCGCCGCCTGCTTCCAGTCGATCTTCGCCTGCATGTACGGTGCGACGTCCGCGGCCGCCTGCGCGTGCGCGCTGCGGATCACGTACGGTGCGGCGAGCGCCGCTGCGCCGAGCGCGGCGGTCTGCTTCAGCACGCGGCGGCGGCCGGGCTGCGCGGGCTTCGTCGTCGATTGTCGCTTCATGTCTCCTCCTGTCGATGACTTTGGGGTCAGAGCAATAAGTCGACTTCGGGGTCAGAGCAATAAGTCGAGCGATGACTGATTGCGACAGGCTGGATTCCTTGCCGCTCGATTTATTGCTCCGACCCCGAAGTCATCGTATGGCCGCGAACGGGCTGCAGCCCGGCGCGTCTTCCGCGCTTTCGGCCTGCAGCAGCAGGTATTCAGGAAATCCGCCCGCGGCATCGGCTTTTCCGATGTCGAACAGGCGCGACACCACGCCGGGATTTTGCTCCGCGACGTTCGGTGCGTCCGGCGCGGGCCGCGGTGAATCGTAGAGAAACGGCCCCTTGCCGTTCACCTTGACGTTCAGCCACCAGCGATCGTCGATCACCGTCATCGCGCCGCCCCAGCCGACGGTGACGTGATCGCGGATCGGCGCACCGCTGCCGAACGCCGCGTCGAGGAATGAGCGGCCGTCGATCTTTTCGGGCGGCACGACGCCTGTCGCGGCGAGCGCCGTCGCGGCGATGTCGTGGTGCTGCACGAACGCGTCGCACGTGGTACCGGCGCGAAGCTTTTGCGGATGGCGCACCAGCAGCGGCACCTCGTAGCTCTCGGGATCGGACGGATAGCCGCGCTTGCCGATGTAGCCGCGGCGCTCCCACAGGCTGTGGCCGTGGTCGGACGTGACGATGACGAGCGCCTCGTCGAGCACGCCGGTGACGCGCAGCGTCTCGATCAGATGCCCGAACCAGCGGTCGCACATCTCGACCAGGCCCGCGTAGTTGGCGCGGGTGCGTGCGACGAGCTCCGGCGGGAGCCACGGCATCTCCGCGTACGGCGAGATCACCTGCTCGCGACCGTTGCCGGGATCGTAACGGCGGCGATAGTGTTCGGGCACGAACCACGGCTCGTGCGGATCGAACGACTCGACGGTCAGGAACAGCCGCTTCGCATCGAGATTCTGCTCGACCCAGCGCGCCGATTCCTGCATCACCTGCGCGTTGAACCACTGCTCCTCGCGCACGCGGTCGCGCATGTTGAGCAGGATGCGGCTCGAGAACCAGTGCGCGCCGTAGCCGGGCTGCTCGAGACCCGTTGCCTTGCCTCGCAATTCCTGCAGCTCGCGCGGCACCCAGTAGTCGATCTCCTCCTGCGACGGAAACGGGCCGCTGCGCGCCGCATCGGCTTCCTGGCCGCGGATGAACGTCCACTGGTGAAAGCCTCGCCAGAAATTCTTCGAAGGCTTGAACTCGTGATAGAGATCGGACACGAGGCCGGTGCGAAAGCCCGCCGCCTCGTACATTTCCGCAAGCGTCGCCTGCGATTCGGGAATCGGTCCCCAGCCGGGTGCGATGCCGACGAAATCGCCCTTGATGTAACGGAAGTCGCCGTTGTGGAACGGATACGTGCGGCGCCCCGTGTAGATCGTGCGCCGCGCGCAAAGCGTGGGCAGCGCTTCGGGATAGGCCCGCTCGAAACGCACCGATTCGCCCGCGAACGCGTCGAGGTGCGGCGTGGCGATCGTTCCCCAGGGAGCAGGCGTGCCGTAGCAACCGACGGCATCGCGCCGCAGCGTGTCGAAAATCACCAGGACCACGTGCCGAATCGCGCCGTCCGCCATTGCCTTCGTTCCGCTCGATGTATTCGATTACATATCTTGCTGGCGACAGACCGCGCTGTCAACGATTTCCGAGTGACGAATCGGCTGCGGCACGGGGCGCCCCGGCCTTGCAATCGATACCAGCGCGCGTATGCTCGCGAGCGATGGCGAGCATCGACGACCCGGAAGCGACGACCGGCGCGGCGCGCTCGAACGCGCGCGACGTCGCGCGGCTCGCCGGCGTTTCAACGGCGACGGTGTCGCGTGCGCTGAACCTGCCCGAGACGGTCGACCCGACGACGCTCGCGCGCGTGCGGGCCGCGATCGACAAGCTGCGCTACGTTCCGCATGGCGCCGCGCGCGCGCTTCGCAGTCGCAAGAGCGACATGATCGGCGCCGTCGTGCCGTCGTTCGACTACGCGCTCTACGCGCGCACGACGAGCGCGCTGCAGCGCGAGGCGGACGCGCGCGGCTACGCGCTCGTGCTCGCCACGCACTACTACGACCTGAAAACCGAGGTGCGCGTCACGCAACAGCTCGTGCAACACGGCGTCGACGCGTTCGTGTTCGTCGGCCTCGACCACGACAAGGCGCTCTATTCGCTGCTCGACCGCTACGGGCGCCCGTACGTGCTGACGTGGGGCGTCGACGCGTCGGGCCTGCATCCGAGCATCGGCTTCGACAATCGCGCGGCCGCGTATGCGATGACGCGTCATCTGCTCGAACTCGGCCATCGCCGCTTCGCGCTCGTCAGCGCGCCGACCGCCGGCAACGACCGCTCGCGCGAACGTGGCGCCGGCGTTCGCACGGCGCTGGCGGCCGCCGGGATTCCGCTCGACGAGGATGCCGTCCGCTATGCTCCGATCGCACTCGAATCGGGCGCCGCGGCGATGCGCGAGCTGATCGCGCGAACGCCGCGTCCTACCGCCGTGATCGCGACCAACGACGTGTTCGCCGTCGGCGCGATGCTCGCGTGCCGCGAAGCCGGCGTGCGCATTCCGCAGGACGTTTCGATCACCGGCGTCGACAACACCGACCTCGGCGCGACGCAGACGCCGGGGCTCACGAGCATCCGCACGCCAATCGTCGAGATCGGGCGGGCGGCCGCATTGCAGCTCTTCGCCCGGCTCGAGGGCGCGCCCGCCGAGCTGTCGCAGCGGCTGCCGTTCGAGCTGGTGATTCGCGGCAGCACCGGCCCGCCGCCGGCAGCCAATCGGCGCGCGCGCCGTTAAACTGCCGGTCCATGAGGCTCGACGCCCATCGCGTACGCGCGAGGTTTGACGTCCATCGCGCGCGGACGGCGCTCGTCGCATTCGCGCTCGCTTTCGCGACGCCGGTGTCCGGCGAAACCGTCGTCGAGTACTACCACGCCGGCCTCGATCACTACTTCATGACACCGCTCGCAAGCGAGATCGCCGCGCTCGACGGCGGCCTCTTCTTCGGCTGGGGACGCACCGGGTTCACGTTCGAGGGATTCGCCGCGCCCAGCGCGGGCACGAATGCGGTGTGCCGTTTCTACATTCCGCCCGAGCACGGCAGCTCGCATTTCTTTTCGGCATCACCCGACGAATGCGCTGTCGTGCGCGAGAGGATGCGCATCGATCCGGCTTACGCCGGGTACATCGAAGAGACTTCTGCCGAGTTCTACATCGCGCTGCCGGACACCAGCACCGGCGCATGCCGCGGCGGAACGGTGCCCGTCTACCGCCTGTGGAACCAGCGCGTCGATTCGAACCATCGCTACACGACCGATCGAGCAACGCGCGACGCGATGATCGCGCGCGGCTACCGGTCCGAAGGCTACGGCGCATTGGGCGTCGCGATGTGCACGCCGCAGGGCGGCATCGGCGATTCGCGGGTGCGCGTCACCGGCGGGGGTCCCTTCGCCGACGGCTGCGACCGGGTGCCGGCAACCGGAACGGTATATGCGGGCGGGGAGGTCGAGCCTCACGTCGCCGTCGACCCGCAAAATCCGCTGCATCTGATCGGCGCCTGGCAGCAGGACCGCTGGTCCGACGGCGGCGCGCGCGGGCTGCGCATCGGGTATTCGTTCGATGGCGGGCTCACGTGGAGCCTCACGCAGGCGGCGTTCACGCGCTGCACCGGGGGCGACGCCGCGAACGGCACCGACTATGCGCGCGCGAGCGATCCGTGGGTCGCGATCGGCCCCGACGGCATCGCGTATCAAAGCGCGATCGCATTCAACGGCAACACGTTTGCGCCCGGCTCGTCGGGTTCCGTGCTCGCGAGCCGGTCGCTCGACGGCGGCCGCACGTGGAGCGCGCCCGCGACGCTGATCCGCGACGGCACGGCGGCGTTCAACGACAAGGAATCGATTACCGCCGACCCGCTCGCGCCGGGTTACGCGTATGCGACCTGGGATCGCCTGGAGCCGAACGGCCATGGCCCGACGTATCTCGCGCGAACGACCGACGGCGGCGCGTCGTGGGAGCCGGCGCGCGCGATCTACGATCCGGGCGGCGTGAACCAGACGCTCAACAACCAGATCGTCGTGGCGACGGGCGGCGCGCAGGCGAATGCGCTGTACGCGTTCTTCACCGAATTCATTGCCGGCGCCAACGGCACGGTGACGACGCGCCTCGCCTTTGTGCGATCCAATGACCGCGGCGTCACGTGGAGCGGCGCAACACGCGTGGCCGACCTGCTCGCCGTGGGCGGCTATGATCCGCAGAACCCGGCGCTCGCGATTCGCGACGGCGCCGCCATCGCATCGGTCGCGAGCGGGCCGAACGGTGTGCTGGTCGCCGCATGGCAGGACTCTCGCTTCAGCAACGCCGTGCGCGACGGCGTCGCGTTCTCGCGCTCGGTCGACGGCGGCAGTACGTGGAGCACGCCGGTGCAGATCAACGCCGTACCCGCCACGCAGGCACTGATGCCGGCGATCTCGGTGCGAGCGGACGGAACGATCGGCGTTCTGTACTACGACTTCCGCAACGACACCGCCGATGCGTCGACGCTGCTCTGCGACGTATGGCTCGCGACGTCGGTGAACGGCAGCGACTGGACCGAGCACCACGTGGCGGGGCCGTTCGACATGCGCCGGGCGCCGGTCACGCCGGGAGGTTTGTTCGTCGGCGATTACCAGGCGCTCACGAGTGCATCCGGAAAATTCATGGCGTTCTTCACACAGGCGGCGCCCGATGCGGCGAATCCGACCGACATCTGGTCGTCCGTGCTGCTCGACGGCGGCACGGCGTTCGACTAGCGGGCAATGCCACCGCGCAAGACACCGCCGCCGTCGACCGACGAGCCGTCGAAGGAAAACCTCGACCATTGCCGGCGCTGCGAGCTGTGGGAGCACGCGACGCAGGGCGTTGCGGGCGAAGGACCGCGCGACGCCCGCATCCTGCTCGTCGGCGAGCAGCCCGGCGACGAGGAAGACCTGCAGGGAAGGCCGTTCGTCGGGCCTGCGGGCCGGCTGCTGCGCGAGCTGCTCGACGAAGCGGGGTTGCCGCCTTCGCAGGTGTTCCTGACGAATGCGGTCAAGCACTTCTTCTTCGAGCCGCGCGGCAAGCGGCGCATCCACAAGACGCCGCTGCAGCGTCACATCGCGGCCTGCCATGCATGGCTCGAGGGCGAGCTCGCGCGCGTGCATCCCGCGGTGATCGTCACGCTCGGCGCAACGGCACTTGCCGCGGTTTACGGCGGAAAGATCGCGATCGCGACGGCGCGCACGAAGAAACTTGCGAGCCCGGAGGGCACGCCGATCGTTGCCACGTATCACCCGTCGGCCGCGCTGCGCGCGCCCGATCACGACACTCGCGCGAAGCTGCGGGCGACGCTGGTTTCGGATCTGAAGCGCGCGGCGCGGATGGCCGCGAAAGGCTGACCCGTCTACAGCGCCACCGGCTGACCTACAGCGCCAGCGCGACGCGCGTGCCTTGCTCGATCGCGCGCTTCGCGTCGAGTTCGACGGCGACGTCGGCGCCGCCGATCAGCGTATAGGCAATGCGCTGCGCGTCGAGCGCTTGCGCCAGGTCGCGCCGCGGCTCCTGGCCGGCGCAGACGACGATCGTGTCCACGGCGAGCACATGCGGCTCGCCGTCGACGCGAACGTGCAAGCCCGCGTCGTCGATGCGCTCGTAGGTCACGCCCGACAGCATCTTCACGCCGCGCCTTCGCAGCAGCGTGCGGCGGATCCAGCCGGTGGTCTTCGCGAGCCCCTCGCCGACCTTGGTCGTCTTCCGCTGCAGCAGCCAGACTTCACGCGGCGGCGGCGCGTCGCGCGCGTCCTTGATGCCGCCGGCACTCGCATACGTGACGTCGATGCCCCATTCGTCGCGAAACTGTTCGATCGCACCGTCGTGCAGCGCGCCAGTGCTCGCGTGCCCGTCCAAATCCCCGGCATGGGTCAGGAACTCCGCGACGTCGAAGCCGATGCCGCCGGCGCCGATGATCGCGACCCTGCGGCCTGCGATCCGGCGGCCTTGGATGATGTCGACGTAGCTCGCCACCCGCTCGTGTGCGAGACCTGCGATCGCCGGCTGTCTCGGAACGACACCCGTCGCGATGACGACCGCGTCGCTTGCCCGCACGTCATCGGGACCGGCAGGCGTGCCGAGCTTCCGCACGACGCCAAGGGCGGCGAGGCGGCGATCGTAATACCGCAGCGTCTCGGCGAACTCCTCCTTGCCCGGAATGCGTTGCGCCAGATTGAACTGGCCGCCGATAACGGGCGCGGCGTCGAACAGCGTCACGTGATGGCCGCGCTCGGCCGCGGTCGTCGCGCATGCGAGACCCGCCGGCCCGGCGCCGACGATTGCGACGCGCCGCGGCCGCGCGGCGCGCGTTGCCGCAAGCTCCGTCTCGCGGCACGCGAACGGATTGACGAGGCAGCTCGCGACTTTACGCTCGAAGATGTGGTCGAGGCACGCCTGATTGCAGGCGATGCAGGTGTTGATCTCGTCCGCGCGTCCCGCCGCCGCCTTCGCGACGAACGCCGCGTCGGCGAGGAACGGCCGCGCCATCGACACCATGTCGGCATCGCCGCGCGCAAGGATCGCTTCCGCCACCGCGGGATCGTTGATGCGATTGGTTGCGACGAGCGGAATTCCGACGGCGCCGCGCAGGCGCGCGGTGACCCACGCATACGCACCGCGCGGCACCATCGTCGCGATCGTCGGAATGCGCGCCTCGTGCCAGCCGATGCCGGTATTGATGAGCGTCGCGCCCGCGGCCTCGATCGCGCGCGCGAGCGCAACCACTTCGTCCCACGTGCTGCCGCCTTCGACGAGATCGAGCATCGACAGCCGGTAGATGATGATGAAGTCGTCGCCCGCCGCCTCGCGCGTGCGCCGTACGGCCTCGATGGCAAACCGGATGCGGTTCTCGAACGCGCCGCCCCACGCGTCGTCGCGGTGATTCGTGCGCGCGGCAATGAACTGGTTGATCAGGTAACCCTCGGAGCCCATGATCTCGACGCCGTCGTACCCCGCGCGCCGCGCGAGTACCGCGCAACGCGCGTATGCGGCGAGCGTGCGCTCGATGCCGAAGCGCGACAGCGCGCGCGGCCGGAACGGCGTGATCGGCGAGCGCACCGCCGACGGCGCGACCGCGAGCGGGTGGTACGCGTAGCGTCCCGCGTGCAGGATCTGCAGCGCGATGCGACCGCCTTCCGCGTGCACGGCATCGGTGACCTGCCGATGCTTCGCCAGCTGCCAGCCAAACGACAGTTGCGACGCGCGCGGCTCGAGCCGGCCGACGAGGTTCGGCGCGATGCCGCCGGTGACGATCAATGCGACCCCGCCGCGGGCTCGCGCCGCATAAAACGCCGCGAGCCTCGCGAACCCGTCCTTCGCCTCCTCGAGCCCCGTGTGCATCGAGCCCATCAGCACACGGTTCGGCAACGTTGCGAAGCCCAGGTCGAGCGGCGCGAACAGATGGGGGTACTTCTGCATCGGCCGCGATTCTACGCGGCGTGCAGGTCTGGATCGGCCGCGTTCCTACGCGGCGGTGCGGAACGTGATCGAATAGCGCAGCGCCTTCACCGGCGCGATCGAGTGCTGCCAGTGCCAACGGATGTCGTCACGCATCGCGTAGAGCGATCGCGGCGAAAGCTCGAGCGCGATCACCGCCTTGCGGTCGTCGCGTCGATCGAACGGCCGAAAGCGCATCCTGCATGCGCTGCCGAGCGAGATGCCGAACACGCGGCCGTATTCGGGCTTGTCGCGATGCCAGCCGATCGGCGTGCCGGGCCGGTACTCGGTAACGAGCGCGTGCATGAACGCAGCTTCGTCCAGATTGCCGGCGAGCGCGACACGCGCGCGCAAAGCCGCGAGCCATTCGGGCACCGGCTCGCCGTCGATCCATTGCCCGGCGCCCGCCGCATAGTCGCGGCCGAACCGGACGACACGCCGGCGCGCCGTGTATTGCTGGAACGTCGCCTCGCGAAACGGCAGGTCCGCGAACATGGCAAGCAGGCGCACCTGCTCGTCGCGCGTGACGAAGTCCTCGCGATAATCGAGTCCTGCAGGCAGCGGCGGTGGCGCGAAGAGATCGGCTGCGGTAGCGACGACGGTAGGCATCGGTCGCCGCATACTAAAATACGAGCTTCCCTGCACACTCGTCCAACGCGTCGATGAGCGTCCTCATCGCTGGGCTCGTCCTGTTTTTCGCTTCGCATTCCGTGGGCCTTGCCGCGCCGGACTTTCGCGCGCGCCAGGTCGCTCGCATGGGAATCGGACCGTGGAAGCTCGCGTACTCGGCGGTCTCGCTCATCGCGCTGATCCTGATCATCTGGGGCTACGGTATCGCGCGACAAGACCCTGTGGTTCTCTGGAGCGCGCCGGCCTGGACGCGGCATGCCGCCGCGCTGCTTTCGGTCATCGGGTTCGTGCTGATCGCGGCGGCTTACGTCCCCGGCACGAACATGAAGGCGGCGCTCGGCCATCCAATGACCGTCGGCACCGGCGTATGGGCGCTTGGTCACCTGCTCGCGAACGGCCGCCTCAACGCAGTGCTGCTGTTCGGCGCATTCGTCGCGTGGGCGGTGATCGCGTACGCGACGCGACGCGCGCGCGACCGCGCCGCGGGCACCCGGTATCCGCCCGGTAGCCTCGGGAAGGATGCCATCGCGGCCGTCGCGGGCGTCGTCTTCGCGCTGGTCTTCGCGCTTTTCCTGCACGGACCGCTGATCGGCTTGCGCCCGTTCGGTTAGGCGTCGCACACCATGTTCACGAATGCGAACGGTCGGAAGCCGGTGGCGCAGGGTCCCGAATCCGCCGACATCGAGCGCGACATCGCGCGCCGGCGCACTTTCGCGATCATCTCGCACCCCGATGCCGGCAAGACGACACTGACCGAAAAACTGCTGCTGTTCGGCGGCGCCATCCAGCTCGCCGGCACGGTGAAATCTCGCAAGAGCGCACGGCATGCGACGTCCGACTGGATGGAAGTCGAAAAGCAGCGCGGCATCTCGGTCACGAGCTCGGTGATGCAGTTCGAGTACGCCGACCATACGATCAACCTGCTCGACACGCCGGGCCACGAGGATTTCTCCGAGGACACGTACCGCGTGCTGACGGCGGTCGACGCCGCGGTGATGGTGATCGACGCGGCGAAGGGCGTCGAGGCGCGGACGATCAAGCTGCTCGAAGTGTGCCGGCTGCGCGACACGCCGATCATCACGTTCATCAACAAGCTCGACCGCGAGGTGCGCGAGCCGCTCGCGCTGCTCGAGGAGGTCGAATCGGTGCTCGGCATCGATTGCGCGCCGATCAGCTGGCCGGTCGGCATGGGCAAGCGCTTTCGCGGCGTGTTCGACCTGCGCGACGACCGTCTGCTGCGGTTCACGGCGGGCGAGGAGCGCGTCGCGACCGATACCGAGACGATCGAGGGCATCGACAATCCGCGCCTCGCCGAGCTCTTTCCCGAGGAGATCGGCGCGCTGCGCCACGACGTGGAGCTGATCCGCACCGCGAGCCATCCGTTCGAGCTCGCCGCCTTTCTCGCGGGGCGCCAGACGCCGGTGTTCTTCGGCTCGGCGATCAACAACTTCGGCGTGCAGGAGGTGCTGCAGGCGCTCGTCGACTGGGCGCCGCCGCCGCAGCCGCGCGACGCGACGGTGCGCGACGTGCTGCCTGCCGAAAAGCCGTTCAGCGGCTTCGTGTTCAAGATCCAGGCGAACATGGATCCGCGGCACCGCGACCGCATCGCCTTCTTCCGCGTCTGCTCGGGCCGCTACCTGCCGGCGATGAAGGTGCGTCAGGTTCGCACCGGCCGCGATCTCAAGCTTGCGAATGCGCTCACGTTCATGGCCAACGAGCGCGTCGCGAGCGAGGACGCCGTGGCCGGCGACATCATCGGCATTCACAACCACGGCCAGCTGCAGATCGGCGACACGCTCACCGAAGGCGAGCCGCTCGCGTTCCGGGGCATTCCGTATTTCGCGCCCGAGCTCTTTCGCATCGCGCGTCCGCGCGATCCGTTCAAGGCCAAGCCGCTCGGCAAGGGGCTGCAGGAGCTCGGTGAGGAAGGCGCGATCCAGGTGTTCGCGTCGACGCACACGAACACGATGCTGCTCGGTGCGGTCGGTCCGCTGCAATTCGAGATCGTGGCGCAACGCCTCGCGAGCGAATACAAGGTCGACGCGATCTACGAGACAGCCAACATCTCGACCGCGCGCTGGCTCACCTTCCCCGACGAGCCGACGCGGCGCAACTTCGAGCGCGAGCAGGCGGCGGCGCTCGCGACCGACGTCGACGGCAATCCCGTGTTCCTCGCCACCAACAAGTACAACCTGCAGGTGACGATGGAGCGCTGGCCGAAAGTCGGCTTCCATGCAACGCGCGAGCACGGCGAGCGTTTGCAGGCACGCTGAAAGCGCGCCACCTGCTTGCGGTGGCGAACCTATCCGCGCAAGCTTGGGTCCAATGCCCTTGGCGTGGCGCGTCCGCGCCTTTATCGCAATCGGAGATCAGCATGGAACACGTGGAACCGCTGGACCGCGAACCTGATTTCGAGCGCCCGATCGATCCCCGTCGCAAATCCTCGCCCGCGCGCCGTTTCGGATGGCCGCTGCTTATGATCGCCGCCGTGGCGCTGGCGGGCTACCTGCTGTGGCGCGGAACGCGCGCGCCGGAGCCAGCGCCGGTTGCATCGGCGCCGCCAGCAACCGTCCCGAGCGAGCCTGCAACCGCGCCCTCGCCGGGCACACCCAGGTATCCGATCGAATCGGTCACGCCGCAGGCGGCGATGGAGAAGCCACTGCCCGACGTTGCCGACAGCGATCCGTCGCTGCAGGATGTACTCGCTTCGCTCTTTGCCGGTGCGCCGCTCGACCGCATCTTCCACATGGAGCAGATCGTGCCGCGGTTCGTCGCGACGATCGACAACCTGCCGCGGCAGACGGTTTCGCTGTCGCGAATGGCAGTGAAGCCGATCGGCGGCAGCGTGGACACGACGCAGACCGACGGCCGCATCCTGCTGCGCGCCGACAACGCGACGCGCTACCAGCCGTATCTCACGGTGATGGAGCAGGTCGACACGCAGAAGCTCGTGCAGGCTTACGTGCGCTATTACCCGCTGTTCCAGAAGGCGTACCGGGAGCTCGGTTATCCGAACGGATACTTCAACGACCGGCTCGTGGAGGTGATCGATCACCTGCTTGCCGCACCGGACGTGCCTGCGCCGATCGCGCTCGTGCAGCCGAAAGTGCTCTACGAATTCGCCGATCCCGCGCTCGAGAACCGCTCGGCCGGCCAGAAGATGCTGATGCGCATGGGCCCGGTCAACGAAGCGCGCGTCAAGACCAAGCTGCGCGACGTGCGACGCGCGCTGACTGGAGCTCACCCTCCGCGCTGACGTCGGGTCGCACGCCCGCCTTCGCGAGGATCACCACCGATACGCCGCGCGCCGGCCGCGCTCGCGGCCGCATCGGGCATGCGGCGACGTTGCGCGTCGTCGATTCGATGCTGATGTTCAGCGATGCGCGGGCAGGCGGAACAGCGCGGCCAGCGCCTCCCGATACTCGTCGCTCGCGATTCGCATGCTGTTGTTGTGGCTCCCGCCCGTAACAAGCAGCAGCCGCTTCGGCGCGCGCGCCGCATCGTACAGCGCCTGGCTGAAGCGCGCCGGCACGAAGCGGTCGGCCTCGCCGTGCACGAACAGCACGGGCATCTTCACGTGAGCGATCTTGCCGAGCGTGTCGAATTTCTGCGACAGAATCCATTGCACCGGCAGCCACGTGTACGACAGCGCCTTCGCCATGTCGACGAGCGTCGTGAACGACGACTCGACGATCAGCCCGCGCGCCGCCTCCGGCCCGGCCGCGCCGTTCGCCTGGTCGAGCGACGCCGCGAGATCGACCGCGACGGCGCCGCCGAGCGAATGGCCGTAGATGATGCGCCGGCGGGCGTCGGGCACGAGCTCGGTGAACCGCTGCCACCCCGCGCGCGCGTCCTCGTAGACCGATTGCTCGGAAGGCACGCCGCCGGCGCTTTTGCCGAAGCCGCGGTAGTCGATCGCGAGGACCGAGAAGCCGAACTCGTGCAGCTGCCGGATGCGCGAGAGCTGGCCCGTCAGGTTCCAGCGCGAGCCGTGGAAATAGAGCACGGCCGGCGCATCGGTGCGAACCGCCGGCCACCACCAGGCGTTGATGTGCTCGTTGTCGGCGAGCGGGATGTCGATTTCCTCGACGCCATCGGGCAGGCCCGCGTACCAGCTCGCATTGCCCGGCACGACGCGAAACGTGAGCTCGCGCTCCTTCTCGGCAAGGTGCGCGCAGCCGCCGGCGCCGAGCGCGAACGCGAGCGCGACGGCACCCAGGAATCGCAGCGGACGGGAGCGAATCCAGTCGGGAAGCATGATTCTCGTGAAAAACGGCCGGGACGGCCCGGCGTTGACTTACCCGGCCAGAAAACCGCTTTGCAGCCGCAGGGCGTTCGATTGCGAACCGCACAAGGTCTCACAGAATTCCCGTGCAACCGACGCATGGTCGCTCGCTGCGGCAACGGCCGCTCTGTAGTCCGTCGTCAGCGCGAAAGGTTCCGGCAACGGGGCGACCAGCGTCACCCCTGGCGTGTACAGAATCTCGCTCGCCTGCGTGCAGCCGATCGCAGCCGGGTCGCCGGCGGCCGCCAGCGCGGCCATCGCTTCGGCACCATTCGCGTGGGCGTGGATGCGCGTCGCGAGGCGGTCGGCTATTTCGAGATCGCGCAGCATCCGCAGGAAGTGGATGCCGGCCGTTGCGTGCGTGACATCGGGGCAGTAAAGCGCCGACGCCCGTTCGAGCGTTTCGCGCAGCGACGGGGCGTCGCCGATCGCAGGGTGCGCCGCACCTTCCGGAACTGCGATGCCGGTCGGCACGCGACCGAGCGACGCGATTGACGTGCGCTCCACCCATCCTTCATCGGCGAGCGCCTGCAGCATCGGCGCCGGCAGGATCACGACGTCGCATGGATCGCCGGCCACCAGGCGCGCGCGGATCGCACCGGCTGCGTCGAACCGCGCGACCACCACGACGCCGCCGGACTTGCGGACGGCGTCGGCGGTGGCGTTGACGACCGCCTTCGCGGCCCCCGCGGAAAGAACGTACAGCGATCCGTCGGTCATCGGTCCGGGCGGGCCCCGGACAGTTTGACGATGCGCTCCCACTTGACGATGTCGTCGGCGAGATACCGCTCGAACGCGGCGGGCGTCATCGTCATCGCGACCGCGCCCTGCTTCGCCCAGTCGGCCTGCACGTCGGGACGCGAGGCGATCTTCGTGATCTCGGCGTTGAGTCGCGTCACGATCTCCGGCGGCGTGCCTTTTGGCGCAATCAGGCCGAGCCAGATCACCGCGTCGTAACCAGGCACGCCGGCTTCCGACAGCGTCGGCACGTCGGGCATCACCGTGGAGCGCGTCTTGCCGCTCGTCGCGAGCGCGCGCACCTTGCCGGCCTTGACGTGCTCGTTCATGACGGTGACCGCATCGAACATCATCTCGACCTGGCCCCCCAGCACGCCCGTGCGTGCGCCGGAGCTTTCCTTGTACGGCACGTGGACGATGTCGAGCCCGGCCATCGCCTTGAACAATTCGCCCGCCATGTGATACGGCGTGCCCGGCCCCGAGGACGCGTAGTTGAGCTTGCCCGGCTGCGCCTTCGCGAGCGCGATCAGTTCCGGCAGCGTCTTCGCCTGCACCGCCGGGTTGACGACCAGCACCAGGTCGGAATAGTTGATCGGCGCGACGGCGGTGAAATCACGCATCAGCACGAACGGCTTGTTCGGCATCAGCGATTCGTTGACAGTGTGCGTGTTGGACATGAGCAGCAGCGTGTAGCCGTCGGGCGCGCTCTTCGCGACGACTTCGGTGCCGATGACCGATCCGCCGCCCGGCCGGTTCTCGATGACGAAAGCCTGTCCCATCGCCCCCTGCAAGCGCTCGGCGAGGAAGCGCGCGTACACGTCGGCCGGCCCGCCCGCCGAGAACGGCACCACGATCTTGACCGGCCGGGACGGATACGTGTCGGCCGTCGCGGCGCATGCGAACGCCGCGATCAGCGCTGCGATGAAGACGCGTGCAAGGCGCATGGTCAACTCCTTCGGTGAGAAAACCGGCGTCAGGGACAACTTCCGAAAGCCTACCCGGAAATCGTCTCCGGCCCTACATTTCGCGTGACCCTACCTTTCCGGCTTGTCAGGCGCTTCCATCTCGCGCAGGAACGTGTCGCGCTCCTGCGTGCCGATGTGCTCGGCGACGAGCCGCACGAACTCGTCGCAATCCTGCGTCTGCTGCGCCGCCTTGCGCGCGACCACCTTGGCGATCGGTCCGAGGTAAACGGCAAGCCGCGCCGTCGTGCGGTCGACGAACGGCTGCTCGAGCGGCCTTGGTGCGCGCGTCCGCGTGCCGGCCGTCCGTTGCGCGACCGATCGAGTGCCGCTGCGCGACGCCGCCGTGGGCTGCGCCGCCGGACGCGATCCGCTCGCCTCCGGCACGCCGAGGCGCGCGAAGCGCTCGCGCTCCTTCGGGTCGTCGATGTGATCGGCGAGCAGCGCGTAGAGCGCGCGCGTGTCCTGCGCGTGCGCCGCGGCCTGCCGCACGAGGATGCGCGCCATCGGACCGACGAACCGCACGAGCTGTCGCTCAGCGGTCGCGAGCAGCGCATCCTCGAACGTGTGCGCAACCGCCGCCTGCAGCTTGACGTCGGCAAGATTCATCACGGTCGTCTCCCCGCCGGGTGGCGGCGCCGAGTCGCCGGCCGCGAGCCGCAATGCGAAATGGAACGCGCGCGCGTGCTGGAACCGGTCCTCGGGACGCTTCGCGAGCGCGGTGGCGACGAGGCCGTCGATCGCAGGCGGAAAGCCCACCTGCGCGAGACTCGACGGCGGCTGCGCGTCCGCGTGACAAATGCGGTACGCGATCGACTCGATCGAGCCGTCGAACGGCTTCACGCCGGTCAGAAGCTCGTAGAGGACGACGCCGACACTGAACAGATCGGCGCGATGGTCGGTCGGCAATCCCTGGCATTGCTCGGGCGCCATGTACGACGGCGTGCCCATCACCATCCCGGTCATCGTCAGGTTCGATGCGTCGACGCGCGCGATGCCGAAATCGGCAACCTTGAGCGTGCCCGCCGACGTCAGGATCAGGTTCGCCGGCTTGATATCGCGGTGGACGACGCCCTGCGCGTGCGCGAAGTCGAGCGCAGCGAGCAGCTGCGTCAGGATCGCGACGATCTGGTTGAACTCGAAGCGCGCCTTGCGGTTCAGGTATTCGCGGAGGCCAGTGCCGTCGACGTATTCCATCGCGATGTACGCGATGTCGTCCGCCTCGCCGTATTCGTAGACGCCGATGATGTTCGGATGCGAAAGGCGCCCGGCCGCGCGCGCCTCGTTGCGAAAGCGCGCGAGAAAGGACGCGGCGAGGTCGGCGTCGAGCACGTCCTTGCGCACCGTCTTGATCGCCACGCTGCGCTCGATATGCGGATCGCGCGCCTTGTAGACGACGCCCATCGCGCCCTTGCCGATGACGCGCTCGATCTCGTACTTGCCGAGGCGGGTTGGCTCGGTCATGAAAGCACTTTTCGCGGCCGGTACGCGATGCGCATCAGCTTTCCAGCATCCGCATCGCCTGCACGAGCGACACCTTCATGCGCCCGAGCGCCTCGGACAGCACGCCGATCTCGTCGCGGCTCCGCGACTTGAAATCGCCGGCATCGAGGTTGCCGAGGCTCACCTGGTCGGCGATCGACGCGAGCCGCGTCACGCGCCGGATCACCATCATGTGCAGCATCACGTTCAGCAGCACGAACGTCGCGAGGAACACCAGCGCGAGCGAGATCATGAACGCGCGGAACGTCTCGTTCGCGCGCGCGATCGGCACCGACATCGGGACCGAGACGATCTGGGCGCCGATCACTTCCTGGAACTTCCAGCCGAAGCCGTTGGCGCTGCCGTAGAGGTCGATCATCGTCTTCGGCGCGACCTCCACCGAGCTGTGGCACACGAGGCAGGACGCGCTCGACACGTCGATCGGCCGCGCGAGATAGAGCGTGCGCCCAGTCGGCGTGTCGCGCTCGCCGATCAGCTCCTTGCTCGACTGCGACGCGCGGAACACGTTGACGAGATCCGCTTCCCAGTCGCTCGCCCGGTCGCGCGGATTGGTCGGGTTGAGCGTCGCCTCCTTGTAGCCATAATCCGGATGCTTCTTGCGCATCTCGTTGAACACCTCGGTCGCGGCATACGCGGGCACCGTCTGCGGCAGGAACGCGTACTTGAGCTGCGTCTCGAGGAGCGGCTTCACCTGCGTGCGCGTGTATGTGCGCGACGCGAGCGCCGCCTCCATCATCAGGCGCGCGTTCTGCACGATCTCCTCGCGCGCATTCGCCTGCAGCGCCCGGTACGACACGTAGCCCGCGATGACGAAGCCCAGCAGGAAGATGCCGAGCAGCACCAGGTTGAACTTCCAGATCAGCTTCATGATGCCAACCTCCAGAACGCGTGCCGCGGAATTCCCGTGTCGGCGACGCCTCGAAGACCGTCACTTCACCGGTTCGGTCTCCTTCGGCCGGTACTTCTCCGGATGCAGGATGCGATCCCACTCGGGATACGCGGTGATGCGCGCGTCGACGCCGGCGCGAAACGCCGGGTCGGACAGCCGCGGCGTGAACCGCCGCACGAACGTCCTGCGACTCGCACCGGGTGCAAGCCACGGCTCCGCTTCCGCAAGCGTGATCTCGCGCCCGCGCACGAGGTCGGGCGCCTCGGGTAAATTCCCGGCGAGCGTCACCAGCGCATCGCGAAACTGGCGCGGCAGCGCTGCCACGAACCCCGGCGGCGGACGCGTCTGCGCGACGGCGGCGCGGTCGCCGACGCGCTCCCAATATTCGCCGGATTTCGCTTCGAGCGGCGCCGCCGGCTTCCCCCGCGCTGCTAGAGGCGTGAATCGGGCGCTCCCCGACTCGACGAACAGCTCGCTCCGCTCCGAATCGCCGCGCGCGACGACGATCGCATCGGCAAAATCGAGCGTGGCGTTCGGCAGGCGCAGCCGCGTCGCACGTTTGCCGGCCGCCGCCTTGAGCCAGCCGCGGCGAACCACGAGCTCGGCCGCGCCGGATTTGTTGTCCGCGGCAACAATCGCGCCGCTATGCACCAGAGCCGGTCCCTGCAGGTTCACGATGCCGCCGCCCGTCCATTCGAGCTGCACCTGCGAATGCTCGTTGACGGCGTCGACGATGTCGCCGTCGCGCGCCCGTGCCCCGGGCACCAGCCGGAACCACGTCGTTTCGCGCAGCACGCGGACATCGCCATCCACGATCGTATAGATTCCTGCGTCCGCCGCGGCGGCGCCGGCGGTGACGAGCGCGAACAGGAAGGCAACGATGGACCGCGACGTTTCGATCACCGGAAGGCGGGCGCGAAAAGCAGCGCGCCATACTAGGCTCGCC
>DATEIQ010000290.1:0-15737 GCA_035278845.1 Casimicrobiaceae bacterium | reverse complement strand
GCTCTCGCCGCTCGGCGTCGTCGCGGCCGCCGTGTTCATCGCCGGCGTGCTGGTCGGCGCCGACAGCATGAGCCGCGGCGTCGCCGTCCCTACGTACATCGCCGACGTCATCGTCGCCGTGTCGCTCGTCTCGATGCTGGTGGCGACGCTGTTCGTGCGCTACCGGTTGCGGCTGCGCTGACAGCAGCGAGCATGCCGGCACTCGACATCCTTTCGCTCGTCGCCAATGCCGAGTTCTGGTCGGCGGTCCTGCGCATCGCGACGCCGCTGATCTTCGGCACGCTCGGCGTGCTGCTGTGCGAGCGCGCGGGCGTGCTGAACCTCGGCATCGAAGGGATCATGGTGGCCGGCGCGTTCGCCGGCTGGGTGACCGTCTATCAGGGCGGCGGGCTGTGGAGCGGCGTGGCGGTGGCCGCAGTGACCGGCGCGGCGTTCGGCCTGCTGCACGCATTCCTGACCGTGTCGCTCGCGCTGTCGCAGCACGTTTCCGGACTCGGCATCACGCTGCTCGCGACGAGCCTCGCCTACTACGCGTATCGCGTGAATTTCCCCAACGTATCCACGCCGCCGACGATCGAGCCCTTCACCGAAATGTCGACGATACCGATCCCCGTGCTGTCGTCGCAAACACCACTCACGTGGCTTGCGCTGGCACTGGTGCCCGCGCTCGCGTGGGTGCTCTATCGGACACCGCTCGGATTGGCGCTGCGAATGGTGGGCGAGAACCCGGCGGCCGTCGAAGGGCAGGGCATCGACGTCGTGCGGCTGCGCACGTTCGCCGTCGTCGCCGGCTCGGCGCTGATGGGGATCGCCGGCGCTTTCCTCACGCTGTCCGCTTTCAACGCGTTCTATTTCAACATGGTGAACGGCCGCGGCTGGATCTGCGTTGCTCTCGTCGTCTTCGCCGGCTGGCGTCCCGGGAAGGCACTGGGTGGCGCGCTGCTATTCGCGTTCTTCGACGCGCTGCAGCTTCGCCTGTCGCAGCAGGCCGGCGGCATTCCGTATCAGATCTACCTGATGGTGCCGTACGTGCTGTCGATCGTCGCGCTCGTCATCGTCGCGCGGCGCGCCACCTATCCGCAGGCGCTGATGAAGCCGTGGCGCAAGGGCGAGCGTTGAGCCGGTGCTTCTGCGAGATTCGAGCGCTGACCGCGGTGCGCGGATGAAACGCGCGCGCTGAACCTATACTGCGCGGACGCCGCTCGCGGCGGTTTTAGCCGACAACGATCCTTTTGTACGCCCGTTCGAATCCGTGAATCTCGTGCGAGCCGTCCCGGGCATCGGCTCGCCGGCGTTCGCGCGAGCGAGCCTTGCACGCGGTCGCGGCTTTGCCTGGTTGCTGCTCACCGGCTGCTTCGCCTACCTGCTCGTGCTCGCCGCCTGGTCCGCACCGGGCGTTTCGGCCGCCGAAGACCCGCCCGTACGACAGGAAGAAGACGTCAAGGCGGCGTTTCTCTACAAGTTTCCCGCCTATGTCGACTGGCGCCCGGGGACATTCGGGCAACCGTCGTCGCCGATCGTCATCGGCGTAACCGGTGACGACGCGGTCGCCGAGGCGCTGCGCATGCTCGTCGCGGGACGCAAGGCGGGCGAGCGCCCCATCCAGATTCGGCAGCTCGCGCCAGGGGCATTTCCCGACGGGATCCATCTGCTTTTCGTGGGCCGCGCTGCGTCCTCGCACGTGCCGCGGCTCGCACCGCTGGCCGCGAGGCAGGGCGTACTGCTCGTGACCGATTACGAAGGCGCGCTCGACGACGGCAGCGCGATCAACCTGCTCGTGATCGACCACCGCGTGCGCTTCGAGGTTTCGCTCGACGCGACCGAGCAGGCCGGGCTCAAGCTTTCCTCGCGCCTGCTCGCGGTCGCTTTGTGGGTGCGTCCCGCCCGATGATCCGCGGACCCGGCCGGTCGGTACGCAGCAGGCTCATGCTCGTCGTGCTGGCGACGACGCTGGCGGCGCTCGGTGTCGTCGCCATCGCACTCGTCGTCTATGAGTCGCGTACGTACGAACGCTCGACGGCGGCCGGCCTGATGACGCAGGCGCAGGTCCTCGGTCGCGCGACGGCGGCCGCGCTCGTGTTCGACGATCCCGATGCCGCACGCGACAATCTCGCCGCGCTCAAGCTGCAGCCGCAGATCCGCGCCGCCGCGGTCTACACGACGACCGGGCGGCTGTTCGCGAGCTACGGGGCGCCCGGCGCATTCACCTCCGGCTCGCCGCGCCAGCCACAGGCCGATGGGTACGTCATCGACGGCGGGGAGATCACCGTCTTCCGGCGCATCATCGAGGACCAGGAAACGCTCGGCACTGTGTATCTGCGAGCGGCCTACGCGCTCGATGCGCGCCTGACCGACTATCTCGGAATCCTCGGCGTCGTGCTGGTCGCGAGCCTCGCGTTCGCGCTGTTGCTATCGGCCGGCCTGCAGCGCACGATCACGCGGCCGATCATCGCGGTCACCGACGTCGCGCGCAAGGTGATCGGGCGGCGCGATTTCTCGCTGCGCGTCGCGAAGACGACGCAGGACGAGGTCGGCGTGCTCGTCGACGCGTTCAACGCGATGCTGGCCGAGGTCGGGCGGCGCGCCGACGCGCTCGAGGCGTCGAATGCGACGCTGTCGCGCGAAACCGCCGAGCGGCGCGAGGCCGAGGAAGCGCTGCGCATCGCCGACCGGCGCAAGGACGAGTTCCTGGCGATGCTCGCACACGAACTGCGCAATCCGCTCGCGCCGCTGCGCAACGCGCTCGAGATCCTGAAGCGATGCGGCGCCGATGCACCGGTCGCCAAAGACGCGCGCGAGATGATGGAGCGCCAGCTCCGCCAGCTGGTGCGGCTCGTCGACGACCTGCTCGACGTTTCGCGCATCACGACGGGCAAGCTCGCGCTGCGCACCGAGGTCACCGAGATCCGTGGCGTCGTGCAGAGCAGCGTCGACACGGCGCAGCCGCTGATCGACGCGCGCGGCCACACGCTGACGATCTCGCTGCCGACCGGTCCGGTGTACGTGATGGCAGATTTCGCGCGCCTTTCGCAGGTGATCTCCAACCTGCTCAACAACGCGGCCAATTACACGGAACCGGGCGGGCGCATTGCGCTCGCCGCGTCGGCCGACGAATCGCAGGTGACGGTGTCCGTCACCGACAACGGCATCGGCATCGCGGCGGACATGCTCGGCCCGGTGTTCGGATTGTTCGCACAGGCCGACGATTCGCTCGAGCGCACGCATGGCGGGCTCGGCGTAGGCCTCACGCTCGCGCGCCACCTCGTCCTGTTGCATCACGGCTCGATCGAAGCGCGCAGCGAGGGCATCGGTAAGGGCAGCGAATTCATCGTCCGCGTGCCCCGTGCGCACGTTTCCGAGGACGCCCGCGCAACTGCGTAACGCACGCGCAGAGAAACCGCCGATTTCCGCTGGCATACCCCTTGCGAGCGGAACATGACAGTGGCGTATATTGAGGCGTTACCGCGGAGCAACAACGATGGGCATCGACTTGCCGGCGCCGGCCAAGCACATCCGGCTCACCTCGCATCATCCGATCGAAGGCGCGACCGGCGCGCCGCCGATCCGCTGGGGCTCGGCGGACCCGCTCGCCCGCGGGCCGATCGTCGGCACGACCACGGAGCGCAGCCGGCGCAACGTCATCGGCACGCACAGCGGCAGCTACGGCGTGTATCGCGCGCTCGCGGTCGCGGCGAAGTCGCTGACGCGCGGGCACCGTCCCGATCTGACCAACACGTCGCCCACCGATCCGATCGGGCCGCATCCGCAGTGGTTCGACGCGGATCGCATCGTGTCTCTGGATCCGTGGGGCGCCGTCGTCGCTGACGTCTACAAGGCGTTCCTCGCCGACGGTTACGACATCCGGCCGACGATCGCGGTCACGAAGGCGCACATCGACTTGCCGGAGATTCGCGAAGCGATCGCCGCCGGTCGCCTCGCGGCCGATGGCCGATTCCTGCTTGCGAACGGCTCGGCCGTCGTGACCAAGGCCGCGATCGAGCCGGTGTGGTGGCTGCCCGGCGTTGCGCGCCGGTTCAATGTGTCGGAAGCGGACCTGCGGCGCGCGCTGTTCGAGGAGACGGGCGGCATGTATCCCGAGCTCGTCACGCGCAGCGACCTCGAAGTGCTCCTGCCACCGGTCGGCGGGCAGACCGTGTACGTGTTGGGCAATCCACGCGACCTCGCCAATCCCGACGTCACGCTCACCGCGCGCGTTCACGACGAATGCAACGGATCCGACGTGTTCGGATCGGACATCTGCACGTGCCGCCCGTATCTGACGCACGCGATCGAGGAATGCATACGCGGCGCACAGGCGGGCGGGGTCGGCCTCGTCGTGTACTGCCGCAAGGAGGGCCGCGCGCTCGGCGAAGTGACGAAGTTCCTCGTCTACAACGCGCGCAAGCGCCAGGAAGGCGGCGACAGCGCCACGAACTATTTCCTGCGCACCGAGTGCGTCGCGGGCGTGCAGGACATGCGGTTTCAGGAGCTGATGCCCGACGTGCTGCATTGGCTCGGCGTGCGCAGGATCCATCGCCTCGTCTCGATGAGCAACATGAAATACGACGCGATCGTCGCGTCCGGCATCGAGGTCGGTACGCGCGTGAAGATTCCGGAGGGCCTCGTGCCCGCGGACGCCGCCGTCGAGATCGCCGCGAAGAAGGCCGCCGGTTATTTCAGCGGCGACGACGTGCCGGATGCGCGTTGCCTCGACACCACGAAGGGGCGCGCGCTGTGATGCTTGCGGTCGCCCAGGCACCTGCCGCCGGATTGCTCACCACCCGCACGATCCGCGAGCGTTGCGGCAACATCACGCGCGCCGTCGAGGCCGGCGACTCGCGACACTTCCGCATCGATCGCTCGAAGCTCGAGTCGACCGCTCGCGCGGTCGCGGACGTCACGCGCCGCCGTTACCCGTCGCTCGAGATTCCGTATCACAGCCGCTGGCGGCATTTCAGCGCCGGGCGCGTCGATCGCAAGGGCGAATTCGACCGCCGCATCAAGCACCTGTCGGCCGACGACCGGCTCCGCGCGCAGGTCGACCTCGCGGTCATCAGCGTGTTGCTCGACGCCGGTGCCGGCGCCGCGTGGTCGTACCGCGAACCCGGGACGGTCGACGACTACGTGCGCTCCGAAGGGCTCGGTGTCGCGACGTTCTGCGCGTTCCTCGCGGGCGCGTTTTCCGCATCCCCCGGAGAGCCGATGCGCGTCGACGCCGCCGCGCTCACCGAGATGGACGAGAAGACGCTCGGCCGCTGGTTCCAGGTACGAAGCGACAACCCGCTGCTCGGCCTCGAAGGCCGCACCGCGCTGTTGCGGCGACTCGGCGACGTGCTCGAGACGCGACCCGACCAGTTCGGCCTCACGTCGCGGCCGGCCGCGCTGTTCGACCGGATGCGCGGGCTGCACACGCTGCCGGCGCCGGTCATCCTGCGCGCATTGCTCGAAGGCTTCAGCCCGATCTGGCGCGCCGATTCGCGTTCCGGCGACGATCCCGACACGCGCGTTCACGGCGACGTATGGCGCCATCGCAACGCCGGGGGAAACGGGTCCACCGCAGGGTACGTGCCGTTCCACAAGCTCACGCAGTGGCTCGCGTATTCGCTGTTCGAGCCGTTCGAATGGGCCGGGCACGCGATCGGCGATCGCGACGCGCTGACGGCCCTGCCGGAATACCGTAACGGCGGTTTACTGATCGACAGCGGCGTGCTGCAGCTCGTCGACGATGCCGACCGTGCGAAGGAGTGGGACGTCGGCAGCGAAATCATCGTCGAATGGCGCGCGCTGACCGTGTCGCTGCTCGACGACCTCGCGCAGTTCGTGCGCGCGGAGCTCGGCCGACCCGAGCTTCCGCTCGCGTGCGTGCTCGAAGGAGGGACGTGGTTCACCGGGCGCGAATTCGCGGCGAAGCTGCGCAACGGCGAGCCGCCGCTTCGGGTGCGCTCGGACGGTACGGTGTTCTAGGCAGCACGCCGGGGTCCGCATCGCCGATCTCAAATCCCGCCTGAGCGAGCATCTGCGCCAAGTGCGTGCAGGCCGCTCGCTCACGATCCTCGATCGCGATACGCCGATCGCGCCCATCGTTCCCTGGGACGGTTCGTCGAGCGTGCTGAAAACGCGGCCACCGCTGCCTGGCGCGCTGCCTTTGCAGAAAGTGAAACTGCCCTCACCGCTTCCTCTCCGCGGCGATATCGTGGACATGCTGCTGGAAGAGCGGCAAGGCGATCGGTGAATGTCTATCTCCATTCGTCGACCCTTTTGCGCGTCGTGGTGCGCCAACGCAATTCGCTGAGAGAGTGGAGCCGGATCACGCGCGGTGTTAGATCCGCGCTGATCGAGGTCGAGTGCCTTCGCACGCTCGATCGCCTCCGTCTCGCGGAGCGCCGCAGCGATCACGTCGTGGCCGAACGCCGCGAAGCCGTGTTCGCCTGATGGAGGCGATGGAGATCGTGGAGATCGGCCCTTCGGTTCTGGCGCGCGCGTCGCAGCCGCTCCCGACGGCGCTCGGGACGCTCGGCGCCATCCAGCTTGCAACGGCCTTGCTTTGGAAGGAGCGTGCCGGCGTCGAACTGACGATGGCTACACACGACGGCGCGCTCGCGACGGCGGCGCGCGCTGGATTGCCGGTCATCGGCATCTGACCGGTTGGTGTAACGTTCCGCTTCCGGTTGCGACGAAGGAGGGCCGATGGCCGCGGAAGTCCACGTGCTCGATCATCCGCTGATCCAGCACAAGCTCACGCTGATGCGCCGCAAGGAAACGAGCACGACGAATTTCCGGCGCCTCCTGAACGAGATCGGCTCGCTGATGGCCTACGAGGTCACGCGCGACATGCCGATGCACGAAGTCGAGATCGAGACGCCGCTCGAGACGATGAAATCGAAGCTGATCGACGGCAAGAAGCTCGTGTTCGTGCCGATCCTCCGCGCCGGCACCGGACTGCTCGACGGTTTTCTCTCCGTCGTGCCTGGCGCGCGCGTCGGCCACGTCGGCCTCTATCGCGATCCGCGCACGCTCGTCGCCGTCGAGTACTACTTCAAGCTGCCGGGCGGCATGCAGGAGCGCGACGCCATCGTGCTCGATCCGATGCTCGCAACCGGCAACTCGGCCGTCGCAGCCGTCGAGCGCCTGAAGGAAACGCGGCCGCGCACGATCCGCATGGTGTGCCTCGTCGCATGCCCCGAGGGAATCCGCACGTTCCAGGAAGCGCATCCCGACGTGCCGATCTACACGGCGGCCATCGACCGCCAGCTGAACGACCACGGCTACATCCTGCCGGGCCTCGGCGACGCCGGCGATCGGATCTTCGGGACGAAATAGGCCGCTCGCCGTCGCGTACGCACCGGATGGGCGCAGCCGGGATCAGCCGGCAAGCGTGCGTGTGCGCGCAGCGGACGCAGCCGGCTTCCACAGCGTGACGCTGCCGTCGGTCCGGATCAGTCCATCCGCCGGCACCTGCGACAGCACGAGGACAGCGGCGAGCACGTCTTCGCCGCTGGCCAGCGCGTTCAGCATGAAAAGCACGATGCAAAGCGGCGGCGCGCTCCCGATATCGAAGACTGCGCATGCGAGTATCGGCGCGAGCGAGACGGCGAGCAGGGGCATCAGCAGGACGAGCACGTAACGATTGCGCGAAACCACGCCGCGATACCGCGCGCAGAGCACGAAGCCTCGCGGCCAGAGCAGCAACGTACGCTGCTCGGGATTCGCACCGCGCGGAAATGCGAGCGCGTGCGTGAGCTCGTGCAGCGGCGCGACCAGCACCGCCGCGGCGGGGATCATCCAGTAGCGAAGCCGCAGATCCGTGAAATGCGTACCGATCGCCCACGCGACGATGAGCGTCGCCGCGAGCAGCACCGATATCTGCAACCCGAACAGCCTCATCAGGGCGGGCTCTCCCGTGCCCAGCCGCCTCCACGATGGATCGCGGATGCGATCGCATGCGGCTGCGAGCGGGGCGATGATCAGGTGCATGCGAACGCGATCGGTGTGCGAGAGATCGTGCGATACGTGCCGATGCCGATCTGTCCGCGAAACGCGGAAACGAACCGGAAAATGCCGCGACCCGCGTCGTCGGCACTTGTCCTACGCCCATCGCAACGGCCGGTGCTATCCTCGGCGCGTGGCACATGACCTCCTGATCCGCAACGTCGCGCTTCCCGACGGTCGCGCGGGACTCGACGTACTGATCGGCGACGGTCGCATCGTGGAGATCGCTCCCTCGCTGACGGCCTCCGCCGCGCGTACGCTCGACGGCGGCGGATTGCTGCTCGCGCCGCCGTTCGTCGACGCGCATTTCCACATGGATTCGGCGCTGACGCACGGCATGCCGCGCGTCAATCGCAGCGGAACGCTGCTCGAAGGCATCGCGCTGTGGGGCGAGCTGAAGCCGACGCTTACGCAGGACGCGATCGTCGAGCGCGCGCTCGCGTATTGCGACTGGGCGGTGGCGAAAGGGTTGCTTGCGATCCGCTCGCACGTCGACGTCAGCGACCCGCAGCTCACCGCAGTCGAGGCACTGTTGCACGTGCGCGAGCGCGTGAGGCCCTACCTCGACCTGCAGCTCGTCGCGTTCCCGCAGGATGGCGTACTGCGCAAGCCGGGCACGCTCGCGAGCCTGCGCCGCGCGCTCGCGATGGGCGTCGACGTCGTCGGCGGCATTCCGCATTTCGAGCGCACGATGGGTGATGGCGCCGAAAGCGTGCGCGTGCTGTGCGAGATCGCCGCGGACGAGGGACGCCTCGTCGACATGCACTGCGACGAAACCGACGATCCGCTGTCGCGGCACATCGAGTCGCTCGTTTACCAGACACAGCGCCTGGGACTGCAGGGCCGTGTCACCGGCTCACACCTGACGTCGATGCACTCGATGGACAACTACTACGTGTCCAAGCTGATCCCGCTGATCCGCGAGGCCCAGGTGAGCGCGGTCGCGAATCCGCTGATCAACATCACGCTGCAGGGGCGCCACGACACGTACCCGAAGCGCCGCGGCATGACGCGCGTGCCCGAACTGATGGCGGCGGGCGTCACCGTCGCGTTCGGACACGACTGCGTGATGGATCCCTGGTATCCGCTCGGCAGCGCCGACATGCTGGAGGTTGCGTCGATGGGCCTGCACGTTGCGCAGATGACGGGCGTCGACGGCATGCGCGCGGCGTTCGACGCCGTGACCACCAACGCGGCGCGCATCCTGCACCTCGACGGCTACGGCATCGCGCCCGGGTGCCGTGGCGATTGCGTGCTGCTCGACGCGCGCGATCCGGTCGAGGCCATCCGCCTGCGCGCGCCGCGCCTCGCCGTCGTTCGTGCGGGCAAGGTGATAGCGCAGTCGCCCGGCGCGGTCGCGACGCTTCATGTCGACGGCCGTCCGAAGCGGGTAAATTTTGCGAGCGGCCCGAACTCGCCCGGGGTGCGGCCGTCGTAAGGTTTCGATGAGCGCGACGGACAAATTCGTCGTCACTCATACCAAAAGGAGTCACTCATGCGCTGGCGTTCCATCGTTCTCGTTGCCGGTCTTGCGTTGTGCGGCGCGGTTCGCGCCGGAATTCCCGATTTCGCGGGGGCGCCTCCCAAGCCGGCGACGCCGGGCCAGGCGACCGCGGTGTTCGCCGGCGGCTGCTTCTGGGGCGTCGACGCCGTGTACAAGCATCTGAAAGGCGTCAAGAAGGTCGTCTCCGGTTACGCGGGGGGCAGCGCCGCCACCGCCCGCTACGAAATGGTGGGCAGCGGCATGACGGGCCATGCCGAATCCGTCGAGGTGACGTACGATCCGTCGCAGATCGCCTATACCGATCTGCTGAAGGTGTTCTTCGCCGTGGCCCACGACCCGACCGAGTTCAACCGCCAGGGGCCGGACGTCGGGCCGCAATACCGCTCGGCCATCTTCTACGCGAACGCGCAGGAGAAGGATCTCGCGGAACGCTACATCGCGCAGCTTGGCACCGCGAAAGCGTTCGGCAAGCCGATCGTCACGCAGGTTGCAGCGCTCGACAAGTTCTATCCCGCCGAGGCTTATCACCAGAACTATCTCGCGCTGCATCCGAACCAGCCCTATATCGTCTACAACGACCTGCCGAAGCTCGAGGCGTTGAAGAAGGAATTCCCCGACTGGTATCGCGTTCCGCCGAAATAGCTTTTTGGAGTACCCTCGGCCTCACCTGTTCCCCCCGCGGCGGACCGCGCGTCAGTCCGCCGCATCCTGCCACCAGCGGTTCGTTCGACGGAGGAGCCTGTGAGCATCATCTGGACCATCGTGATCGGATTCATCGTCGGGTTGCTTGCGAAACTCGTCATGCCGGGGAAGGATCCCGGGGGCTTTCTCATCACCGCCGCACTCGGCATCGCCGGCTCGCTGCTCGCGAGCTATGGCGGGAGAGCGCTCGGCATCTACGGCGGTGACCAGACGGCGGGCTTCATCGGCGCGTTCCTCGGCGCGATCGTCCTCCTGATCATTTACCGGCTCGTCATGCGCAATCGCAATCCCAGTCCTTGAAGGTCGCCACCTGGAACGTCAACGGCATCCGCGCGCGGGAGGCGCAGCTCTGCGACTGGCTCGAGCGCGACCGGCCTGACATCGTCTGCCTGCAGGAGCTGAAAGCAACGCCCGAGCAGATTCCCGCGCGCTGCAGCCATGCCGACTATCACGTGTACTGGCATGGCATGCGCGCGTACTCGGGCGTCTCGCTGCACGTCAGCAAGGCGCTGCACGGCGAGTTGCCGGTATTCGCGCATCCCGCCTTCGACATGGAGTCGCGCATCGTCACCGTCACGCTCGGCAATCTCGTCGTCGCGTCCGTGTACGTGCCGAACGGCGGCAAGGACTATGCGGCCAAGCTCGATTTCTTCACGAAGCTTGCGGCGTGGGCGGGCAGCGTGCACGACAGCGGTCGCGATCTCGTCGTGTGCGGTGATCTGAACATCGCGCATGCCGACATCGACGTCCATCCGCGCGAGCGCAAGCCGGGTGTCATCGGCCAGCGGCCCGAAGAGCGGGAGCTGTTCGATCGCCTGCTCGGCGGGCACATCGTCGACGTCGGCCGTGCGCTTGCGCCCGCCAACGACGCGATGTTCACGTGGTGGCCGCCGTGGCGCAACATGCGCCAGCGCAACATCGGCTGGCGCATCGACTACGTCCTCGCGTCCCGATCCATCGCCGATCGCGCCACCGACTGCACCGTGCTGGCCGACGTCGGCACGAGCGATCATGCGCCCGTCGTCATGACGATCAACAACTGACGCGGTTCGATCGGCCCCCACGGGCGGCACGTTTCTCGCTAAAAATGCGACGTATGCGCGGCGCAGCCACGCAACGCACGCAACTCCAGCCGCAATCTGACAAAACGCCGGGATTATTTGCCGGTCGTGCATGTCGCTCGCCGCAGACGATTCGTCGCGTGTGCAAGTGCCGCTATCGCCCACAGCACGAAATCCGAAGGAGCCGGACGATGCAAACCCTGGCAACGCATGCGCCATCGCGCGCGCAACCACCCGCAGGCACGACATTCGAGGCGTCGACGTCCGACGTTGCACGCCGCGCCAATCGACAGGAGCGCGACGTCACGACAGTCGGCATCGACGCCGCGCGTCTGGCGCGCGCACTCGGCTGGTTCAGCCTTTCGCTCGGCATCGCGGAAGTGCTCGCCCCGCGCTTCGTGGCGCGGCTTGCCGGCATTCGCGATGTTCATCCCGGGCTTGTCCGGCTCTGCGGCATGCGCGAGATCGCGAGCGGCATGATGATCTTCGGTCAGGGTAAAAGGCCGAAGGCCGCGATGTGGTCGCGCGTGGCCGGCGATGCGATGGACATCGGCACGCTCGCGGCGGTCGCGAGCGCAGGCGCTCCCGGTGCCCGCAAGGGGGCGCTCGCGTTCGCCACCGCCAACGTGCTCAGCGTCACTGCGCTCGACGTCTATTGCGCACAGGCGCTCGCCCAGGATCGCACCGAAGCTGCGCCGGGGACGTCGATCCGGATGACGCGCAGCGTCGTCGTCAATCGCCCCCCCGAGGAGCTCTACCGGTTCTGGCACGACTTCACGAACTTCCCACAGTTCATGCTGCATGTCGAGTCGGTGCAGCGCACCGGCGAGCGCACGTCGCACTGGACTGCGCGGGGACCGGCAGGCACGCATGTCGAATGGGATTCGGAAATCACCGCCGACACGCCGAACGAGCTGATCGCGTGGCGTTCACAGGAAGGCGCGGACGTCGACAACTCGGGAATCGTCGCGTTCGAGCCGCGACCTGGTGGCCGAGGCACGATCGTCCGCGTCGAAATCGAATACACGCCGCCCGGCGGGACGGCCGGCGCACTGGTCGCGAAGCTGTTCAATGCGGCGCCCGAGCAGCAGGTGTACGACGATCTGCACCGGATGAAGCAATTGCTCGAAACCGGAGAAGTGACGCGCTCGGACGCCGTTCCCAAGGGTCTCGGACCCGTGCGGCAGCATGCGGCGCAAGGAGAATCGCGATGAAGGCCACCTGCTGGCACGGCAAGCGCGACATGCGGGTCGACGACGTGCCCGAACCGAAGATACTGAGTCGCAGGGACGCGATCGTGCGCGTGACATCCACGGCGATCTGCGGCTCCGATCTGCATCTCTACAACGGCTTCATTCCCACGATGATGAAGGGCGACATCCTCGGCCACGAGTTCATGGGCGAGGTCGTCGAGACGGGTCCCGACGTCAAGAACCTGCGCGTGGGCGATCGCGTCGTCGTGCCGTTTCCGATCGCGTGCGGATCCTGCGTCGCGTGCGAGGCGCAGATGTTCTCGCTGTGCGAGAACTCCAATCCCAACGCGTGGGTCGCCGAGAAGCTGATGGGACATTCGCCCGCCGGCGTGTTCGGCTATTCGCACATGATGGGTGGATTCGCCGGCGGTCAGGCCGAGTACGCGCGCGTTCCCTTCGCCGACGTCGGGCCGCTCAAGGTTCCCCAAGGCATGCCCGACGAGAAGGCGCTCTTCCTGTCGGACATCTTCCCCACCGGCTACATGGCCGCCGAGATGTGCGGCATCAAGCCCGGCGACACGATCGCGGTGTGGGGTTGCGGGCCCGTGGGACAGTTCGCGATCGCGAGTGCGAAAATGCTCGGCGCCGAGCGGATCATCGCGATCGACCGCTTTCCCGAGCGGCTCGCGATGGCCGCGGACAAGGCGGGCGCAACCGACACCATCGACTACGAAGCGCAGGACGTGCTCGATGCGCTGAAGGACATGACCGGCGGCGTCGGCCCCGACGCCTGCATCGACGCCGTAGGCACGGAAGCGCATGCGCCGGGCGCCATGTATGCGTATGATCGCTTCAAGCAGGCGCTGATGCTCGAGTCCGATCGGCCGCTCGTGCTGCGGCAGGCGATCATGGCGTGCCGCAACGGCGGTACGGTCTCGGTGGTGGGCGTCTACGGTGGCTTCATCGACAAGTTTCCGATGGGGTCGTTCATGAACCGCTCGCTGACGATGAAGACCGGCCAGTGCCACGTCCACCGCTACATGAAGCCGCTGCTTGCGCGCATCGAGAACGGCGACATCGACCCGAGCTTCGTCATCACGCACCGGATGAAGCTCGACGAGGCTGCCGACGGCTATTCGATGTTCGCGAAGAAGCAGGACGATTGCGTGAAGGTCGTGCTCACGCCATGACGTGAAGCTGTCCGTCCTCGACCAGTCGACGGCCGCCGAGGGCACGAGCCAGGACGTCGCGATCCGCGAGACGCTCGCGCTCGCGCGGCATTGCGAGGCGCTCGGTTACCACCGTTACTGGCTCTCCGAGCATCACGCGAGCGACAGCATCGTCGGCACGGCGCCCGAGGTGCTGATGGCCGCGATTGCCGCGACGACGACACGCATTCGCGTCGGCAGCGCGGGCGTGATGCTGCCGCACTATTCTTCGTTGAAGGTCGCCGAGCAGTTTCGGGTGCTCGAAGCGATCGCGCCCGGCCGGATCGATCTTGGCGTAGGGCGGGCGCCCGGGTCCGATCGGCGCACCGCCTTCGCGCTCAATCCCTATTCGAACGCGGCCGAAGATTTTCCGCGGCAGGTGCAGGAGCTGTGCGCATGGGTCGCAGGCGAGCCGCTGCCCGATGGACATCCGTTCGCCGCGATCAAGGCGAATCCAACGGGGCCGACGAGCCCCGACGTCTGGATTCTCGGCAGCTCGGACTACGGCGCGCAGCTCGCCGCGCATTTCGGGCTGCCGTATGCATTCGCCTATTTCTTCAGCGAGGGCCGCGGCACGGAGGAGGCGCTCGCGCTCTACCGGCGCAACTACCGGCCGAGCCCGCGCCATCCGAATCCGCGGGCGACGATCTGCGTATGGGCGCTCGCCGCGGACACGGATGCGGAGGCGCGGCGGCTGTTGCAGACGCGCGAATTCTGGCGCGTCGGCTTCGAGAAGGGCCTGCGCCAGCCGCTCGTCACGCCCGAATTTGCGGCGTCGTATCCGTATACGGCGGACGAGCGTGCGGTTATCGACGCATTACGCCGCAAAGCCATTGTCGGGACCGGCGAGGTCGTTGCCGAGCGTCTGCATGAACTTGCACGGCAGTTCGAACTCGAAGAACTCGTCGTCGTCACCTGGACGCACGATGCCGCGGCCCGCATGCGCTCCTACGAACTCGTTGCGCGCGGCTGCGGAATCGCATGAACGACTTTACTCACGAGGAGGCCCGGGACATGCAGCGCAGAAAGGCGAGCGACTATCCACCGGAAGTGCTGAAGCTGTTCGACGGCTACGTCCACGGGGCGATCAGCCGGCGTCAGTTTCTCGACCGTGCGGCGAAATTCGCGGTGGGCGGATTCACTGCGGCCGCGATGCTCGAAAGCCTGCAACCCAACTTCGCCTGGGCGCAACAGGTACCGAAGTCCGATTCGCGCATCCACGCCGAGTACCTGACGTATCCGTCGCCGCAGGGCTCCGGAACGATGCGCGGCTACCTCGCGCGTCCCGCGGCCGGCGGCGGCAAGCGTCCCGGCGTCATCGTCGTGCACGAGAACCGCGGTCTCAACCCGTACATCGAGGACGTCGCGCGCCGCCTCGCTGTCGACAACTACGTCGCCTTCGCGCCCGACGCGCTGACACCGGTGGGCGGCTATCCAGGCGACGAGGACAAGGCGCGCGAGCTGTTCGCGAAGCTCGACGACAAGAAGCGCATGGAAGATCTGTTGGGCGCGGTGCCGTTTCTCGCCTCGCGCGCCGAATGCAACGGCAGCGTAGGCGCCGTGGGATTCTGTTTCGGCGGCACCACCGTCAACCAGATGGCCGTGCGATTTCCCGATCTCGACGCGGCCGTGCCGTTCTACGGCCGGCAGCCGAGTGCGGCCGACACGCCGAAGATCAAGGCGCCGCTGTTGATCCATTACGCGGGTGAAGATCCAAACATCAACGCGGGCTGGCCGGCGTGGAAGGAAGCGCTCGACAAGGCGGGCGTCAAATACCGCGAGTTCACGTATCCCGGCACGCAGCACGGATTCCACAACGACACGACGCCACGCTACGACGAGGCTGCGGCGAAGCTCGCGTGGTCGCGCACGCTCGCGTTCTTCAAGGAGAACCTGGAAGCCTGAGCGCATCGCGCAGCGCCAGCGCGACAGCCGCGCGCTGCGGCGCGGCGATCGCGCCGCCGTTGCGCACGTGCCTCTGGTTGATCTCGAGCTCGATGCCGGCGTAGGCCGCGGCGTCGAAACGCTCTCGCAGGTAGCGAGTCAGCGCGTCGCTTCGTCCGCGATACGGATAGTTGCG
>DATEIQ010000289.1:0-11931 GCA_035278845.1 Casimicrobiaceae bacterium | reverse complement strand
GGTTGAGCGCATCGAACGCGAGCTGCGCGCTCTTGAGCCAGCTACCGTCTTCACGTGCGAACAGCGGCACCGGCTCGCCGGCCGGCACGGAGCTGAACAGGCCGCGCTCGACGCGGGACGGTGCCACGGCCGCGGTCGGATCGAAGCGGTGCCACTCGCCGTCGATGATTGCCTCGGCCCACGCGTGCGCGTCGGACTGCCGCACGATCATGTAGCCGCCGCGCGGATTGATCTCGCCGCCCTGGTAGCCGGTGACCACGCGCGCCGGGATGCCGACGGCGCGCAGCATCACGACGAACGCGCTCGCGTAGTGCTCGCAGAAGCCGCGCCGCGTGTCGAACAGAAACATGTCGACCGGCTCCTGCTCGAGCAGCGGCGGCGCGAGCGTGTAGAAGAACTGCTCGTCGCGAAACCAGCGCAGCACCGCCCCGATGAAGTGCCGATCGTCGGGATCCTGCTGGCGCATCGACCGCGCGAACGCGACGGTGCGTGGGTTGCCCGCCGGCGGGCGTGCATTGAGGATCGCCTCCTGTTGCGAAGCCACCGGATAGCTGTCCGTCAGCCGCGATTCGATCGTGTAGCGCAACGGCTGCGTGACGCCCGCGCGCATCAGCAACTGCTGTTCGCGGGAGTAGCCGGCAAATCCGCCCGCGTTTCCCCGCGTGCCCGTTTCCTCGTCGATGTCGGGCATGCCCGCCGGGAAATCGAGCGCGAACAGCCACGGATGATCGTTGGGCTCGAGCGTCACCGTATAGCGCGTGGCGGCGCCCGCGCCGGTCACGACCCTGCCGCCGAGGCGCGGCGACAGGCTGCGCCATTCCCGGCCGTTGAACAGCGACAGCACCGGGCCGCGCCAGTAGCGGGCGCGCGGCGGCGGTGGCGCGCCGTCGAAATCGACACGAAATGCGACGGCGTCGTTCAGCGCGAGCTCGCTGATCGATCCCGGCGACATCCGATCGGAGAGACCCGTGGCGGCCATGCGATCCGCAGGCAAGCCCCACAACGGCGTCGCGAGCCGCGGGAACAGCAGGAACAGCGCGGCCGCGATCGGCAGGCCCTGCGCGATCATCGCCGCCGTGCGCCGCCACGCCGCACGCCACGGCGTGGGCGGCTCGGCCGCATCATGCGCGAGCGATTCGAGCGCCGCGCCCACGGCGAGGACGGCCGGCAATGCAGCCAGTGCGGCGAGCATCGACTGGCTGTAGAAGAACGGCGTGATCAGCAGGAAGATCGCGAGGCAGACGAGCAGCGAGCCGTCGCGAAGCGTGCGCACTTCGAGAAATTTGATGCCGACGAGCACGAACAGGAACGCGACACAGGGATCGCGGCCGACGAAATAGCCGTAGGATTTGCGAATCGCGAACGCGATCGCCAGCGCGAACAGCGCGAGCGCCCATGACGGAATGCGCGCCGGCGTTGCGAGGGGGCGCGCGCGGTCGCGCCGAAGCAGCACGAAGCGCAGCACGACGAGCGCGAAGCCGAAGACCGCCACCCAGATCGGCAGGTGCACGGCCTGCGGAAGCTGTGCCGCGACGAGCAGCACGCCGAGATTCGCGATCTGTGCCGGCGTCAGCAGCGACGCGTGTTCGCGCGCGGCGCGCGCGCGGGCGCGGCGCGGTGCGAAAAGCGCGCGTAGATCGAATGCACGCACCCGCGCGGCCGCCTCTGTGGACCCGATCGCGCCGGGTGGCGTCATTCCGGATTCACCGGCATGAGCGCGAGCGCCGTCAGCGCCGCGCGCCGATGCTCGCGTCCCGATCCAGTGGGCATCCGGACGCCAGGTAACGCCAATCCGAACGGACGCGTCGTCCGCTCGGCCGCAAGGATCCACGCCGACAGACGCGACAGGCGCAGTTCCGCGTCGAGATGGGCGGGCAGCCGCGACCAGTCGAGCGCAATCGGACCGCCGCCGCCGGTCCCCTCGAACGACTTCGAGAACCAGCCGGCGCCGCGGGCGACCGCTTTCCACGCGACGCGCTGCAGCGGATCGCCGCGCTGGTACTCGCGCAGACCCGCGAGGTCCGCGTCGTCGCCGCGTCCGACCGAACGTGGATCGACACCGTGCTCGCCGGACGGGAGCGGCGGCGGGTGCGCCTCGGGGGCCGGATACGCGATCCCTGACAACGGAAAGTGCACGTACGCCCAGCCTCGCCAGAGACCGAGCGGGTGCGACGACGACAGCGTGACGCGCCCGAGCGGAACGCGGCCGCGCGTGGTGGCGGGCACCGCGAGCGTGATCGTCTGCGTCGCCGCAGCCGCGATGGCCGCTGTCACCTTCACGTCGTTCGCAGCTATCGTGATCGCGCGCCGGTCGACCGCGCCGCCCGACACGGCAAGCGAGAACACCACGTGCCCGCCGACGAACGCATCGCTCGCGGCGAGCGGCTTGATCGCCATTCCCGCGAGGTTGCGGAACGTGTGCAAAAGCGCCGCCGCAACGAGGCCGCCGAGCAGGAACGTCACGGCAAGCCCGAGCGACAACGCATAGTTGAGCGACGTGAGCAGCATCGTCAGCAGCGTGCCGATCACCGCGTAACCGCGGCGCGTCGGCAGGATGTAGATGCGCGAGTGACGCAGCACGACCGGCGATCGATCGGCCGGTGCCGTGCGAAACGCGCGCTGGCGCATGCGCGACCAGGCGTTCGCGAAGGCCGCGCGCGGCGTTCGACCCGGCGCGGTGACGAGGGCGGTCACTTAGAAGCGCGTTGCGCGTTGAAGCGCGATGCCTTGCTTCGGCGCGCGTTCGATCAGGGCAACGCGACGGCGCGTATCAGGTTCTGCGCCTGCAACGCCCCGGCGCGGGCGCCTCCGGCAAGGCGGTGACCCGCGACCGCCGGGAACACCGCCTGCACGTCCTCCGGAACCACCATCGGCCGGCCTGCGAGCAAGGCCCAGGCGCGCGCCGCGGCCAGCAGCATCAAGCCAGCGCGCGGACTCAAGCCCCGGCGCGCGCCGGCTTCGCCGCTTGCGCCGGCCGTCTGTCCGGGCAAATGGCCGCGCGACGCCGCGAGCAGCGATTGCACATAGTCGAGCAGCGGCGCCGCGACGTGAATGGCGGCCGCCTCGCGCTGCCATTCGGCGAGCGTGGCGGGATCGCATTGCGGGACGAGGTCGACGAGTTTCGCGCGACGATCGCCACCCGCCAGCAACTCGCGCTCGGATACCGCGTCCGGATAGCCGAGCTCGATCGCGAGCAGAAAGCGGTCGAGCTGCGATTCGGGCAGTGGATACGCGCCGATCTGCTCGACCGGATTCTGCGTCGCGATGACGAAGAACGGCTCGGGCAGCGTGCGCGTCTGGCCGTCGAGCGAAACCTGCCGCTCTTCCATCGCCTCGAGCAATGCGCTTTGCGTCTTCGGCGGCGCGCGGTTGATCTCGTCGGCGAGCACCACCGAGTGAAAGATCGGCCCGGCATGAAAGCGAAACGACTGCGTGCGCTCGTCGTACACCGATACGCCGAGCACGTCCGCCGGCAGCAGGTCGCTGGTGAACTGGATGCGCGCGTACTTGAGCCCAAGCGTGGTCGCGAGCGCTTGCGCGAGCGTCGACTTGCCGACGCCCGGAATGTCCTCGATCAGCAGGTGCCCGCGCGCGAGCAGGCACGCGAGCGCGAGCTTGAGCGGCTCGTCCTTGCCGACGACGATCTGCGCGAGCTGCTGCAGCACGACGGCGAGGCGATGGGCGGTGGGAACGTTCTGAGCGGCAGAGCGGACAGTCATTGGACGGGTGGTCAAGCCGAAAGGTCGATTATCCTGCACTGTAGCCTGTCGCCCGTGCGCTCGTCAGGCGTGGCTGACGGCGCTAGACTTCCGGGACATGGACGGTCATTTCGGCCGTCCTGCGCAGCGTCCGCAGGCGCGTGCGCCCGACCCGAGCATCCCGTGCCCATCACCGCGTACATCACCCATCCGTCGTGCCTGCTGCACGAAATGGGCGCCGGTCACCCCGAGTGTCCCGAGCGCCTCGCGTCGATCAACGACCACGTGATCGCCCTCGGGCTCGACGGTCACGTCGCCCGTCTCGAGGCGCCTCGCGCGACCCACGAGCAGCTCGGCCGCGTGCACCTGACGGCCTACGTCGAGGCGATTGCGCAAGCCGCGCCGGCGTCGGGCTTGCGCTATCTCGACCCCGATACGGCGCTTTGCCCACACTCGGTGGATGCGGCGCTGCATGCGGCGGGCGCCGTCGTACACGCGGTCGATCTCGTGATGAGCGGCGAGCATCACACGGCGTTCTGCGCGGTGCGGCCGCCCGGTCACCACGCCGAGAGCCGGCGCGCGATGGGCTTCTGCGTGTTCAACAACGTCGCTGTCGGCGCGGCACATGCGCTCGAGGCGCATGGACTCGAGCGCGTGGCGATCGTCGATTTCGACGTTCACCACGGCAACGGCACCGAGGAGATGTTCTCGGACGACGAGCGCGTGCTCATGGTGTCGACGTTCCAGTACCCGCTGTATCCGTATTCGGGTGTCGAGAATCCGGCGCCGAACATGGTGAACGTTCCGCTCGCCGCCGGCAGCGGCAGCGACGAGTTTCGCGAGGCCGTGACGGGGCGCTGGCTGCCGGCACTCGACGAATTCGAGCCCGAGCTGATCCTGATCTCCGCCGGTTTCGACGCGCATCGCGACGATCCGCTCGCCGGGCTCGCGTTCGTCGAGGACGATTACGCCTGGGTGACGCGCGAGCTGATCACGATGGCACGGCGGCATGCCGGCGGCCGCATCGTATCGTCGCTCGAAGGCGGATACGATCTGTCGGCATTGGGCCGCAGCGCGGTCGCGCACGTGCGCGAGCTGATCACTGGATGACGATGCGAGCCGATTCATGAAGCGTCGCGATTTCTTGAGCTCCTGCGCGCTGCTGTCCGGAATGGCGACGATGGCGCGCGCCGATGCGGCCGCGGGCGACGCGGAAATGCGCCGCTATACGCGCTCGTTGCTGGTCGATATTCATGGTAAGCCGATCCGCCAGGGCGCACTCGCGGCCGAGACGAACTACGTGTATCAGTATCCGTTCGCGGCAACGCCGTGCTTCCTGCTGCGCCTGCCGGAAGCGGTGGCGCCGGTGTCGTCGCTGCGCCGCGAGCGGGGTGATTCGTACGCGTCGCCCGCCGGCGTTGGTCCCGCGCGCAACGTCGTGTCGTTCTCGGCGATCTGTGCGCACAAGCTCGCGTATCCAACACGCGACGTGTCGTTCATCCGCTACCAGAAATCCCGCTCAGCGACGTCCTCGGGCCGCGTCATCCATTGCTGCGCCGATCACAGCGTCTACGATCCAACCGCCGGCGCGCGCGTCGTCGCGGGACCTGCGCCGCAGCCGCTGGCCGCGATCGCGCTCGAATACGACGCCGGGCGCGACGAGCTGTGGGCCACCGGTACCGTCGGCGCCGAGCAGTTCGAACCCTTCTTCGAGAAATACGCGTTCAAGCTCGAGCTCGAATACGGCGGCCTCGACCGCGCGCGCAAGGCGGTGGAGAACACGACCGTCGTGCGCGAACTGACGAACTACTGCCGCACGACGATCGAGTGCTAGCCGGCGGGTCGTGATACACGCCGCCATCGCCGTTCGCGACCTCGCCAAGCGCTTCGGAAAAATCGAGGCGGTGCGCGGCGTGACGTTCGACGTGCGCGCCGGCACGACGACCGCGCTGCTCGGCGGCAACGGCGCGGGCAAGACGACGACGCTCTCGATGCTGCTCGGCGTGCTGCTGCCGTCGGCCGGTTCGATCCACGTGCTGGGCTGCGACATGCTGCGGGAGCGGCATCGCGTGCTGCCGCGGATGAACTTCACGTCGCCGTACGTCGATCTGCCGAAGCGGCTCACCGTGCGCGAGAATTTGCGAGTGTTCGCCGACTTGTACGGGGTCGAGCGAGCATCGTTCCGCATCGGCGAGCTTGCCGCGGAACTCGACCTTGCCGATCTGCTGAAGCGCCCGTATGGGCAGTTGTCGGCGGGCCAGCGCACGCGCGTGTCGCTCGCCAAGTCGCTGCTGAACCGGCCGGAAGCGCTGCTGCTCGACGAGCCGACCGCTTCGCTCGACCCGGACATCGGCGACCGGATGCGCAGCTATCTCGAGGATTACCAGCGGCGCAGCGGCTGCACGATGCTGCTTGCCTCGCACAACATGAGCGAGGTCGAGCGAATGTGCAGCGACGTGATCATGCTGCGCGCGGGCATCGTCGTCGACCAGGGATCGCCCGCCGAGCTGATCGAGCGCTACGGCCGCGAGACGATGGAGGAAGTGTTCCTCGACATCGCGCGCGGCGTCGACGAGCCGGCCGAGGAACTCGCTTCGTGAAGGCTACGGACCTGCCAATCGCCGTCGCGAGTGGCGCCGAAACTGCGCGCGCCGACCCGCATCGTGGCGTCATGGCATCGTGGCGGCGTATTCGCGCGCTGATTCGCCGTCACGCCTACCTGCTGCTGAAGTCGTGGCCGCGGCTGCTGTCGATGATGTACTACCCGACGGTCACGATGGTGCTCTGGGCGTTCGTGACGATCTATCTCGCGCCGACCAACCGCTTCCTGACTGATGCGCCGGGCTTCTTCATCGGCGCCGTCCTGCTGTGGGACGTGCTTTTTCGAGGGCAGCTCGGCGTATCGCTGACGTTCATCGAGGAGGTATATGCGCGCAACCTCGGCAACCTGTTCGTCAGTCCGCTGCGGCTGCACGAGTTCATCGCCGGGCAGCTGATCATGAGCGTGCTGCGCACGCTGATCGGCGTCGGCGGTGCGTGCCTCTTCGCATGGCTCCTGTTTCGGTATTCGATTTTCACGATGGGATTGCCCCTCGTTGCCTTCTTTACGTGCCTGCTCGCGTTCGGCTGGGCAATCGGCCTCGCCGTGTCGGCGATGATCCTGCGCTACGGGCTTGGCGCTGAGGAGCTGGCGTGGGCGGCAATCTTCCTCGTCGCGCCGGTGTCGGGCG
The DNA here is from genome assembly GCA_035278845.1 of Casimicrobiaceae bacterium. Lineage (GTDB taxonomy): Bacteria > Pseudomonadota > Gammaproteobacteria > Burkholderiales > Casimicrobiaceae > VBCG01. The sequence goes on along the minus strand of DATEIQ010000289.1, from coordinate 5,003 downwards.
TCTATTACCCGATCGCCGTGCTGCCGCCCGCGCTGCAGGCGATCAGCTGGGCGCTCCCTCCTGCCTACGTATTCGAGGGGATGCGCGCGGTATTGTTGCAGCAGACGTTTCGCGTCGACTATTTCTGGAATGCACTGCTGCTCGACGCCGCGTACGTCGCGGTCGGCGCCGCGATTTTCGCCGTTGCCGTGCATTCGGCTCGCAAGCGCGGCACGCTGCTGCAGATGGGTGAATAGAGGTCGAAGGGAATACGCGTCGTGGGCCGGGGCAACGAGCACGCGTCCGTTCGACGATCGAGCGATGACCTTGTACGCGGCCGCGCCGCGTATCGTCGTCGCGCGTGGCGCGAGGCTTTTCCGCTCCTCGAGCAAGCAGACCAGGCGCATCCCTTGGCCGCGGAGGACCTCGAACGGCTCGCCGTCTCGGCGTATCTGATCGGCCGCGACCAAGACTATGCGGGCGCGCTCGATCGCGCATACGAGGCTCACATCGATGGCGGCCGCGCAGCCCCGGCCGCGCGCTGCGCCTTCTGGCTGGGGTTGCACGCGTTTCTGCAAGGACAAGCGGGGCGCGCGACCGGCTGGCTCGGACGCGCGAAACGCGTCCTCGATCGCGGCGCACACGATTGCGTCGAGCGTGGCTATTTGATGCTTCCGCTCGCGGAACGGCAGCTGCAGCGCGGACGCCCGGGTTCCGCGCGGACGACCGCGGCCCGAGCGGCAGCAATCGGCGAGCGTTTTCGAGACCACGACCTGATCGCGTGCGCGCGGCACGTGGAGGGACGCGCGTTGCTGGCGCGACGTCGTCTCGACGATGGACTCGCGCTGCTCGACGAAGCAATGCTCGCGGTGACCGCAGGCGAGCTGTCGCCGATCATGACGGGACTCATCTATTGCAGCGTCATCGACGCCTGCCGGCACGCGTATGCGGTGGAGCGCGCGCGAGAATGGACCCACGCGCTCGCGCACTGGTGCGACGAGCAGCCGCAGATGGCGGCTTTCGCTGGGGCGTGCCAGGTGCACCGTGCGGAAATCAAGCTGTTTCATGGCGCGTGGCTGGAAGCGCTGGAAGATGCGCGGCGATGCGGCGACCGCTGCCGGAACTCGAGCCGAACCGTCGCTGCCGCCGCGCTGTATCAACAAGGCGACCTCCACCGCCTGCGCGGCGACTTTGCCGCAGCGGAGCACGCGTACCGGACGTCTGCCGCGTGGGGATGCGAACCGCAGCCGGGCATGGCCTTGCTGCGGCTCGCGCAGCGGCGTGGAAATGCCGCAGCCGCGACGATCCGCCGCGTCCTGAACGCGGCCCGCGATCCGTTCGAGCGCACGAGGCTGCTGCCGGCGTACGTCGAAATCGTGCTCGCCGCCGGCGACGTTTCCGCCGCTCGTGAGGGAAGTCGCGAGCTCGAACAAACGGCCGCGCGACTGAACGCGGTCGTACTGCATGCGATGGCGGCGTCTGCCCGCGGATCCGTCGAGCTCGCCGAAGGCAATGCGCAAGCCGCGCTCGCGTCGCTGCGTCGTGCCGTCACGCTTTGGAACGAGGTCGAGGCGCCTTATCCCGCCGCGTGCGCACGCTCGCTGCTTGCCCTTGCTTGCGGGGCGCTCGGCGACAAAGACGGCGCCGCGCTGGAGCTCGATGCCTGCCGACTCGCATTCCAGCAGCTCGGCGCTGCGCCGGACGTCGCACGCATCGACGCGCTTGCGTCGACTCCTGCGGCGCAGGCGGCGGGACTGACGCTGCGTGAGCTGCAGGTACTTCGTCTCGTGAGCGAGGGCAAGACGAACCGGGCGATCGCGGCCGAGTTGTCGCGCAGCGAACGCACCGTCGACCGCCACCTCTGCAACATCCTGACGAAGCTCGGCGCGCCGTCGCGGGCCGCCGCGACGGCCTATGCGTACGAGCATCACCTGTTCGATTCCCGGTCGATGCAATGAGCAGAAGTACCCAGGCGCCCGCCATTGCGAATGGGTGCTTTCGCCGACGCGGCGGCGATCGTTGTTGCCTATCCTGGCCAGACGTTATTCGCCAAGGAGGCAACGATGAACACCGTGCATACGCCAACCGCAAGCAACCGAGGTGCGATGCGCGCACGGGAGCGCTTGCTGGCGTCGATGCCGGTCGCCGAGCGACAGCTCGAATTGGCCGGCATCCCCACGTCGGTGCTCGAGACCGGCGCGGGACCCGCCATCGTGTTGCTGCATGGCCCCGGCGAGTACGCGGCGAAATGGCTGCGCGTGATCCCGGACCTCGCATCGACGCACCATGTGATCGCGCCGGATCTTCCCGGCCACGGCACGTCGGGCACTGTCGATGATGCCGATGCCGGTCGCATCGTCGCGTGGCTCGGCGCCCTGATCGAGCAAACCTGCAAAGCGAATCCGACGCTGGTCGGTCAGCTTCTGGGAGGCGCGATTGCGGCCAGGTATGCAATCGACGACGGCGATCGGCTGTCCCGGCTGGTGCTGGTCGATGCATTCGGCCTGTCCCCGTTCCGGCCTGCGCCGGAATTCGCGGCAGCATTGGGCGCATTTGTACAGGCGCCGACCGTAGAGACACACGATGCGTTGTGGCGCCAGTGTGCGTTCGACCTGGACGCCATGCGCGGGCAGATGGGTGAATCGTGGTATTCGATCAAGGCGTATAACCTCGACCGTGCGCATGCGTCGAGCCTGCACGCCACGCAGCGTCGACTGATGGAACTGTTCGGAATGCCTGCGATCGCGCCCACGGACCTCGCGCGGATCGGCGTGCCGACGACGCTGATCTGGGGACGCCAAGACCGGGCGACGCCGCTTGCCGTTGCGCGACAGGCAAGCGAGCGTTACGGCTGGCCGCTGCATGTCATCGAGAACGCCGGCGACGATCCGCCGATGGAGCAGCCGGAGGCGTTTCTGGCGGCACTGCGCGAAACTCGTTTCTGACGGTACGACTCGCTATACGTCAGGTCACGATCAGCGCGGCGGTGACGTTGCGGCCTTCGGCGACCAGGATGTTGTACGTGCGGCACGCCGCGCGCGTGTCCATCACTTCGAGGCCGACGTTCGCCCTATGGAGCGGTGCCGTGATGCGCGGATGCAGGAATCGCTGCGTTTCGCCCGTACCGAGCAGCACGATTTCGGGCGCGCCCTGAAGCAACTGCTCGAAGTCCGCCTCGGCGAGGGCGTCGATCCCCCCTGGCGCAAAACCGGCGGTGACCCGATCGCCGGTCAGGACAACGTTCTCGCGGTATTCCTGCGCGCCGACCCGAATCCACCCAGCACCCATGCCGGTGACGAGATTGGCGCCCGGGGCCTGCAGATGGAACTTCAAGGTTGTCTCGGAATTGCCGCGGTGGCGCCCGCCGGCTGTCGGCGCGGCTATTGTGCGTTGCGGTAAACTGGTGAATTCGCTAGGATTGTAGACGCTTCCCCCGATCCATCGTCGCTCGGACGGTTCCGGGCGCTTACGGTAGAGATCCCATGGCCGCCATCCCGCAGTCGCAGTTCGCGCGCATCGAGCGCCTCCCCCCGTACGTCTTCAGCATCACCAGCGAGCTCAAGATGGCCGCTCGCCGTCGCGGCGAGGACATCATCGACTTCGGCATGGGCAACCCCGACGGGTCCACGCCCGCGCACATCGTCGCCAAGCTCGTTGAAACAGTGCAACGCGGGGACACGCACGGCTACTCGGTGTCGAAGGGGATACCGCGCCTGCGCCGCGCCATATGCCATTGGTACGACCGTCGCTGGGGCGTCTCGTTCGACCCCGAGAGCGAAGCGATCGTCACGATCGGCTCGAAGGAGGGCATCGCGCACCTGGCGCTCGCGACGCTCGGTCGCGGCGATACGGTGCTGGTGCCGAATCCGAGCTATCCGATCCACATCTACGGACCCGTGATCGCCGGTGCCGACATTCGCCAGGTGCCGCTTACGCCGGACGTCGACTTCTTCGCCGAGCTCGAGCAGACGATCCGCATGTCGGTGCCGAAACCGAAGATGCTGATCGTCAACTTTCCCGCGAATCCGACCGCGCAGTGCGTCGAGCTGCCGTTCTTCGAGAAGCTGATCGCGCTCGCGAAGGAGCACGGCATCTGGGTCGTGCACGACCTCGCGTACGCGGACATCTGTTTCGACGGCTGGAAGGCGCCGTCGATCATGCAGGTGCCCGGTGCGCGCGACGTCGCCGTCGAGTTCTTCACGATGTCGAAGAGCTACAACATGGCGGGGTGGCGCATCGGCTTCATGGTCGGCAACCGCGACCTCGTGTACGCGTTGTCGCGGATCAAGGGCTACCACGATTACGGCACTTTCACGCCAATCCAGGTCGCCGCGATCGCGGCGCTCGAAGGCCCGCAGGATTGCGTGAACGGCATCGTCGAGCGTTACCAGAAGCGCCGCGACGTGCTCGTCAAAGGCCTGCACGAGGCTGGCTGGGATGTCGAAGTGCCGAAGGCGTCGATGTACGTGTGGGCGAAGATTCCCGAGCCCTACAAGAAAATGGGCTCGCTCGAATTCGCCAAGCACGTGCTCGCGAAGGCCAAGGTATCCGTGTCGCCAGGCATCGGCTTCGGTGAATACGGCGACGGCCACGTGCGCTTCGCGATGATCGAAAACGAGGCGCGCACGCGGCAGGCGATTCGCGGTATCAAGCAGATGTTCCGTGAAGACGGCCTGCAATGAACGAATCGCATCCGGTCGCGGCGAGTGCTAACCTGCGCTTCGTGAAGCACGCGGATGCGATCGGCGGCCGGTCAGACGGCGCGGCCTGATGCCGGCCCAGGTCCTTGCGGGCGCCAGGGCCACAAGAACAGTAGCGGGGAGGTGGCGAAGCGATGTTCGGATGCGTTCGTCCTCGGACGCTGATTCTGAGTGCAATGGTGCTCGCGGCAGGTCCCGTACGGGCCGATTTTTTCGACCAGCCGTTCGCACTGCGCCTGTTCTTCGCCGTCGATCGGCAGAGCAACTATGCCTCCACGCTCGCGCGGCAGGCATCCATCGCCGCATTGGAAGGCGGATCCGCGA
>DATEIQ010000288.1:0-2514 GCA_035278845.1 Casimicrobiaceae bacterium | reverse complement strand
GTCGCGAAACCGCGCCGCCGAATACGGCTCGGTTGGGTCGATCAGGTCGAGCAAGTGATGCGGTACAGCCGCCCGCGTAGCGGCGTCCGGCTTCGCCGTGCCGATGTCCATGCCGCGATACACCTGCGCCGAGTCGGCGCTGACGATCTCGCCTCCGAAGCGCTGCGCGAGCGCAAGCGCGAGCGCCGACTTGCCCGATGCCGTCGGGCCCATCAGCAGTACGCACGGAAGCATCGGCGGCGTCAGCGGCCGCGCATGAACAGCCGGTCGAGATCGCCGAGTGTCAACTCGAACCACGTCGGCCGGCCGTGATTGCATTGCCCCGCACGCTCCGTCGCCTCCATTTCGCGCAGCAACGCGTTCATCTCGGGGATCGTCAGGCTGCGGTTGGCGCGCACGGAGCCATGACACGCCATCGTCGACAACAGCTCGTCGCGCCGCGCATCGAGCGCCTGCGAGCCGCCGAACTCACGGATGTCGTGCAGCACCGCGCGCGCGAGCGCCGTTGCGTCGGCATCCTGCAGCGGCTGCGGAATGCCGCGCACCGCGAGCGTCGAGGGCCCGATCGGCGATACGTCGAAACCCAGCGCGTCGAGCGCATCCGCATGCTCCGTGGCGGCGGCGATTTCGAGCGCCTCGGCGGCGAACGTTGCCGGCACGAGCAGCGGCTGCACCGGCACGCGGCCGTCGAATGCGCGCTTCAACCGCTCGTAGACGATGCGCTCGTGTGCCGCGTGCATGTCGACGAGTATCAGCCCCGCACGGTTTTGCGACAGCACATAGATTCCGTGCAGCTGCGCGAGCGCGAAGCCGAGCGGATAGTCGTCGCCGGCGGGCAGCGGCTGCGGCGCACGATCGCCGAACAGCCGCCGATAGAACGCGGCGGGCTCGCGTGAATCGAGCGCGAGCGCATCCTGCGCGCCCGGCACGTGCGCGGTGGCGCCAGGCGACACGTCGCCATTGCGCGCGCCCCACGTACCTGCTGTCGCCGCGCCATCGGCGGGCACCCGCGGCGGCAGTTGCGCCGCCGCGATGCCGAGACGTTCCGCCGCCGACACCGCAGGCTGGCCGGCTGCGGTCGCTGCGAGCGCGCGCTCGACCGCGTGCCGCACGAACTGATGCATGGCGCTTGCGTCGCGAAACCGCACTTCGGTCTTCTGCGGATGCACGTTGACGTCCACGCGTCGCGGATCGAGCGTGAGCCACAGCACGTATGCGGGCTGCCGCTCGTGATGCAGCACGTCGCGATAAGCCTCGCGCAATGCATGCGAGAGCACGCGGTCGCGGACGTAGCGTCCGTTGACGAACAGGTATTGCATCGTCGGCCCATCCGCCGCATACGCGGGCCGCACGGCATAGCCCGCGAGGCGCACCCCAGCCGCTTCCGCGTCGACAGGAGCGGCGTGCTGCACGAACGCATCGCCGAGCAGCGTTTCCGCACGCGTCCGCCGCCCGCCCGCCCGCAGACGATGCAGCGCGCGGCCATTGTGCGTCAGCGTGAACGCAACGTCGCCGTGCGCGAGCGCGATACGCCGGAACGCCTCGTCGCAATGGCCCCATTCGGTGGCTTCGGTGCGCAGGAACTTGCGTCGCGCCGGCGTATTGAAATAAAGCTCCTCGACGGTGACCGTCGTGCCGCCGGCAAGGGCGGCAGGCGTGACCGGGCCGATCGTTCCGCCTTCGACCTCGATGCGCCACGCGTGTGGCCGGTCGAGTGCGCGCGACGCAATCGCCACGCGCGACACGGCAGCGATCGATGCGAGCGCCTCGCCGCGAAACCCGAGCGTGCCGATCGCCTCGAGATCGACGACCGACGCGATCTTCGACGTAGCGTGCCGCGCGACCGCGAGCGCCAGATCGTCGCGCTCGATGCCGCTGCCGTTGTCCGCGACACGGATGCGCTTGATGCCGCCGCCGGCGACGTCGACGTCGATCTGCGAAGCATTGGCGTCGAGTGCGTTCTCGAGCAACTCCTTGAGCGCTGCGGCCGGGCGCTCGACCACCTCGCCGGCGGCGATCTGGTTGATCAGCAGATCGGGCAGCGCGCGAATCGCGCCCATCAGCGCCGTGGCGGAGACAGGGATTCGATCGGTACGCGTCGCACGCCGCCTCTCACCGTGCGAGCTTCTGCACCCAGCGTGCGTACACGCCGCCCGCGATCGCCTGCAGCGCCGCGAGGCGCTCGGGAAGATCGCGCAGGATCTCGTCGCGCGATTGGCGCGCGGGTGTGCCCGGCCCGGCAATCTCGCCGGCACCGCTGCGACACCACGTTCTTACCAGGTCGTCCGTCATCTCGATGTGGACTTGAAAGCCGATGTGCCGGTCGTCGACGACGTACGCCTGGTTGGGATTGAAACCGTTCGTGAGCACGCGCGTTGCGCCGGTCGGAACGTCGAACACGTCATAGTGCCATTGGAACGGCGTGAAGCGCGCGTGGCCGCCGAACCAGGCCGCGCGGGCGGGCGTATCCGTCGTCTCGACGTCGATCCAGCCGATCTCCGGCGTTTGCGTGCG
>DATEIQ010000287.1:0-5383 GCA_035278845.1 Casimicrobiaceae bacterium | reverse complement strand
GATCTGGTCATGGATGCCGTAATTCGGTGCGCGGCCCGTCGCCGGCCGCCGGACAACCATTATGCGCGCGTCGCGCCCGACCGTTACGCGATAATCATGCCGATGCGCGATCATGTCCCGATGTCGGCGATCCTCCTCGTCGCCGGCTCGGTGTTCTGCTTCACGATGCTCGACGCGATCACGCGCTTCACGACGCAGCTTTATTCGGTTCCGCTGCTCGTCTGGGCACGCTATCTCGTGCAGACGCTCGCGATGCTGATCTGGCTCGGTCCGTCGATGCGCCTCGGCATGGTTCGCACGCAGCGGTTGCCGATGCAGATCGTTCGCGCCGTCGTCGTGCTGGCGTCGTCGCTGCTGTTCGTGACGGCATTGCGCTCGCTTCCGCTCGCCGAGGCGACCGCGCTCAACTACTGCACGCCGATGATCGTCGTCGTCATGGCCCGCCTGTTTCTAAAGGAACCGATGACGCCCGCGCGCATCGCATTCGTCGTCGCCGGCGCGATCGGCATGCTGCTGATCGTGCGGCCCGGAACCGCCGTGTTCCAGGGTGCCGCCGCGTACGCGCTGCTGGCGGCGCTGTGCTACGCCGGCTACCAGATCCTGACCCGTCTGCTGGCCGGAGAAAACCCGCGCGTGCTGCTCTTCTATCCGGCCGTCATCGGCACGCTCGTGATGTCCGCGCTGGCCCCGGGTTTCGACTGGCCCGCCGCAATGCCGTGGACGCATGTCGCGCTGATCGTCGTCGGCGGTCTTTTCGGAACGGCCGGCCACTTCCTGTTCATCCTGGCGTTCCGCCACGCGCCCGCCTCCGCGATCACGCCGTTCACGTACATGCAGCTCGTCTGGGCGACGCTCGTCGGCTGGGTGCTCTACCGGCATTTTCCCGATGCGACGGCGATCGCGGGCATGCTGGTGATCGCCGGCAGCGGACTCGCGATCGCCGTCTTCGAGCGGCGGCGGGCGCGCGATGCGGCGCGCGAGCTGGTGTCGGAGGTGTAATCATCCGTTTGGACGATTGCACCTCCGACACCGGGTGCGGTCTTCGACAATAATGCGACCAACCAAGGAGGAGTGAGACATGAGCAAACCCCGCATCGGCTTCGTCGGCGTCGGCCTGATGGGTCACGGCATCGCGAAGAACCTCGTCACCAAGGGCTTTCCGCTGGCGCTGCGACTGCATCGTAACCGCGCCGTCGCGGCGGATCTGCTGGCCGCGGGCGCCACCGAGGCGCAAAGCCACGCCGACCTCGCGCGCGATGCCGACATCGTCATCCTGTGCGTGACCGGCGCGCCGGAAGTGGAGGAAGTGATCCTCGGCGCGAACGGCATCGCGGGCGGCGCCCGGCAGGGGCTGATCGTCGTCGACACGTCGACGAGCGAGCCGGCGACAACCGCGCGCATGCGCAAGGTGCTGGCCGACGACGGCGTGCGCTTCGTCGACGCGCCGCTCGCGCGCACGCCCGTCGAGGCCGAGCAGGGGCGGCTCAACATCATGGTGGGCGCGGACGAAGCGACGTTCGAGGAATTGAAGCCCGTCTTCGGCGCGTTCTGCGAAAACATCGTGCACGCCGGGCCGGCCGGCCACGGCATCATCCTCAAGCTGCTGAACAACTTCCTGGCGCAGGCGATCTGCACGGCCACGGCCGAGGCGTGCGCAGCGGCGGCCAAGTCCGGGCTGTCGATCGCGAAGCTGCATCAGGTCGTCTCCGCAGGCGCCGTGAACTCGGGACTGTTCCAGATGCTCGTCGGCCGCATGCTCGAAAGCGGCGACCTGACCGGCCTCAAGTTCACGCTCGTGAACGCGGCGAAGGACCTGCGCTACTACACGCACTTCACCGAGTCGATGATGCTGCCATCGATCGTCGGCGAGGCCGTGCACCAGAGCCTCGTGACGGCCAACGCGCTCGGCTTCGGCGACAAGTACGTTGCGTCGCTGATCGAGGCGCAGGAAAAGCTCGCGGGCCTGGCGATCGTTCCGCGATGAGCGCGGGTAAGCTCGGAAGACGCCGGTGAGCGGCCACGACGAAGCGTTCGCCGAGTTCGCGCTGCAAACCGCGATCGAGGCAGGCGCCGCGATCCTGCCGCACTTCCGCGCGCCGATCGACGTCGAGGACAAGGGCGGCGCACGCGGATACGATCCCGTCACGCAAGCCGATCGCGCGGCCGAATCCGTCATCAGTGCCGCGATCGCGAACCGCTATCCCGATCACGGCGTCGAAGGAGAGGAGCACGGCCGCCGCGAAGGACGCTCCGCCTTCACCTGGGTCGTCGATCCGATCGACGGCACACGCAGCTTCATCCTGGGTGGCCTGCATTGGGGCACGCTGATCGCACTGCACGACGGCACGCGGCCCATCGTCGGGGTCACACACCAGCCGTTCGTCGGCGAGTCGTTCATCGCCGTTGGCGGCCGCAGCGAATGGCGGCGCGGCGCGGAACACCGCCCGCTCGCCACGCGGCGCTGTCCGCGCGTCGAGGCGGCCAGCGTCACCACCACCGACCCGCGTCTCTTCAAGTCGGCGCGGGAGCGCGCCGCGTATGCCGCGGTGACGGAAGGCGCACGCCTCGTCCGCTACGGGGGCGATTGCTACTGCTACACGCGGCTGGCGATGGGACTTGTCGACATCGTGGTCGAAACCGGCTTGCACGCCTATGACATCCAGGCGCTCATCCCGCTGATCGAGAACGCGGGCGGCGTGGTCACCAACTGGGAAGGCGGTTCGTGCGAGCGGGGCGGTGAGGTGCTGGCGTGCGGCGATCGCACGCTGCACGCCGAGCTGTTGAATCGGATTTCGACGCGGCGATGAAACTGCTGGTGCTTGGCGGCACGCGCTTTCTCGGCCGGCATCTGGTCGAGGCGGCGCTTTCGCGCGGGCACGACGTGACCACGTTCACCCGGGGGCGCCTGCCGAATCCATGGCCCGGGCGTGTCACCGGCCTGCTCGGCGATCGCGACCCTCGCATTGCACCCGGACTTGCGGCACTCGAAAGCGGCACGTGGGACGCGGCCGTCGACTGCTCGGGCTACGTGCCGCGGGTCGTCGAGGCCGGTGCGCGGTTGCTCGCATCGCGCGTGCGGCGCTACGTTTTCGTGTCGTCGCTATCGGTGTACGCGGAAACGCCGCGGCCGAACATGGACGAGACCACACGCGTTGCCACGCTGACCGATCCTGGCACCGAGCAGGTGATGGAGCATTACGGCGCGCTCAAGGCCGCATGCGAGGACGTCGTCGACCGCATCTTCAGCACGCGTGCGACGCAGGTGCGTCCGGGTCTGATCGTCGGGCCGTTCGACGCGACGGACCGCTTCGGCTACTGGGTGGCACGCTTCGTTCATCCGGCGCTGCTCGGCGAGCGCGCCGCGCGCGCCGTCGTGCCGGCGCCGCCCGAGCGACCCTTGCAGTTCATCGATGCGCGCGATCTCGCGAGCTGGATTCTCGCGCTCGCCGAAGGCGACACGGGCGGCACGTACAACGCGTGCAGCCCGGCATGGCAATGGCGGATGGGCGATTTCGTTCGCGCGCTCACCGGCGCGTCGACCGGGCCTGCACGGCCGGCGTGGATCGACGACGACGCCCTCGTCGCGGCAGGCGTCGCGCCGTGGGTCGGCCTGCCGCTCTGGCTGCCGCCATCGGAGCCGGACAGCGCCGGCTTCATGACGATGGACTGCTCGCGCGCGGAGCGCGCGGGATTGCGCACGCGCCCGCTCGCGGACACGATACGCGACACGGCGCAATGGCTGGCGGCGCGCGACAACGCCGGCGCGTGGAAGCACGTGCTGACCGCTGACGCCGAGCGCGCGCTGCTTTCGCTCTGACGGAGGGAATGATGGCAGCCGCAGCACCGGACCTGTGGGAGAACCCGCTCGGCACCGACGGGTTCGAGTTCATCGAATACGCGGCGCCGGATCCGGACGCGATGCGCCGGCTGTTCGAGCAGATGGGCTTCACCGCCGTCGCGCGCCATCGCGCGAAGAACGTGCTGCTCTATCGCCAGGGCAGTGTCAATTTCATCGTCAACGCCGAGGCGAACTCGTTCGCCCGGTCGTTCGCGCGCGTGCACGGCCCGAGCATTTGCGCGATCGCGTTCCGAGTCAAGGACGCGGCGCGGGCGTACGCGGAATGCGTGCGCAACGGGGCGTGGGGCGTCGAGGCGCATCCGGGGCCGATGGAACTCAACATTCCGGCCATCAAGGGAATCGGCGATTCGCTGATCTACCTCGTCGATCGTTATCCGTCGCCGCAGGGCACCGGCGTCTCGATCTATGACATCGACTTCGTCCCCCTGCCGGGCGTCGAGCGCAATCCGGCCGGCGCGGGGCTGACCTACATCGATCACCTGACGCACAACGTGCACCGCGGGCGCATGGAGGAATGGGCGTCTTTCTACGAGCGGCTGTTCAACTTTCGCGAGATCCGCTATTTCGACATCGAAGGCCAGTTGACCGGCCTGCGCAGCAAGGCGATGACGAGCCCGGACGGCAAGATCCGCATCCCGATCAACGAAAGCGCCGACGACCGGAGCCAGATCCAGGAGTACCTGATCGACTATCGAGGCGAGGGCATTCAGCACGTTGCCCTTGGAACGTCGGACATCTATGCGACGGTCGAGCGGCTGCGCACGCAGGGCGTCGCGTTCCAGGACACGCCCGACACCTACTACGAGGCGCTGGCGACCCGTTTGCCGGGTCATCAGGAGGACACCGGCCGCCTCGCGCGCAACCGCATCCTGCTCGACGGGGCGCCCGCGAAGGACGAGATGCTGCTGCAGATCTTCACCAGCACCGTGATCGGTCCCATTTTCTTCGAGATCATCCAGCGCAAGGGCAACCAGGGGTTCGGCGAAGGCAACTTCCGCGCCCTTTTCGAATCGATCGAACAGGATCAGATCCGGCGGGGCGTACTTCGGGGTCAGAGCAACAAGTCGACTTCGGGGTCAGAGCAATAAGTCGACTTGTTGCTCTGACCCCGAAGCGTTGAAACGCGCGCGGGCGGCCTAACATCCCATCCAGGAGTCCCGACAAAAATCGTGCAATTGCACGTGGTCTCTGTTAAAATTTGACGTTTCCGACGTACGGGTAGGTTAGTGCTTACTCCCTTGGGCTTCTCGTTGCTGCGCCAGCTTTCGGATGGCGCGTTCCACTCGGGCGAGGACCTCGCCGCGACGGTGGGATTGACGCGCGCCCGAGTCTCGCAACTGCTGAAGCAGGCTGAAACGGCCGGACTCGCTCTCGAGCGCGTGCGCGGTCGCGGCTATCGGCTGCTGGCAACGCCCGACTTCCTCGATGCCGCGGCCATTCGTTCGGCGCTCGAGGAGTTCGGCTGCGACGTCGCGCCGGCCGACGCCAAGGCGCCGCTTCTGCCTGCCGCCAACGACGACGACG
>DATEIQ010000286.1:0-15376 GCA_035278845.1 Casimicrobiaceae bacterium | reverse complement strand
CAGCGCCTGCCAAATCGGCCGGCGGCGTCGAGCGGGTGGCCGACGTTCCGATTCATTTCGCCGATCCGCTCGTACGCCGCGCACCCTCGCTGCAGGCGACCGCCGACGCGAAGCCGCCGAAAGCGCGTGTGAGCCGCACGCTGCTCGACCAATTGGGGCTCGAAGAAGGCGCTCAGATCAGGATTCGCCAGGGTCGCGGCGAAGCCGTGCTCGCGACGCAGATCGACGCCAGGGTTCCGCCGGGCGTGGTGCGTGTCGCCGCCGCGCATCCGTCGACGTGCGGGCTCGAGGGCCTCTCCGGTCCTGTCACCGTCGAGAAGGCGTAGAGACTTCCATGGGCGATCTGCTTCTGCCGGTGCAAAACGCGATGGGCGCGTGGTGGACGCCGGTGTGGACGCTCGTCAAGGTCGTCGTCATCGCGGTGCCGCTGATCCTCTGCGTCGCGTACCTGACGTACTGGGAACGCAAGATCATCGGCTGGATGCAGGTGCGCATCGGCCCGAACCGCGTCGGCCCGATGGGGCTTCTGCAGCCGTTCGCCGACGTACTCAAGATGCTGTTCAAGGAAATTGTCGTGCCTTCGGGCGCGAGCCGCGCGCTGTTCTTCATCGCGCCGATGCTCGCGCTGGCGCCGGCGCTCGCCGCGTGGGCGGTGATCCCGTTCAGCGAGACGCTGGTGCTCTCCGACATCAACGCCGGGTTGCTCTACATCCTCGCGATGACGTCGATGGGCGTGTACGGGATCATCCTGGCCGGCTGGGCGTCGAACTCGAAATACGCGTTCCTCGGCTGCCTCCGCTCGGCGGCGCAAATCGTGAGCTACGAGATCGCGATGGGCTTCGCGCTCGTCGGCGTGCTCATGGCCGCCAACAGCCTGAATCTCGGCGAGATCGTCCGCGGGCAGGAGGGCGGCGCCGCGTACTGGTACCTCTGGCCGCTGCTGCCGCTCGCCGTCGTCTACCTCGTCGCCGGCATCGCGGAAACCAACCGGCATCCGTTCGACGTCGCCGAAGGCGAGTCGGAGATCGTGGCGGGATTCCACGTCGAGTACTCGGGGATTTCGTTCGCGCTCTTCTTCCTCGCCGAGTACATGAACATGATCCTGATCGCCGCGCTGACGTCGATCATGTTCCTGGGCGGATGGTTGTCGCCGTTCCCGATCCTCAACGACGCCGAGATTCTCGGCATGCGTCCGTTCGGCGACGGCATCGGCTGGTTCGCAGTCAAGGTCGCGTTCGTGCTGCTGGTCTTCCTGTGGGTGCGCGCCACGTTCCCGCGCTATCGCTACGACCAGATCATGCGGCTGGGCTGGAAGGTGTTCATTCCGGTGACGCTCGTGTGGATCGTGTTCATCGGCGCGATGATGCAGACGCGCTACGCCGGGCTGTTCCATTGACCATGAAAGTGATCGACCGCATCCGCGACTTCTTCGGGACATGGTTCCTGCTCGAACTCGCGCGCGGGATGGCGCTGACCGGCAAGTACATGTTCTCCCGCAAGATCACCGTGCAGTTCCCGGAGGAGAAGACGCCGGCGAGTCCGCGTTTTCGCGGTCTGCACGCGCTGCGCCGCTATCCGAACGGCGAGGAGCGATGCATCGCCTGCAAGCTCTGCGAGGCCGTATGCCCGGCGCTCGCGATCACGATCGAATCGGAGCAGCGCGACGACGGCACGCGCCGCACGACGCGCTACGACATCGACCTCACCAAGTGCATCTTCTGCGGCTTCTGCGAGGAGAGCTGCCCGGTCGACTCGATCGTCGAGACACGGATCCTCGAGTATCACGGCGAGCGCCGCGGCGACCTGTATTACACGAAGGAGATGCTGCTCGCCGTGGGCGACCGGTACGAGGATCAGATCGCGAAGGACCGGGCCGAGGACGCCAAGTACAGGTGAACCAATGAGCTTCGCAACGTTCACCTTCTACGCCTTCGCGGTCATTCTGATCTTCGCGGCGCTGCGCGTGATCACCACACGCAACCCGGTGCACGCGGCGCTGTGGCTGGTGCTGTCGTTCTTCACCGCGGCGGCGATCTGGCTGCTGCTGCGCGCGGAGTTCCTGGCGATCGCGCTGGTACTCGTCTACGTCGGCGCCGTGATGGTGCTGTTCCTGTTCGTCGTAATGATGCTCGACGTGAACTTCGACGCGCTGCGCCAGCAATTCCGCAGCTACCTGCCGATCGGCGCCGCCGTCGGCGCGCTGGTGCTGTTCGAGATGACGCTCGTCATCGCCGAAAGCGCGATCGGCCCGAGCACCCCCGCGCCGCCGGTGCCCACCGGAAGCAACACGCAGGCGCTCGGGAAGCTGCTCTACGTCGACTACGTGTATCCGTTCGAAATCGCCGCGGTCGTGCTGCTGGTGGCCATCATCGCGGCCATCGCGCTCACGCACCGCGAGCGCAAGGAAAGAAAGCATCAGGATCCGGGACGGCAGGTGAAGGTGCGGCGCGAGGACCGCGTGCGGCTCGTGAACCTGCCGTCCGAAAAACCGCCGGGTTAGCGCCCGGCCAGCCACTCGTCGCGGAAAGGCCTGACAAGACGGCCACCGCGCGAGGCTTCGTCGTACAGGGAGAAGTCCGAAAGTGCCACTGCTCGAAGCACCGACGCTTGCGCATTATCTCGTGCTGGGGGCGATCCTGTTCGCCATCAGCATGGCGGGCATTTTCCTCAACCGGCGCAACGTCATCCTGATGCTGATGGCGATCGAGCTGATGCTGCTCGCCGTCAACCTCAACTTCATCGCCTTCTCGCGTTACCTCGGCGACATGCAGGGGCAGGTGTTCGTGTTCTTCATCCTGACGGTGGCCGCCGCCGAGTCGGCGATCGGCCTTGCGATCCTGGTACTGCTGTTCCGCGGAACCGGCTCGATCGACGTCGAGGCGCAGAGGCGGTTGCGAGGCTGACGATGGATCCAGCCACCATGCGCGGGCTGTACCTCTTCGTCCCGTTGGCGCCGCTCGTCGCGTCGATCGTCGTCGGCCTCTGGGGCCCGAAACTCGGCCGCAGTGTCTCGCACTGGCTGTGCATCCTGGGGGTGGCGGCGTCCTTCGTCGCGGCGATCGTCATCGCCCGCGACGTGCGGGCCGGCCACGTGTTCAACGGTGACGTGTACGCGTGGCTCGTATCCGGCGGCCTGAAGATCGCGATCGGCTTCCTGATCGACCCGCTGACGGCGACGATGCTGCTCGTCGTCACGTTCGTGTCGCTGATGGTGCACGTTTACACGATCGGCTACATGGCCGACGACCCTGGCTACACGCGCTTCTTCTCGTACATCTCGCTCTTCACGTTCTCGATGCTGATGCTCGTGATGAGCAACAACTTCCTGCAGCTCTTCTTCGGATGGGAGGCGGTCGGCCTCGTCTCCTACCTGCTGATCGGCTTCTGGTACACGCGGCCGACCGCCAACTACGCCAGCCTGAAGGCGTTTCTCGCCAACCGCGTCGGCGATTTCGGTTTCGTGCTCGGAATCGGCCTCGTGTTGGCGTATTTCGGCACGCTCGACTATGCGCCGGTGTTCGCGAAAGCGGAATCGCTGGCCGGGACGACGATCGTCCCGTGGAGCGGCGCGCAGTGGTCGCTGATGACGGCGATCTGCATCTGCCTGTTCGTCGGCGCGATGGCCAAGAGCGCGCAGGTGCCGCTGCATGTTTGGCTGCCCGACTCGATGGAGGGTCCGACGCCGATCTCCGCGCTGATCCACGCGGCGACGATGGTCACCGCGGGCATCTTCATGGTCGCGCGGATGAGCCCGCTGTTCGAATGGTCGGAGACGGCGCTGTCGTTCGTCACGGTGATCGGTGCGATCACGGCGCTGTTCATGGCGTTCCTCGGGATCGTGCAGAGCGACATCAAGCGCGTCGTCGCGTACTCGACGCTGTCCCAGCTCGGTTACATGACGGTCGGGCTCGGCGTATCGGCCTATTCCGCGGCGATCTTCCACCTGATGACGCACGCGTTCTTCAAGGCGCTGCTGTTCCTGGCCGCCGGCTCGGTGATCATCGCGCTTCACCACGAGCAGGACTTGCGCCGCATGGGCGGACTGCGCCGGTACATGCCGATCACGTACGTCACGGCGGTCATCGGCTCGCTCGCGCTCGCCGGCGTACCGCCGTTCGCCGGTTTCTTTTCCAAGGACGCGATCATCGAGGCGACCCACCTGTCGCAGGTCGGCGGCCACGGCTTCGCCTATTTCGCCGTGCTGGCCGGCGTGTTCGTCACCGCGTTCTACTCGTTCCGGATGCTGTTCCTCGCGTTTCACGGCAACGAGCGCTTCGACCATGGCGAGGCGGCGCACGGGACTGCGCAGGACGAGCACGCGCACGACGCCGCGCACGGAGAGCATGCACACGATGCCTCGTCGACAGCGGGCGCCGAGCCCGACGCGCAGGCTCACGAGGCCGGGCCTCCGCGCGAATCGCCGTGGGTGGTCACGGTGCCGCTGATCCTGCTCGCGCTTCCGTCGATTTACGCCGGGTGGCTCTATATCGAGCCGATGCTGTTCGGCAAGTGGTTCGGCGAATCGATCTTCGTTCGCGAGCCGCATGCCGTCGTCGCCGAGCTGGGTCGCGAGTGGCACGGCGCGGTCCCGTTCATCCTGCACGGCTTGACGTCGGCGCCGTTCTGGCTCGCCATCGCCGGCATCGCGGCGGCGGCGTACCTGTATCTCGTCAATCCGGTGTTGCCAGGCCGGATCGCGACACGCTTCCATGCCATCTACACGCTGCTCGACCAGAAGTATTACTTCGACCGCTTCAACGACTGGTTTTTCGCCGGTGGAGCGCGCGCGGTCGGCCGCTTCGCCTCGAACTTCGGCGACCGCACGCTGATCGACGGCCTGATGGTCAACGGTTCGGCGCGGTTGGTGGGGCTCGTCTCGCGCGTGTTCCGGCGCATCCAGTCGGGCTACGTCTATCACTATGCGTTCGTGATGATCGTCGGCGTCTTTGGACTCCTCTACTGGTGGGGCGTGCGATGAGCGCGCCGGGCGAGACCACACGTCGAGCCGAGGGCCGAAGGGGGCGGCGGCGCGCGAGTCGCACGAGGCCGACACCGGGTATCCCATTCACTGCAGGCGGCGCAAGGAGGCCGAGGCGATGACGCCTTACCTCTCGCTCGCCATCTGGGTGCCGATCGTCGCCGGCGTGGCCGTGCTCGTCGTCGGCCGCGACCGCGACGCCGCGTTCGCGCGCTGGATCGCGCTCGCCGGCGCCATCGCCGGATTTCTCGTGACGATACCGCTGTTCACCAATTTCGATCGCACGACGTCCGCGATGCAGTTCGTCGAGTTCGCGGAATGGATTCCCCGCTTCGACATCCACTACTACCTCGGCGTAGACGGCATTTCGATGCTGTTCATCCTGCTGAACAGCTTGATGACCGTGGTTGTCGTTTGGGCGGGCTGGGAAGTGATCACGGTGCGCGTCGCGCAATACATGGCCGCCTTCCTGATCATGTCGGGACTGATGAACGCCGTCTTCTGCGCGCTCGACGGAATCCTGTTCTACCTCGTATTCGAGGCGATGCTGATCCCGATGTACCTGATCATCGGCGTCTGGGGCGGTCCCAACCGAGTCTACGCGGCGCTCAAGTTCTTTCTCTACACGATCTTCGGCTCGCTGCTGATGCTGGTGGCGCTGATCTACCTCTACAGCGTGTCCGAGACGTTCGAGATCCTCAAGTGGTACGACGTGCCGCTCGCGATGCGCGCGCAGGTGCTGCTGTTCGTCGCGTTCTTCCTCGCGTTCGCGGTCAAGGTGCCGATGTGGCCGATCCACACATGGCTGCCCGACGCGCACGTCGAGGCCCCGACCGGCGGCTCGGTCGTGCTCGCGGCAATCACGCTGAAGATCGGCGCGTACGGCTTCGTCCGCTTCATCCTGCCGATCCTGCCCGACGCGTCGCGCTTCCTGTCGGGCTTCGTGATCACGCTGTCGCTGATCGCCGTCATCTACATCGGCTTCGTCGCGATCGTCCAGGCAGACATGAAGAAGCTGATCGCGTACTCGTCGATCTCGCACATGGGTTTCGTGACGCTCGGGTTCTTTCTGTTCAGCCAGCTCGGGATCGAGGGCGCGCTGGTGCAGATGCTGTCGCATGGCTTCGTGTCGGCTGCGATGTTCCTGTGCGTCGGCGTGATGTACGATCGCATGCACTCGCGGCTCATCACCGACTACGGCGGTGTCGTGAACACGATGCCGAAGTTCGCGGCATTCATGATGGTGTTCGCGATGGCCAATGCCGGCCTGCCCGGGACGTCGGGCTTCGTCGGCGAGTTTCTCGTCATCCTGGCCGCGGTCAAGGTCAATTTCTGGGTTGGCTTTGCCGCCGCGATCTCGCTGATCCTGGGCGCCGCGTATACGCTGTGGCTGTACAAGCGCGTGATCTTCGGAGACGTCGCCAACGACAACGTCGCGAAGCTCACGGACATCGGCCGGCGCGAGTTCTGGCTCCTCGGACTCCTCGCGGCGGCGGTGCTGGCGATGGGCATCTGGCCGAAGCCGCTCGTCGACGTGATGCATGTCTCCGTCGCGGACCTGTTGCAGGTCGTCGCGCGCTCCAAGCTCTAGGCGGCCCGCCACATGCTCGCACAACTGAACTACTGGGCCGCGCTGCCGGAGATCGTGATCCTCGCGGCAGCCTCGCTGATCCTGCTGGTCGACCTGTTCATTCCCGACGATCGCCGGCACGTCAGCTATTGGCTCACCCAGCTCGCGCTGCTCGTCGCAGCATGTGTCACGCTGACGACGCTGCGCGTCGACCCGATCAAGGGGTACCACGGGCTCGTCGTCGACGACATGCTCGCCGACTTCCTGCGCATCGCGTGCTTCGTGTCGGTGTCGCTGGTGCTGTTCTATTCGCGCACCTACCTGACCGCCCGCAACCTTTTCCGCGGCGACGTCTTCGTGCTGATGCTGTTCGCGCTGCTCGGCATGCAGGTGATGATCACCGGTGCCAACTTCCTGACGCTTTACCTCGGCCTCGAGCTGCTGTCGCTGTCGCTGTACGCGCTCGTGGCATCGGCGCGCGACCAGCCACGATCCGCCGAGGCGGCGATGAAGTATTTCGTGCTGGGCGCGCTCGCGTCGGGCATGCTGCTTTACGGGCTGTCGATGGTTTACGGCGCCACCGGCTCGCTCGACCTCGACACGGTGGCGAAGACTGTCTTCACGCGCCAGGGCAGCGGCCTGCTGCTGACGTTCGGCCTCGTGTTCATCGTCTCCGGGCTGGCATTCAAGCTCGCCGTGGTGCCGTACCACATGTGGGTGCCCGACGTGTACGACGGCGCCCCGACCGCGATCACCGTGCTGATCGGCACCGCGCCGAAGATCGCGGCCTTCGCGATGACGCTGCGCATCCTGTCCGGCGCGTTGCAGGGTGCGGCGTTCGATTGGCAGGGGATGCTGATCATCCTGTGCGTGCTGTCGATGGTGCTCGGCAACCTGATCGCGATCGCGCAGACGAATCTGAAGCGGATGCTCGCGTACTCGACGATCGCGAACATGGGCTACATGCTGCTCGGTTTCCTCACCGCGAACCGCTACGGATTCTCGGCGGCCATGTTTTACACGGTGTCGTACGCGCTGACCAGCCTTGCGTCGTTCGGGATGATCATGGTGCTGTCGCGTCAGGGGTTCGAAAGCGATCAGCTCGACGATTTCAGGGGCCTGAACCAGCGCTCGCCATGGTGGGCCTTCATGATGCTGCTCGTGATGTTCTCGCTCGCCGGCCTGCCGCCCACGATCGGGTTTTACGCGAAGTTCATGGTGATCGAGGCGGCGATCAACGACGGCTTCGTGTGGCTGGCGGTGATCGCGGTGCTGACGTCGCTGATCGGCGCGTTCTACTACCTGCGCGTCGTC
Source organism: Casimicrobiaceae bacterium (assembly GCA_035278845.1). Lineage (GTDB taxonomy): Bacteria > Pseudomonadota > Gammaproteobacteria > Burkholderiales > Casimicrobiaceae > VBCG01. Next base: position 7,514 of record DATEIQ010000286.1, on the reverse strand, counting down.
AAGCTGATGTACTTCGACGATCCGGTGGAGACGATGCCGATTGTCGTGCGCGGCGATACCTGGGTCGCGCTATCGGCGAACGGCCTGCTGCTGCTGATCCTCGGCGTCCTGCCGCAGCAACTCATCGGACTTTGCGCCATCGCGCTCGCGCAGTCCAACTTCCCCTGAGGTTGGTGCTACCATCCGGCGGTTCCGCTTCCGATCCCATGCGCGTCGGCTTCTTCGTCACCTGCCTCGTCGATCTGATGCGGCCGTCGATCGGCTTCGCCGCCATCCGGCTGCTCGAGGCGGGCGGCGCCGACGTATACGTGCCCCCGTCGCAGACGTGTTGCGGCCAGCCCGGGTACAACTCCGGCGATCGCGGCGACACGATTCCGCTCGCACGCAAGGTTGTCGAGGAGTTCGAAGGTTGCGATTACCTCGTCGCACCGTCGGGCTCGTGCGCAGGGATGATTCGCACGCACTACGGTGAGTTGTTCGCTGACGACGCGGCCTGGTCGGGCCGTGTGGCAGCCCTTGCCGGCAAGACGTACGAGCTCACCGATTTCCTCGCCAACGTATTGAAGATCGAGCGCGTGCCGGGAAACTTTCGCGGCACCATCACCTACCACGATTCGTGCGCGGGCCTGCGTGAGCTGGGCGTCAAGTCGCAGCCGCGCGCACTGCTCGCGAAAATGGACGGCGTGCGACTGACCGAGATGGCCGAGAGCGAGATGTGCTGCGGCTTCGGCGGGACGTTCGCCGTCAAGTTCGGCGAGATCTCGGCGCGCCTTGCCGACAACAAGTGCCAGCACGTCGTGACGAGCGGCGCCGAGGCCGTCGTGCTGGGCGATCTCGGCTGCATGCTGAACATCGAAGGCCGGCTGCGCCGACGTGGTGACGCGACGCGCGTGCTGCACGTGGCCGAGGTACTCGCCGGAGAGCAGGCGGATTGACCATGCAAGTCGCGTCGATGTATTTCAAGGAGCGCGCGCACGTCAAGCTGCACGATGCGCAGCTGCAGCGCAATCTCCACAAGATCAAGGGCAAGTTCGTCGAGAAGCGCCGTGCCTCGCTCACGGAGCTCGATGACTTCGAAGGCACGCGCGAAGCCGCGCGCGCGATTCGCCAGCGCGCACTCGACGACCTCGACGTCTGGCTGACGATCTTCGAGGAAAACGCTCGCGCGCGCGGCGCCACGGTCCTCTTCGCGCAGACGCCGGCCGAGGTCAACGCGCTGGTGCTCGAAATCGCCGGGCGTCACGGCGTGCGCAAGATCATCAAGTCGAAGTCGATGGTGTCGGAAGAATCGTCGCTCGACCATGCGATCGAGGCCGCCGGTCTGACGGTGGTCGAGACGGACCTCGGCGAGTACATTCTGCAGATCAACAATTACGAGCCGCCGTCGCACATCATCGGCCCGGCGCTGCACAAGTCGCGCGAGGAGGTGGCCGAGCTCTTCCACAAGCGCCACGGCAAGCCGCGCAAAGAGGGCATCGACGAGCTCTGCCTCGAGGCCCGCGAGGAGCTGCGCTCGCACTACCTGACCGCCGACATGGGTATCTCGGGCGGCAACTTCCTCGTCGCCGAGAGCGGGTCGGTCGTCGTCGTCACGAACGAGGGCAATGCCACGCTCGCTACCACGCTGCCGAAGGTGCACGTCGCGATCTCGGGCATCGAAAAGATCGTGCCGACGCTCGACGACGTCGCGACGCTGTTGCGGCTGCTGCCGCGCTCCGCCACCGGGCAGTCGATCTCGAACTACGTCGACATCGTGACCGGCGTCAAAGGTCCCGGCGAGTTCCACGGCGCCGAGCACATGTACTTCATCGTCGTCGACAGCGGGCGCAGCGCCGTGCTCGCGAGCGACGTGCGCGAGGCGCTGCGCTGCATCCGCTGCGGCGCGTGCATGAATCACTGCCCGGTGTACCAGAACGTCGGCGGGCATTCGTACGGATGGGTATATCCGGGCCCGATCGGCACGATCCTGACGCCGATGTACGTCGGCCTGGAAAACGCGCTCGACCTGCCGCATGCGTCGACCCTGTGCAACCAGTGTGGCGTCGTTTGTCCGGTCAAGATTCCGCTGCCCGATCTGCAGCGCAAGCTGCGCGAGAAGGAAGTCGAGCGCGGCCTGCGGCCGTGGTACGAGCGCGCCGGCCTGCGCGCATGGGGCTGGCTCGCGCGCCATCCGGCTATCTACGGCGTTGCCACGCGCATCGGCGTGCGGGCGCTGCGGCTCGTCGCCGATCGCAACGGCATGATTCACAAATTGCCGCTCGGCAGCGGCTGGACCGAAGAGCGAGACATGCCGGCACCCGCGGGCCGCACGTTTCGCGAGCTCTATTCCGCGCAACGCGGCGGGCGTGCGCCGCACGCCGCGCAGACCGGAGTCGCGTCGTGAATTCGTCGTATTCCGCAGCCGGATCGGCGCCGCCGCTGTCGCGCCGAGGCGAATCGCTCGGCACCGAGAACGCGTTCGTCGTGCTCGCGGAAGTGAACGCGCTCGCGCGAAGCGGCAAGGACATCGTGTCGTTCTGCATCGGCCAGCCGGACTTTCCGACGCCGCACAACATCCAGGACGCCGCCATCAGCGCCATTCGCAACGGTCGCCACGGTTACACGCCGTCGGCCGGCATCGACGAATTGCGCGCCGCCGCCGCGAATGACCTCGGGCGGCGCCGCGGCATCGACATCCGGCCCGAGGACGTCGTCGTCGGAGCGGGCGCGAAGCCGTTCATCGCGTACACGATCGCGTCGGTCACCGACTACGGCGCGGGCGACGAGGTGATCTACCCGGTACCGGGATTTCCCATCTACGAATCGCAGATCGTCGCCAATGGCGCGGTGCCGGTGCCGATCTTCCTGCGCGAGGCGCGCGATTTCGCATTCGATCCCGCCGAGCTCGAAGCGAAAATCACGCCGAAAACGCGGCTCCTGATCCTGAACTCGCCGCAGAATCCGACGGGCGGCGTGCTCGCCCCCGCCGATCTCGACGCAATCGCCGAGATTCTCCGCCTCCACCCGCAAGTCTGGGTCTTCGCTGACGAAATCTATTCGCGGTTGATCTACGACGGCGGCTTCGACACGCTGGCGCGTCGCAGCGGCATGCTCTCGCGCACGATCATTTCCGACGGTGCGTCGAAGACGTGGGCGATGACCGGCTGGCGCCTCGGCTGGGTGGCGAATCGCGCGCTTGCACCCACGTTCACGCGCTGGATCACGAACACCGAGTCGTGCGCGTCGCAGATCTCGCAGTGGGCCGGTGTCGAGGCGATCACCGGGCCGCAGGATTCCGTCGACGACATGCATGCGCGCTTCCGCGAGCGCCGCGACCTGATCGTGCACCTGCTGAACGGCGTGCCGGGCATCTCGTGCAGGACGCCGGGTGGCGCGTTCTACGCGTGGCCCAACGTCACCGAGGCATGCCGGCGCGTCGGCGCCGCCGATTCGGAGGCTTTCCGCAAGCGGCTGCTGCACGAAGCGGGGATTGCCGTTCTCGCGGACATCCACTTCGGGCGTCGCGTGCCGGGCGACGGCCAACACATCCGCTTCTCGTACGCGGCTTCTAACGCGGCGATCGAGCAGGGCATCGCGCGGCTCGACGACTTCGTGCGCAAGCACACGGTCTAGCGCTCGCTTCCGTTCGCAAACAGCGTGAACAGATCCTGGCACGCAGCCGATGGCCATCGACGACAACGCCACGTCGCGTAACGCCGTGCTCGACCGTGTGCGCAGCGCGCTGCGCAGGCATGGGTCCGTCGGCGACGCGCGTGCGGCAGCGGATGCGTACCTGGCTGCGCGCAAGCAGGGACCGCGGCCGGCGTTTGCAGGTGATCTCGCCGCGCGGTTCGCGGCACGGGCGCAGGACATGCAGAGCAGCGTCGAGCGCGTCGCGACGCTCGACGACGTGGTGGGCGCCGTCGGCCGCTACGTCGACACCATCGGCAGTCCCCCGGGCTTTGCTAGAAATCCGCGCGCCAAGGGAAACCAGCACGCAGAGGGAAATCCACGCGCGGGCGTGTGCTGGCCGGAGTTCGGCTGGCTCGACTGGTCGCGCGGAAATCTCGCAATCGAATCGCGGCCCACGGTCGGCCACGATCTGCTCGGTATCACAGGCTGCTGCTGCGCGATTGCGGAAACGGGGACACTCGTGTTCGTGACCGGCGCACAGTCTCCCAGCGCGACGTTCCTCCTGCCCGAGACGCACGTCGCCATCGTGCGCGTCGACCAGGTGGTGCCGGGGATGGAGGAAGCATTCGCGCGCATTCGCACCGAGTCTGGCGCGCTGCCCCGCGCGGTCAACCTCGTGTCGGGGCCCTCGCGCACCGGTGACATCGAGCAGACGATCGTGCTCGGCGCGCACGGCCCGCGCCGTCTGCACGTCGTGCTCGTCGGCTAGCGCTGGAGAAGCGCCCTTCGGTAAAGCGCGACGAGCTTGCTCCACGCGCGCTCGGCTTGCGCCTTGTCGTAGATCGGCGAACCGCCTTCGATCGGCATGTCGGGGACGCACCAGCCATGCCGCGCCGGATACACTTCGACTTCCACCGGGACACCCGCTCGCTCAAACGCTTCCTCGAGCTTGTCCTTCGCGTCGGGCTGGCGCTGATCGTCGTTCGATGCGACGCCGAAATACATTTGCGCCTTGATCTTCGGCGCAAGCAGGTGCGGGCTGTCCGGATTGTTCGTGACCAGCCCGCCGCCGTGGAACGATGCGCCGGCACCGACACGATCGGGGAGGGTGGCCGCCGTTCTCACCACCAGCGCGCCGCCCATGCAATAGCCCTGCGTGCCGATCTTCTTCGCACGGTCCGTTTGCGGTTGCGCATCCAGAAATGCGACGTAAGCCGCGGCATCCTTCTCCGCGGCGCCGGCAGCGTTCACCGATGACATCAGCGGCTTGATCTGGGCCATCTGCGCCTGGTTCTTGAAGTCGAACCCCGACGCGCTCTCGAACTGCGGCGCCTTCGACACGCGGTAAAAGGGATTCGGCACGAGCACGACGAACCCTTCGGCGGCGAGGCGCCCGCCGATGTCGCGCATCGACGGTCGCAGCCCGAACGCGTCCGGCCACACCAGCACCCCGGGATGCGATCCGCTCGCCGGATGAAAGAATGCGGCGTCGCAGGTGCCGTCCGGCGTCCGGATCGTCACGTTCGATTCGACGATGGACTCCGCGGCCGACAGCGCCGGGCTGGTGGCGACGACGACGCCCGTGGCGAGCGATCGCGCGATGAAATCGCGTCGCGCCGGGTCCGCGATGACGTCGCGCAGCGTATCGCAATCTTTCGGGCCGTTGTTCATGAGTTCTCCTGCGGTTTCGTCATCGGCGTGCGCGGGCTGCGCTCACTGCACGTCTTCGACAGTGCGAGCAATGGTTTCGATCACGACCGCCGGCTGGTCGCGGTGCGGCGAATGCCGGCAATCGGCGAGCCGCAGCGCGTGGAAGCTCGTGGCATTCACCGCGTTGCGCTCGATTGCCGCGATCTGCGCCGGCGTGCTGTACTCATCGTCTTCGCCGAGGATCGCGACGATAGGACAGCGAATGCCGGCGAGCTCCTTCTCGATCGACCACGACGCGAAATCGGGGTGTAGCCAGATGTCGTTCCAGCCGAAGAACACGTGGTCGACGTCGTCGTGATAGCGCGCGAGCTTGGCACGCATCTCCGTCGTCGCGTACGCGTTGCGCGCGTTGCGGATGCTGTCGAGGTTGAATGTCTCGACGAACGTCAGCGGCGCCATCACGACGAGCGCGGCCACGTCCGACTCCGGCATGCTCGCGTGGATCAGCGCCATCGACGCGCCGGTCGAATGCCCGACCAGAACGGGCCGCTCGACGCCCAGCGCGCGCCGCAGCGCCGGCAGAAGGTCGAGCGCTTCTTCGTGCATGAAGCGCGGCGTGTAGGGCGCGCGCCGCAGCGAGGAGCGGCCGAAGCCGATGCGCGAGTAGACGATCGTCCGGCATCCGGTCTCCGCGGCAACCTTCTGCGGAAAGTCACGCCACATCGCGACTGATCCGAGCCCCTCGTGCAGGAACACGAGTGGCGGCCGGTTCACCTGGTGCGCCGGATGCTCGGTGTATTCGATCCGGTAGCCGGCGATGTCGGCAAAGCGCGGCGTCATTGCGTCCTGGTGAACTCGATCGCGCCTTCGGGAAGCAGGTAGAGCACGAGCGCCTTGCCGCCGGTGACCGTCGGCGAATGCGCGCTGCCGGCAGGGTAGACGAGGAAGCCTGCGCCGCGGCCGTCGAACTTGGCGTCAGGCGAAAGCGGCATGATCAGGTCGATTTCCCCGTTCGGATGGCGGTGATGCGGACCGGCGAGGCTGTCCATTTCGACGACGTCGACGCTGAAGCCGTGCATCGCGGGACCGGCCTTGATCACGCGCCCGTAACGAATGCCGCCCGCTTCGCGATTGCACATCCAGCCCGCAGCAATCGCATTCCGGCAAGCCGCGAAGACGTCGCGAAAGGCGGCGCTGTCCGGCGGAACCGCGCGGTTCAGATCTTCTTCGAGCGCGTCGTCGAGACGCCTGCCCGCGGCGCGCTTCGCAATCGGCGCGATGAGAGCGGTAAACGCTTCGGGTGTCATGACCACTCCTGAATCCCAAAGATGCAACATAGTACATGTCTTGACGCTGGTCAAGGAGGAACAGGCAGAATAATGCTTGACACTGCGGCCAACCGGCTACTATAGTGCACCGAGAGCGAGCGTATCCAATGCAGTCACCCACCGAAACCACGGTCGTCGCCGAGTCGCGCAGCGAATCCGGCGTCGACGTTTCCCGCGAGGAAGCGAAATTTTTGGGCGAGCTCGGCGCCCGCGTCCGCGAGCTGCGTGAGCGCCGCGGCATGTCGCGCAAGGTGCTCGCGCGGGAATCACAGGTTTCCGAGCGCTACCTCGCGCAGATCGAAACCGGTAACGGCAACATCTCCGTGCTGCTGCTGCGCCGCGTGGCTGCGCCGCTGGGGGTCGACGTCGCCGAATTGCTGACCCCCGGGGAGCAGGGTGCCGTCGAGCGGGGGCTGATCCGCCGCTTTCTGGAACGCCTGCCCGGGCAGCGCCTCGAGGAAGTGATGTTCCGGCTGATGCGCGATTTCGGTCACGAGAACGGCGCGCGGCGCAAGCGCATTGCGCTGATCGGCCTGCGCGGCGCAGGCAAGTCGACGCTCGGCGCGATGCTCGCGAAGGAACTCGGCGTACCGCTCGTCGAACTGAACCGCGAGGTCGCGCGCGAAACCGGCCTTCCCGTATCGGAGGTGATCGCGCTCTATGGCCTCCCGGCGTACCGGCGCATCGAACTGCGCGTGCTCGAGCGCGTCGCACGCGAGCACGAACGTGCGATCATCGTCGCAGGCGGCGGCATCGTCACTGAAGACGACGCGTTCGACCTGTTGCGCGCGCATTGCTACACCGTCTGGCTGAAGGCGAAGCCGGAGGAGCACATGGCGCGCGTGCTCGCGCAAGGCGATTTCCGCCCCATGGCCGGCAACGACGAGGCGATGGACGACCTGAAGCGCATCCTCGCGTCGCGCG
>DATEIQ010000285.1:0-24304 GCA_035278845.1 Casimicrobiaceae bacterium | reverse complement strand
TGGCAGCTCGAAGGTGCGGTCGCCCAGGTATTCCAGGCGCTCCTCGCACCGGGCGCCGTGTCGGCATGGCATGCGCATCGTCATGCGACCGATCGGCTGTTCGCGAATCACGGGCTGATCAAGGTGGTGCTGTTCGACGCTCGCCGCGATTCCGCCACCGCGGGGCGCGTGAACGTGTTCCGCTGCGGCGACGTGCGGCCGCAACTGCTCGTCGTTCCGCCTGGCGTGTGGCATGGCGTGCAGAACATCGGCGCGGCGCCCGCGCTGCTGCTGAACCTTCCGGATCGCGGATACGCGTACGAGTGCCCTGACCATTGGCGCCTGCCGCCCGATACCGGCGAGATTCCATATTCGTTCGCGGCCGGCCCGCGGCCGAATGCGGACGACCCGGGCAGGTTCTGATCAGCCACGTGCGCTGTCTGCCAGTCGGATCTGAGCACCGTGCGCTCGCCGGCGGCCGCTCGTGCCTCCCCGTGAAACAGGTGAACCGCGCGCGCGGGTTCGCTGTCTGACGGCGACGCCATGTCGACGCCCGTCATTCGCGCCGTATCGCTCACCAAGATCGTGCAAAGCGGCGACGCGCCGCTTACGATCCTGGACGATGTCTCCTTCGACGTGGAAAGCGGCGCAACGATCGCGATTGTCGGCGCAAGCGGCTCGGGCAAAACCACGCTGCTCGGTTTGCTCGCCGGGCTCGACCAGCCCACGTCCGGCGATGTCATCGTCGACGGCGTCGCGCTGTCGACGCTCGATCAGGACGGCTGCGCGGCGATGCGCCAGCGCGTGCTGGGTTTCGTGTTCCAGTCGTTCCAGTTGCTGCCGGCGCTGACCGCGCTCGAGAACGTGATGCTGCCGCTCGAGCTCGCCGCCGAGGCCGATGCTGCAGGGCGCGCGAGAACGTGGCTCGCGCGCGTCGGGCTCGCGCGGCGCACGACGCACTATCCGCGACAGCTGTCGGGGGGTGAACAGCAGCGGGTCGCGATCGCACGCGCGTTCGCCACCGAGCCGAAGCTCCTGATGGCCGACGAGCCCACCGGCAATCTCGACGCCGCGACCGGTGTCGAGATCGCCGAGCTGATGTTCCGCCTGAATCGCGAGCACGGCACGACGCTGCTGCTCGTCACCCACGACGTGAATCTCGCAAGTCGCTGCGAGCGGCGGCTGTCGCTCGCGTCCGGCCGCCTCGTCGGCGACGAGCGCACCGCCCATGCGAAGGCGGTCGCGCCGACGCTCGCGGCGGCGCGCTAACGCGAGCGTACGCGGCGCATGAAGACGGTGCGCGGCACATGACGAGCGTACGCGGCGCATGAAGACGATCGCGCTCGCATTGCGGCTCGTCGCACGCGATTTTCGCGCCGGTGAATTGCGCGTGCTCGCAGCCGCGATCGTACTGGCGGTTGCGAGCGTAGGAACGGTGGCGTTTTTTGCCGACCGGGTGAAGGCAGGACTGGCGCAACAAGCCAACCTGCTGCTCGGCGCCGACCTCATGATCTCGGGCGATCGTCCGCTGCCGTCCACGTTTGCCGACGAAGCTCGCAGGCGCGGCCTGGCGACATCGCCGGCGATTCGCTTCAACAGCATGGTGCAGGCGGCGGATGCACCGGCGTCGGGCGCGGCGGTGCTCACCGACGTCAAGGCGGTCACCGAGGGCTATCCGCTGCGCGGCACCATTGCGCTGGTCGAGCCCGGCAGCGCCGTTCGCCTCGACGCGCGCGGCATTCCGGCGCGCGGCGACGTATGGATCGATACGAAGCTCGCTGATCGGCTGGGCGCCGGCAAAGGCGCGAAGCTTGCCGTCGGCGATGCCACGCTGACCGTCACGGCGATCATCGCGCAGGATCCCGAAATCGCGGGACTGACGTTCGCGCCCGCACCGAAGCTGTTGCTGAATCTCGGCGACGTTCCGACGACGAATCTTCTGCAGCCGGGCAATCGCGCGACGTGGCGACTCCTGCTCGCCGCGGACGACGCCGGCGACGTCGAGCGTTACCGGACGTGGCTCGCCGGCGAATTGAAGCCGGGGCAGCGCGTCGAAACCGTGCGCGATCTGCGGCCGGAAGTTCGCCAGACGCTCGAGCGCGCCGAGCGCTTTCTCGGGCTGTCGGCGCTCGTGGCCGTGCTGCTGGCCGCGGCCGCGGTCGCGCTCGCGGCGTCGCGCTACCTGCGGCGTCATCTCGATGCGGCGGCGATGTTCCGCTGTCTCGGCGCGCCGGTTCGGCAGACGCTCTCCCTGTTCGTCTTGCAATTCGCCTTGCTCGGTATCGTGGCGAGCGTCGTTGGCGTGCTCTGCGCGTTGCTCGGACAGCAGGCGCTGTCGGCGCTGCTGGCCACCGCATTCGTCGAATCGTTGCCGCTGCCGACCTGGGTGCCTGCGGTGAAGGCGCTCGCAACGGGCGTGCTGCTGCTGTTTGGCTTCGCGCTGCCGCCACTCGTCGCGCTCGCGAACGTGCCGCCGCTTCGCGTGCTGCGGCGCGATCTGCCGCGGCCGCGCGCAGTTGGCGTGCTCGCGTACGCGTGCGGCATCGCGGTGGTTGCGCTGCTGATCGGATGGCAGGCGCAGGAAGCGCAGGCTGCGTCCATCATGCTGGGCGGCGTGGGCGGGCTGCTCGTCGCTGCTGCGGCAATTGCATGGCTGCTGCTCGCATTGTTGAAGCGCGTGCCGCCGCGCGGACTCTCATGGCGCTTCGGACTTGCGAACCTGCGCCGGCGCGCGCTCGCGTCGAGCCTGCAGATTGGTGCGCTGGCGCTCGGGCTTACGTCGCTTTTGTTGCTGACCGTCGTGCGCGCTGACCTGCTGAAAGACTGGCGCGCGAGCCTGCCGCCCGACGCACCGAACCAGTTCCTCGTCAACGTGCTGCCCGACCAGGTCGACGACACGCGCGCGTGGCTCGCGAAAACGATCGACGTCGCGCCGCAGTTCAAGCCGATGGCGCGCGGCCGGCTGGTCGAGGTGAACGGGCGCGCACTCGATACGACGCAATACGCCGAGCCGCGCGCACGCCGGCTCGCGGAGCGCGAGTTCAACCTGTCGTGGACCGATCGCATGCCGGAAGGCAATCGCACGGTCGAGGGCAGCTTCTGGACGCCGCAGGCGAGCGGCACGGACGCAGGCATCTCGATGGAGCAGGGCATCGCGACGACGCTCGGCGTGAAGATCGGCGATCGGTTGACGTTCGACGCCGGCGGTGCGCGCGTCACCGCGCCGGTGACGAGCCTGCGTAAAGTCGATTGGGAAAGCTTCCGCGTCAATTTCTTCGCGCTGTTCGCACCCGGTGCGCTCGATGGTTTGCCGACGACGTACATCGCGGCGTTCCGTGCGCCCGAGGGCAACGGCGCGTGGCTCACGGGCCTCGTACAGCGCTATCCGAACATCCTCGCGATCGACGTCGCCGAAATCCTGCGCCAGATCCAGGGCATCATCGATCGCGTGGCGCGTGCGGTGGAGTTCGTGTTCCTGTTTACGCTTGCCGGCGGCTTGCTCGTGTTGCAGGCGGCCATCGCGTCGACGCAGGACGAGCGCAAGTTCGATGCGGCCGTCGTGCGCACGCTCGGCGCGTCGCAGCGCCAACTGCAAAGCGCGCAGGCCACCGAATTCCTGCTGCTCGGCGCGCTCGCGGGGCTGCTCGGCGCCGCGGGCGCCACTGCGATCGGGTGGGCGCTCGCCGAGCATGTCTTCAACATCCCCTTCTCGGGCAACCCACTCGTGTGGCTGTACGGGATCGTGGGCGGTGCCGCCGCGGTTTTGATCGCCGGGTGGCTCGGCACGCGCCAGACGGTGCGCGAGCCGCCGCTCGCGGTGCTGCGCGAGCTCGCCTGACTCTATTTCCGGCTGGTTTAGTAAGGATTGCAGGGAATTGCAGCCCGGCTGCACAATATGCAGTCCGGCATGGACACGATCTCCCAAAGCGTCGCGGTTGCCCTCGGTCTGGTCGCGCATCTCGATCCGCGGCTTACCGAGATCGTCGGCCTGTCGCTAGCGGTCAGCCTGACGGCGACCCTGATTGCCGCAGCGATCGGCCTGCCCCTCGGCGCTGCTATCGCCATCGGCCGCTTTCCCGGCCGGGAGCCGCTGATCGTCATCCTCAATGCGGCGATGGGACTGCCCCCCGTGGTGGTCGGGCTCTTCGTTTATCTGCTGCTGTCGCGCGCCGGTCCGCTCGGCGAATTAGGGCTGCTGTTCACGCCGCCGGCGATGGTGATCGCGCAAACGGTGCTGATCGTCCCGATCGTCGCTGCGCTCACGCGCCAGTTCGTCGAAGATGCATGGAGCGAGTATCGCGAGCAGCTCGCGAGCCTGCGTTCGTCGTGGCTGCAATCGACGGCAACGCTGCTGTGGGATACGCGCTGGTCGCTCGCCACCGTGCTGCTCGCCGGTTTCGGGCGCGCGGCGGCGGAAGTCGGCGCGGTGATGATCGTCGGCGGCAACATCGACGGCGTGACGCGTGTCATGACCACCGCGATCGCGCTCGAGACGAGCAAGGGTGATCTGCCGCTTGCACTTGGGCTCGGCCTCGTGCTCATCACGCTCGTCATGGCGCTGAATCTCGGCGCGCACGTGACCCGCCACTACGCAAGGCTGCGCTTTGGGTGACGCCGAAGTCGTCGTCGACGGACTGCCCGTCGTCGCAACCGGCGTCGACGTCATCCGCCGCGACACGCGCGTCCTGAGCGACGTCGACGTGACGATCGGCGCCGCGCGGCGCACGTTCATCCTCGGTCCGAACGGCTCGGGCAAGAGCACGCTGCTGCGCGTGCTGCACGGCCTGCTCGCACCGGTGCGCGGGCATGTCACGTGGGGCGGTTTGACCGTGCCGCCGCCGGGGCAGGCCATGGTGTTCCAGCGCGCCGTCCTGCTGCGCCGCTCCGCCGCCGGCAACATCCGGCATGCACTAAAGCTGGCCGGCGTTCGAGGCGCCGAGGCGCAACGGCGCGTGAACGACGCGCTGTCGACCGTCGGGCTCGGTGCGATTGCGCAGCGTCCCGCGCGCGTGCTTTCGGGCGGCGAGCAGCAGCGGCTCGCGCTCGCGCGCGCCTGGGCGCTCGCGCCGCGCGTGCTCTTTCTCGACGAGCCGACCGCGAGCCTCGACCCCGCCGCGACGCGTGCGGTCGAGGCGATCGTCCGGGATTTCCATGCGCTCGGCACGACGATCGTCATGACGACGCACAACCTCGCACAGGCCAAGCGCCTCGCCGACGAAGTGGTTTTTCTCGATGGCGGGCGCGTGACCGAACACACCGCGGCCGAGGAGTTCTTCCGTGCGCCGCGGTCATTGCAAGCCAAGACGTTTCTGGAAGGAGAGCGATTGTGATACGAACACTGGCACGAGTCCTGGCATTGGGCGTCTGCGCGGCATTCGCAGGACTGGCGGGCGCGCAGGAGCAGTTCATCAACGTCGCGTCGACGACGTCGACCGAGCAGTCGGGGCTGTTCAAGCACCTGCTGCCGGAGTTTCAGAAGGACACGGGCATTGCCGTGCGCGTCGTTGCCGTCGGCACTGGCCAGGCGCTCGACATCGGCAAGCGCGGCGATGCCGACGTCGTGTTCGTGCACGACAAGGCGGCCGAGGAGAAGTGGCTGGCCGAAGGCAACGGCGTCACGCGCTATCCGGTGATGTACAACGACTTCGTGCTGATCGGACCGAAGGCCGACCCCGCGCACGTCGCCGGCGGCAAGGACATCACCGTCGCGCTGAAGAAGATTTCGGAAGCCAAAGCGCCATTCGTGTCGCGCGCCGACAAGAGCGGAACGTACGCTGCCGAACTGCGGTTGTGGAAGGACGCCGGCATCGACATCGCGACCGCAAAGGGGCCCTGGTATCGTGAAACCGGCTCGGGGATGGGCCCGGCGCTCAACACGTCCGCCGGACTCGACGCCTACATCATGTCCGATCGCGGCACATGGCTCAATTTTCACAACCGCGGCAACCTGACGATCGTCGTCGAGGGCGACAAGCGCCTGTTCAACCAGTACGGCGTGATGCTCGTCAATCCCGCGAAGCATCCGAACGTCAAGAAGGAGCTGGGGCAGAAGTTCATCGACTGGCTCGTGAGCAAGCGCGGCCAGGACGTGATCGCGTCCTACAGGATCAACGGCGAGCAGCTGTTCTTCCCGAACGCCGGCACGGATTCATGATCGCTCGCACGCTGGGCATCGCCTGTCGCTCGGCCTGGTGACTATTGCGAGCGCGGCGGACGTGGCCGTCTATGCCGCGGGCAGCCTGCGCAGCGCGCTCATCGACGTCGCGCAAGACTTCGAGCGCTCGTCCGGGCACAAGGTGATCCTCACGTTCGGCGCATCCGGCCTGTTGCGCGACCGGATCAGGAGCGGCGAGCGCGCCGACGTGTTCGCGAGCGCGAACATGGAACATCCGCAGGCGCTGGCGGCGCTCGGTTGGACCGAGCACGTCGATCGCTTCGCGCGCAACACGATGTGCGTGCTCGCGCGGCCCGAGGTCGACGTCAGCACCGACACGGTGCTGCGCACGATGCTCGACCCTACGGTGCGGCTCGGCACGTCGACGCCGAAGGCGGATCCGTCGGGCGACTACGCGTGGCAGGTGTTCCACAAGGCGGACGTCTTGCAGCCGGGCAGCTTCGCGACGCTGTCGGGGAAGGCTTTGCAACTGACCGGCGGTCCGCAAAGCCCGCCGCCGCCAACCGACCGCAGCGTATACGGCGTGCTGCTCGCGGAAAATCGCGCCGACGTCTTCCTGACGTACTGCACGAATGCCGAGCTGTCGCGCAAGGAGCAGGCGGGACTCAAGTCCGTGAAGCTGCCGTCCAAGCTCGAGGTCGGTGCCGATTACGGGATGGCCGTTGCCCGCAACGCGCAGGCGGCCGCGCGCGATTTCGCGCGCTTCGTGCTCGGCGCCGAAGGGCAGTCCCGATTGCACGGCTACGGCTTCGATCCGCCGTGACGCGCGCGCTCGCGGCCGCGCTCGGCGTTTTGCTGGCGATTGCGGTCGCGAGTGCGGCTGCGCAAGACCGAAGACTCGCTGCCGCTGACCCGAGGCGCATCACCGACGCGACGGGCCGCAGCATCGCGTTGCCGGCCAAAGTCGAGTGCGTATTCGCCGCAGGACCGCCGGCGTCGGTGCTGATCTTCGCGCTCGCGCCGGACAAGCTGATCGGCTGGCCACGCGCGCCGCATCCTGACGAAGCTCCGTTTCTTCCGGAGCGCGCCGCCGCGCTGCCTGCGCTCGGCCGCCTCACGGGGCGTGGCAACACCGCGAATGTCGAAGGGGTCATGCGCGCGAAACCCGACGTGATCGTCGACATCGGCTCGACGTCGGCGACGTACGTGACGCTCGCCGAACGCGTGTTCGAGCAGATCGGCATTCCGTATCTGCTGTTCGACGGCACGCTCGCCGACACGCCGCGCCTGCTGCGCGAAGTGGGACGCGCGATCGACGCGAGCGATGCGGCAGAAACGCTCGCCCGAGATGCCGAGCGCTTGTTGCGTGAAGTGGCCGAGCGCATTGCGCGCGTGCCGGACGGCGCGCGCCCGCGCACGTATTTCGCGCGCGGCCCGAACGGACTGACGACTGCACCCCGCGGCTCGATGCAGGCCGAGGCGCTGACGCTCGCCGGCGGCTACAACGTGATCGTCGCGCCGCCGGGTTTTCCCGGCAACCTGATCAACGTGTCGCTGGAAGACGTGCTCCTCGCGAAGCCGGATGTCATCATCGCCCGCGATCCGGCGTTCGCCGCCGCCGTGCGCGGGCTTCCCGGATGGCGCGATGTCCCGGCGGTCGCGAGCGGTCGCGTCTACATGCCACCGGACGTACCATTCGGCTGGTTCGACGCGCCGCCGTCGCTCAATCGCCTGCTCGGAGTCCAGTGGCTCGCACGCATCCTCCATCCCGACCTGTTCGCGGAACCGCTGGCGCCGCGGGTGAAGGCGTTTCACGCGCTGTATTACCACCGCGAGCCGACGGACGCGCAGATCCGCGCATTGCTGGAGGCGGCTGGTCCGCTGAAGTGACGTCGCGCCGGCGCACGCCGATCGTAGTGATGGGCGCGAGCGTGGGACTTCTCGTGCTCGCGCTGCTCGCGCTCGGTGCCGGCCGCTATCCGCTTTCGCCGGGCGATGTCGTGTCGGTGCTTTGGAAGCGGCTGACGGGTACGGTCGATGTCGGCATGGCCGATGCCGTCGTATGGCAAATCCGCATGCCGCGCGTCGGCGTCGCAATGCTCGTCGGCGCGGCCCTCGCCGCGGCCGGCACCGCGTATCAGCATCTGTTTCGCAATCCGCTCGTGGCGCCGGACACGCTGGGCGTGTCGTCGGGCGCGGCGCTCGGCGCGGTGCTCGGCATATTCACCGGCGCCGGATTTCTCGCGATCGAAGCTTTCGCGTTCGCAGGCGGGCTCGCGGCGGTCGCCATCGTGCTGCTGATCGCGGCGCGACTCACGGCGCACGATCCGCTGGTCACGCTGATTCTCACGGGCATCGTCGTGGCGAGCCTGCTCGGCGCGGCGATCTCGCTGCTCAAATATCTGGCCGATCCGTACAACCAGCTGCCCGCCATCACGTTCTGGCTGATGGGCAGCTTCGCATCCGCGTCGCCCACCGAATTGCGCAGCCTTCTGCCGGCGGTCGCGCTCGCGCTCGTCGTGCTGATTGCGCTCGCCTGGCGCGTCAATCTGCTCGCGTTGCCGGAAGACGAGGCGCGCGCGCTCGGCGTCAACACGCGGCGTTTACGTGCGGCGGTGATCGCCGCTGCGACGCTCGCGACGTCGGCAAGCGTAGCTGTCTCCGGCATCATCGGCTGGGTCGGGCTCGTCGTGCCGCACATGGCGCGTCTTCTCGTGGGCCCCGAATTCTCGCGCCTGTTGCCGGTCGCGGCGCTGTTCGGCGCGGCGTTCATGCTGGCGATCGACACGCTCGCGCGCACGGCCGCTCCAATCGAGGTGCCGCCCGGCATTCTCACGGCGGTCGTCGGCACGCCGGTCTTCATCGCGCTGCTCGCCCGCGCGCGTCGCGTGTTCTAGCGTATTGGCGATTCTTCCATGGCCGGCGCTCCGACGTCGAGCATCGCCAGGCGGGTGCGAGACAACGCGGAGTGGGTGAAGCGGTACCCAGCCAGCGTGGACCGGAACGTAGCGTGGCCCAGCAACCTCCAATGGGCAGTCCGACGTGATGCTGCAGACGTCCTGCACGCAGTGACACACAAAAGGGAACGATTCCAAATGCGGCGAGACACGTTTCCGATGCGGCCGGGTACCCAGCGCGTTGCGCTGGTCCTGCAGGGAGGAGGGGCGCTCGGCGCCTATCAGGCGGGCGTATTTCAGGCGCTCGACGAGCACGGATTCACGCCGAACTGGGTGGGCGGCACGTCGATCGGCGCCGTGAACGGCGCGATCATCGCCGGCACCCCCCCGGGGCGTCGCCCGGAGCGCTTGAAGCGCTTCTGGAGCACGGTGATGCACCACGACCCGATCGATTTGCGCGGCCTGCCGGACCTGGCGCGGCAGGCCTACAGCTACTGGACTGCGTGGCGTCGATGATCGCTGGCCGATCGCACTTGTTCTCGCCCCATCCCGTTGTCGACGGCAAGCCGTATTGGGACGGCGGGCTCTACTCGAATACGCCCTCGACGTGGTGCTCGACGACTATCCGGAACATCCAGACGTACGAGGCGCTGCACAACTTGCGCCGCGTGGTGCGGGAGCTTTACGGCGAACTATCGGAAGCAAAGCGCAAGGACCCGAAAATGCGCGAGCTCGCGGAATACGGCTGCCATACGACGATGGACATCGTGCATCTGGGCAACCGCGACCGCGTTTGGGAACTCGCAACCAAAGACCTGGATTTCTCCCGCACGGCGATCGACGAGCGCTGGCAACTCGGCTACGCGGACGCGACGCAGATGCTCGAGGGCGCAGGTTGGATGGACCCTGTCGATCCCCTCGTCGGCGTGGTGGTCCATCGCATGCCAACGGTCGCGGCATGAACCGTCTTCAAGTTCCGACAGGGACTGTCATGGTTACCCGACAGCGCAAAACGGGTCGTTGCGCGAAAATGCGGACGCCCCTGATCAACCCACCGGCCGATCGGCAATGCACGATCGGGTTCGAGCAGTCGAGGAGCAGCGATCACTTCGAGTATCGCCTGGCGCCGCCGCCCCGATGATTCTGCTTGGCGCGTTGCTGTCGTGTTCGGCGTCGCGCTGTGTCTTGTCGTTGCCGATCTCGTCACGTGGATCCAGCTCGACATTGCGGCGATCTTCAGTCTTCCGCTGGTGCTTGCCGCGCCCACGCGCAGCCCGCGGTTGCTCTGGACGCTGGCGGTGCTGCTCACGATCGTCACGTTCGCCGTCTATGCACTCCAGATACCGCCGCATGCGTTCCTGTTGCGCGAAGCGTTCTTCGTCAACCGCGTTCTCGACGTGGCGGACCTGCTGGTGATCGCCGTACTGCTTCATGTCGGGATGAATTCGGCGCAGGCGCGAGAAGCTCAGGCGCGGCTCATCAAGGACCAGAACGAGCGATTGGAAGCGGCGAAGGCGTCGCGGCGATTGGTCGAAGTGCAGGAAAGCGAGCGACGCGACCTTGCCAACGAACTGCACGATCTCGTCGGGCAGAAGTTGACGGCGCTGAGCATCAACCTGAACATCGTGAAGATGGAGTTGACGGCAGCGACGAGCGCACAGGTCGGAGCGAAACTCGACGATCCGCTGAAGCTGGTGGAGGAGACGATCGGGAGCATCCGCAACGTCATGATGACGCTGCGACCCGCGGTATTGGACGACTATGGTCTGCCGCCGGTCCTTCGATGGTACGTCGAGCAGTTCATCAGGCGCACCGGCATCCCGACGACGGTGATCGAGCACGGATCGCCGCGCCGACTGCCGCGCGTCGCAGAAGAGACGCTCTTCCGCATTGCCCAGGAAGCGCTCGGGAACGCGGCCAAGTACGCGCGCGCCCGGCAAGTCATGGTGACGCTCGACACGGCGCCGGAGGTCACGCGCCTGACGATCGCGGACGATGGTTGCGGCTTTGATCCGTCCGCTTGCGGTCCGCCGGTGAAGGGACATGGGTGGGGGTTGATGATCATGCGTGAGCGGGCTGCGAGCGTGGGCGCGGAGTTGACCGTCGAGTCGGCGCCGGGACACGGGACCCGGGTGATCGCGACGTTGAGCGCGGATGCGTCATCGACGACGAATCCGGCGCTCCTCGCATCCGGCAGGTCGCCCATCGCTTGACGTCGACATCACGACTCCGTGCAGGCAGCCTTCACCGGCCTGTGCCGGTGCGCGTGTACGACGTTCCGGTCGCAGCGCCGTACCGACTGGATCTCACCGTCTGCGCGCTGCGGCGGCTCTCGACCAATGTGGTCGACCTGCTCACGCCCGAAGGCGTGTACGTGCGCGCGCTTGCCGGCTTTCGGAAACCGGTCATCGTCCGCGTCGCGCAGAAGGGTCGAGCGGGCGCGCTCTCGCTCGCCATCGACGGCGACGCACGCGACGATGCTGCGGTCCTCGAGGTCGTGCGGCAAACGCTCGGAACGGATCGCCGTCTCACGAAGTTCTACCGGGCGGCCGCGCGCATCCCCTGGCTGGCGCCGCTGGCCAGGCGGATGCGTGGGGTGAAGCCGCCGCGCTATCCCAGCCTGTGGGAGGCATGTTCCAACGCGATCGTCTTCCAGCAACTGAGCCTGCGCGCGGCGAGCGCGATCATGCAGCGCCTGATCGTCGCCGCCGGGCATCCAGTGGAAACGGACGGCGTGCCAGTGCCGGTGTACCTGTTTCCAACGCCGGAAAGGGTTCAGCGCGAAGCAAGCCACCGGCTGCGTGCCATCGGTCTCAGCGCGGGCAAGATCGCGACGTTGCGTCGTGTCGCCGAAGCGCTTTCAACAGGCACGCTCGGTGCGAGGACGCTCGAACGCTGCACGAGTCCGGACGCCGCGGCGATCCTGCGGCAAATCAAGGGTATCGGCCCGTGGACGGCCGCGCTCATCCTGCTGCGCGGTCTCGGTCGACTCGATGTATTTCCTGACAATGACACGAGTGTCGCGCGCAACATCGCCCTTCTCGCCGGATCGGCAGCGATCGATGTGTCGCGCGTGCTCGATGCGCTGAATTCGCAACGCGGGATGTTGTATTACCATCTGCTGCTTGGACGCCTCGAGGCGCGCGGCGAGCTCGGCCGCCAGTCGTTCGGCGACGCTTTCCCGAACGCTCGACGCTCGCCGCGTTCGGTGTGCGACCCCGGGATCCAGGGGGAGAAAACATGAACGAAGGGCTTCGTTCCCATCACCGACTTCCGAAGCGTGCGTCGAAAGCGCGTGATCCGGGCTTTCCGAGCATGCTGATTCACCGTGATGACGAGACCGCACGTCGGGTGCGCGTAGCCGTGTCGAGCGCAATCGTGTCAGGAGGTCGTGCCCCCACGGCTGCGACCTTTGCCAGCACGGAAAGCGGTGCACCGGCGTCTGACGCCCGGGCAATGGCGGACGAGATGCGCGATCTCTATGACAACGCGCCGTGCGGGTACCATTCGATCGACCCCGCGGGTTTGATCGTCCGGATCAATGCCACCGAGCTCGGATGGCTCGGATACGCGCGTGATGAAGTCGTAGGCAGGCTGCGGATGACCGACCTCATGACGCCGCGATGGCGCGGCCAGTTCGCAGCGAAGTTCGCTCTGCTCAAGCAGCAGGGTCGGTTGAACGGTGTCGAATACGAGATGCAGCGGAAGGACGGAACGGCATTTCCCGTTCTGGTCAACGTGCTTGCCATCTACGGCGCCGACGGCCGATTCGCTCACAGCCGGGCCAGCGTGATCGACATAAGCACGCGGAAGCAGGCGGAGATCGAGCTCAGCGAAAGCGAATTGCGGAACACTGCGATCGTGCACGCGGCGCTGGATTGCATCGTGTCGATCGACAGTCACGGCATGATCACCGAGTTCAATCCTGCGGCCGAGAAGACGTTCGGCTACTCGCGCGAGCAGGTTATCGGCAGGGATGTTGCCGAGACGATCATCCCGCCCGCCATGCGGAGCGACCACCGTCGCGGACTCGAACGTTACCTGGCGACGGGCGAGGGACGGCTTCTGGGAACGCGCGTGGAGATAACGGCAATGCGAAGCGACGGTAGCGAGTTCCCGGTGGAACTCGCCATAACGCCTGTCTCGCTTCGCGATCAAACCATTTTCACCGCGTACATGCGTGACATAACCCGGGAGAAATGGGCGGAAGAAAAGTTGTGCCGATTCGCGGATGAAATTCAGTCAGTCTCGCGGCGGCTGGTCGAGATACAGGAGACCGAGCGCCGAGCGCTGGCGAGCGAGCTGCACGATCTCGTCGGGCAGAAGCTGACGGCGCTCAGCATCAACCTGAATATCGTGAAACTGGAATCGGCTGCCTCGATGACATCGCAGAGCGGCGCGCGGCTGCAGGATTCGCTGAAGCTCGTGTCGGAGACGATCGAAAGCATTCGTGACGTGATGGTCGCGCTGAGGCCCGCCGTGTTGGACGACTACGGCGTGACGTCGGGGCTGCGGTGGTACGCCGCGCAATTCGCCAAGCGTACCGGGGTCGCGGTCACGGTGATCGAACAAGGTGAAACCCGCCGGCTGCCGGCGAATGCCGAAGAGACGTTCTTCCGTATTGCGCAGGAGGCGCTGACGAACGTGGCCCGGTATGCGCGCGTGGAGAAGGCGACGGTGACACTGCGAACGATGCCCGATTCGATCCGCCTCACCGTCGAGGACGACGGGTGTGGATTCGATCCGTCGGCAGCGCGTCGACCGGCAAGGGACCACGGCTGGGGGCTGATGATCATGAAGGAGCGAGCCGCGGCTCTGGGCGCGGAGTTGACCGTCGAATCGGCGCCGGGAAGCGGGACGCGGATCACCGTGACCCTCGAAGCGTGAATCACGCCGCAACGACCGGCGACTCCCCTTTCGCGAATTGTTGCATTGCGCCGATAAACGTCTGGTATCGGGCTCGGGTCACCATCATGTCCTCGTACCAGGCCACGAGGCCCGCCCAGGGATCGTGCACGTTGTTGAGACCTGAGACGAACGCAACCACGGTTCCCACTTCCGTTTGACCATCGATCACGTACCATCCGCCGACGCCAAGAACGATCACCTTGGCGAAGCTGTCAGTGAGATTCATGAGGAAGTGCATCGAATAGCGCAGCTTCACCACGCCCATGTTCAGCGAGAATATTCGCGCGAATCGCAGTTCCTGCCTCATCACCCTCGCGGCTTCGGCTTCGCCGCCTTGCGCGGCGAGCACGTCGACGCTCGCATGGCGAAGGACGTCGATGCGTGATTGCACCCTCCGGTTGATCGCCGCCTGCATCAACGGGACGAACACGAGCTGTGGCAGAAAGATCAGCATGCACACGAACGCCAGCACCGGCTGCATGAAGAACATGTACGCGAAAGCGCTCAGCAGGGTCCCGGCGTGCAGCACGAACTCGGAGAACACGACGCCGACGAAACCGCCGATGGGTTCCGGCTCCGGGAGAATCAGCGATATCTCGACACCCTGGATACCGGGGTTGTCGCGTTGCGGCATGGAGTCGACGAGCGCGCTGGCGGCCAGACGGAGCACGCGCACGGCCTTCTCGCCGATCCAGCCGCGATAGACCCTCATCAGGAGCTTGACGAGTCCTTCGCTCAGCACGATGCCCGCGTAGACGACGGCGAGTACCACCACACGCCTGACGTCCCCGTCGATGACGGCCGCGTTGAGAGTTCGCCGCTGCATCTCGAGCGGCGCAGTGTTGAGTATGAAGACGACAACCGCCAGGCACGCGACCCGCAACTGGCTCCAGGCGCCCACCCGCCGAACGAATCCGGAAAACGTCCGTGGCATGCCCCGGTGGGCGAGTGACGCGGAAAGGTGATCGGCCGGCGGTGCCCACCAGGAACGGCTCGAAGCATTCACTTCGGGCAGCCGGCCGGCGGGGCTGTTGCGCTCGAACGAGCGCCGGGGTGATGCGTGGGCGCTATCCCATGCGGGCTGCACACGACGGTCGCTGCTACGCCCTGTTGCCGAGAAGTTCAACCGGGGCGGCGCCGACCACGTGTCGGGGCGGCAAGCGTACCGTGAACACGCTGCCTTGACCCGGAGAGCTTTCGACGCCGATGCTGGCGCCGATGAAGTTGGCGAGCCGCCGGCAGATGGCGAGGCCGAGCCCCCAACCTCTGTTCGGATTCGCGGCGGGTGAATCGAGCTGCGCGAACTCGTCGAAGATGTGCTCGAGCTCGCTTGCTGCCATGCCGATACCGGTATCGCGGACACGAATCACGGCCGCTCCGTCGACGGTCATCGCGGCACTCACGGTGACGCCACCGTCGCTCGTGAACTTGATCGCGTTCATCACCAGGTTGCCGATGATTCGACCGAGCTTGATCCGATCGGTGCATACGAGGACGACGGGCTGCGAGGATTCACCATGCAGGTACAGCGATTTGGCTTCGGCCAGTGCGGCGAGATCGCCGCACATCGCATCGACGAATTCGGCGAGCGAGAACGTGGTCGGGTGAAGTTGCAGGCGACCTGAATCGAGGTGCGCGATGTCGAGCACTTCGGACATCAGCGCCACCAGCGATTGCGCATTGGTCTGCAGGCGTTTCGCCATTTGCGGAACGTGCGGGGCCTGCGCTGGATCCTCCGCCGAGCGCCGGATGACCTCGGCCATGAGCTTGATCGTATTCACCGGGTTGCGGATGTCGTGCGAGACGGCGTTGAGCAGGCGCGTCTTGCGACTGTTCGCGTCCTCCGCTTCGCGCCGGCGCCGGTCGAGCTCCGCATTCTGCTGGACGATCAGCGCTTCGTGGGCGACAAGCTTGCGGTTTTGTTCGTGCAATAGTCGCGACTGCGCGTCGCGAACGTCCAGCGACGCCATCCACACGTGGAGCAGCCCCGCGATGAGCACCAGCGCAATGGAATCGAGCACCCGGTTGACGAACAGCGCTTCGTTGAGCCCGAACGAGCCGGGGGGTATCTGGAGCGCGTAGGTGACGAACGTCGCAACCACGAGCGCGACGGTCATCCCCCACAGCAGCCGCCTGCTGCGGGCGAAGGCCGCAAGCACCAGCGGGATGCCGTAAATCGTCGCGATGTCGAGCTCCACCCAGGTTCCGAGGTCGAGGACGACCTCGACCACCGCGAGCACCAGCGCGGAATAGCGCGCAAAGACGATGCTGCGGTCAGGACGACGATGCCACTCTTCTTGGTTCCCTCGCATGCTTTGACGTCTTGTTCTTGGGTGATCGGACGGCGCTCGACGGGTGTCGCATTGCATCGATCCAACGCCCCGCCGAGGATATCGCGGAAGGGATCGTGGTTCTGTAGGGTGGATTTGATTCGTGCCGTGAGGGTCTTTCGACACGATCCTTCGGCAGCGGCGTGTCGGCGTCGAGAGTCCCTTACAGGAAATGTCCGAACTTCCGGATACCGCGGCAGGCGGCGAGCTTCTAGAGTTGCTCGAAGATACCGACGCGCCCAATTCGGCATTCCGCCGAGCCGCGGCGAGCACATCGGGTTCTGCGACAGGGAGGCTTCCATGTCACTCGGTCATTCGATCACCGTTTCAGCAGACGATTTCACTCGTCTCCACGCGCTCACCGGGAACGCGCGACTGGCGGCGGAGCTCGAGAACGCGCTCGTCGTGGAGCCGCGCTGCGTTCCACCCGACGTCGTCACCATGAATTCAAGGGTGCGGTTCGAGGATAAGAGCACCGGAGAAATTCGCGACGTGACCATCGTGTTCCCGAAGGATGCAAATACGTCCGTGGGCAAGGTGTCCGTGCTGGCGACGGTCGGGATGGCATTGCTGGGAGTTGCCGTGGGCCGCTCGGTACTGTGGCCTTTTCCCGACGGGACGACGCGGGAATTGCTTGTTCGGAAGCTGATTTACCAAGCGGCGCCGGAATAGGCACGCGATAGATCGTCACAACCGATAGAGAAGACACGAATGCCAACCAGGAAAGCGGCAACGTTCAAGACCATTCCCCCGGGGACGTCGGTGACATGGCACTACCGCAGCGCCATCGGTCACGGAACCGTCAGGGGCATTCACAAGATGGGCACTACGGCCGACAACACGATGTACTCCATCGAGCAGCATGACCATCATCCCGGCGAGCCCGCCATCCTGCATCACAGTGGCAAGGCTCTGAGCGTGGTCAAGTCCTGAACGCGGCTTCGATATCCCGGGCGCGGTTGGAATATCGATCGACGATCCGCTGTTCTATGCAGTTACAGCGGGCGATGTGTGCGAGACAGATCGCGGCGTCGCCGCTCGAGCGTTGCCGTTCAAGAACACGCTATCGATCACGATTGGCCTTCGCGAACCGGAAGCCATTCGATAACAGGAAGGCGCGTGTCAAATGATGAAGCCGAGAACAACATCGCGATCGAGAGTGATCGTCGTTGCAATCACCAGCGTAGCGGCCACGGCACTTGCAACGGCATTGACCGCGTTTTCCCTGTCGAATCCCGACGATAACCCTGGAGCGTGCGACGCGCAGTCGGTCGATGTGCCTGGCCAAGCGTGCGAGAAGGCGCTGGTCCGGCTGTTCGAGCAGGGCAAGGACATCTTTCGCTACGACACGTTCGGAGACGAGGATTACTGGGGCGGCATGCTCCAGCTGCACAAGGCGGTCGCGGGCGCCCCCCTTGGAGGCGTGGGCCCCGGTGTCAGCCCGAAGACGGCGCTCACGGTCGCCGGGCTCAAGGTCGACGTCGAGGCCCTTCCGGGAGAGATTCGGGCGAAGCTCAAGCAGGGCAAGGTCGATCTCGACAATCCTGCGACGACGCTCGCGCTCCTGCAGATGAACGCGGTCGTCGGCGTCAAGGGCATCTTCGACAAGGGGGGCTCGCTCGACTCGATCGGGATCACCTGTGCCCTCTGTCATTCGACGGTCGACGACTCGTTCGCTCCGGGAATCGGCAAGCGGCTGGACGGCTGGCCGAACCAGGATCTGAATGTCGGCTTGATCGTCTCGCTCGCACCCAACCTTGCGCCGGTGGCCGAACAGATCCTCGGGGCCAGTGACGCAGCGACGATCGACACGCTGAAAAAAGTGCTCCTGAGCTGGGGCCCCGGGTTCTATGACGCCGAGGTCAACATCGACGCCATCGGCTTCCGACCGGACGGCAAGTCAGCCGCTGTCCGGATCCCGGCCGCGTACGGCCATCTCGGCGAAGACCTCCACACGTGGACGGGCGGCTTCGGCAACGTCACCTACTGGAACGCCTACGTCGCGAACCTGCAGATGCACGGCAAGGGAAACTTCAACGACGAGCGGTTCAACGATCCTGCCAAGTATCCGGCGGCCGTCAGAGGCGGCTTTTTCAAGCTCCGCAACAACCCCGATCAGGTAACGTCGAAACTCGCGCCGCTTCACTTCTATCAACTCTCGCTGAAAGCGCCGACGCCTCCGCCGGGCAGCTTCGACGCTGCAGCGGCGCAACGTGGCGAGGCGGTCTTCAATGGCCAGGGCAAATGCGCGGAATGCCATATGCCGCCGCTCTACACCGACGCCGGCTACAACGCGCACACACCGACCGAGATGTGCATCGACTCGTTCCAGGCCGACCGCGGGCCGACGGGGGCGATCGGCAGCACCTATGTCACGCCCCAGCTCAACGGCCTCTGGTCGCGATCAAAGCGCGGCTTCTTCCATGACGGTCGCTTTCCGACGCTCCTGGACGTGGCCAACCACTACGACGCCTGTTTCAATCTCGGTCTGTCGTCAGGTGAGAAGAGCGATCTGGTCGAGTTCCTCAAGAGCCGCTAGAGGCGTGCATACGATCTACGGCGCGAACGGCGGCGATGCGACGCTTCGTCAGGCTCACGCTCACCACGCGCCGCGTTGGTTCGGTACGCGGCGGATCACCGGCAGGGCGGCAAAGAGCAGCAATCCCGTCGCTGCGAACAGCCAGGCTTGCGCGCGGCCAGGATCATCTGCGCCGGCGAGGATCGCCGTCACGAGCGAGACCGTGGTGATCGAACCGATCTGGAGCGACGCGGAACGCAGCGCGGCGAGGGTGGAAGACTGCTGCGGGGCCAGTTGAAGGCCGGCGTTGCGACTTGCCGGGTTGATGGCTCCGGCACCGGCACCGACCAGTAAGGCGCAACCGACAAGCCAGCCGTACGGCGAGATTACGGCGGCGGGGTGGAGCGCGAGCAACAGCATTCCGGCTGCGATCGTTGCGCCGCCGATGTACAGCGGCATCCGGTAGCCGGTGCGCCGAAGCGCCAGGGTGCCCATGATGGAGACCGCGATGGCGGCGCTCCCCTGGACGACCAGCAGCGCGCCTGACCCGAGCGCATCGATGTGGTAGCGGTTGGCGGCATAGAGTGGAATGAGGACCACCGCTCCCAGCGTGACACCGCCGTAAACCGCGTTTACGAGGTTGACCGTTCCGAAGTCCGGCCCGTGAATCAGGCGCGGTGCGATGAACGGGTGAGGCGAGCGGTTGACGTGGTGGACGAACCAGCACGCGGCGACGATCGCGATGACCGACGGCACCACGAACGCGGGCGACCATACCCTTGCATTCTCCTCGCCCATGTAGCTGATGGCGAACATGCCGGCAAGAAGGGTCGCGGCGAGCAGCGCCATGCCGGCCAGGTCCATCTGGAAGCGGGACTTGTTCGCCGAAGGGCGGTCCTGAGGCACATAGCGCATGGCGAGCACGATGACCGCGAGGCCGATCGGCACGTTGACGAAGAACACGCCCCGCCAGGTCCAATACGACACGAACAGGCCGCCGAATATGGGTCCGATCATTGCGCCGATCGGAAAGATGCTGCCGAACAGGCTGACCGCGCGATCGCGCTGATCCCCGAAATGATCGACGATGATCCCCGTCGCCGATGGTGTGAAACCTGCTCCGCCGGCGGCCTGCACCACGCGCAACGCGATGAGCGCGAAGATGTCGTCGACCAGCCCACAACACAGCGAAGCGACGGTGAACGCGATGACCGAGCCGATGAACACGCGGCGATGACCGTACCGCTCGCTGAGCCTGCCGCTGATCGGCAGCATGAGCACGAAGCCGAACGAGTATGCCGTGAGGGTCCATCCGGCCCAGTTGATCGACGTCCCGAGGCTCTGCTGCAGGGCATGCAATGCCGTCGCGACGATCGTGGAGTCGACCGACATCATCAGCAGCGCCAGGGCAACGATCGTGAATACCAGCGGACGCCGTGGTGCGGCATGAGCACGATCGGCACGCACAGCGGATCTGCAGCTTCGTTCCGTGCGAATGGGTCAGCGCTGGCACGCCGGGCAATAGAACGTCGAGCGTCCCGACTGCACGATGCGCCTGATCGTCCCATCGCCGCGCGGGCACTTTTCCCCTTCGCGGTCGTAGACGGAAAATTGGTGCTGAAAGAGGCCGCGCTCGCCGTTTGCCTGCACGTAGTCGCGAAGCGACGAGCCTCCAGCCTCGACCGCGTCGGCGATGACCGCGCGCACGGCCTGGACGAGCCTCACCAGGCGCTCTGTGGGCGTTCCATTCGCGCGCACCAGCGTTCCGGACGCGCGCTTTGGCGAGAGCCGTGCGCGCCAAAGTGCCTCGCACACATAAATGTTGCCGAGGCCGGCGATTACGCGCTGATCCGAAAGGATCGCTTTGAGCGGCGCGGCGCGCTTCGCGAAACGTGGCGCGAGCGCCTCCGCCGACAGCTCGTTGCCAATCGGCTCGGAGCCGAGGCCGGCGAGCATTGGATGCGCCGCGAAATCCCTCTGGGGGATCAGCAGCATGAAGCCGAATCGGCGCGGGTCGTTGTAGACGATGCGCGTGCCGCCATTCAGATGGAAGACCACGTGGTCGTGCGCTTCCAGCTTTCCGCGCTTGTAATAGACCGCATCGTCGGCAACCGGCTTCGCGTCCTTTTCACCCCTCGTCACGATCCGAAACGAGCCGGACATGCCGAGATGCATCAAAAGTATCGTGCCGTCGTCGAGATCGGCCAACAGATACTTGGCGCGGCGGCGGAGCGAAGCGATCCGACGGCCCTTCAAGCGCGCAGCAAAGCGCCGCGAGAACGGGAAGCGCAGTCCGCTCCGACGCAGCTCGAGCCGTTCGATCGTCGATCCTTC
Source organism: Casimicrobiaceae bacterium (assembly GCA_035278845.1). Lineage (GTDB taxonomy): Bacteria > Pseudomonadota > Gammaproteobacteria > Burkholderiales > Casimicrobiaceae > VBCG01. The sequence goes on along the minus strand of DATEIQ010000285.1, from coordinate 3,223 downwards.
GAGTATCGGCTGCATCCCGCGACGGACTGTCTCCACTTCGGGAAGCTCGGGCATCGTCAAAATCCCCTGTTTCTGGTGCAGCCGTGCGTGGCCTGCGTGAATTCCACACGCCATTTGTCGAAGTCCGCCGACAGCCGCATGGCCGCTACGATGATACAAGTACAGGTTCGCCTTACCGTCAGTCCGTTGCTCGAGGCGGGCGACCCGCGACGCAGATTGCGATGGGCGCCGTCATCGCCGGCGTGTTCAACCACGGCGTGACGCTCGACCCGCAGATTTTCTTTCTCGCGTTCTTGCCCCCGCTGCTGTTTCTCGACGGCTGGCGCATTCCCAAGGACGGCCTCATGCGCGACAGGAACGTCATCCTGCATATGGCGCTGGGCCTCGTAGTGTTCACGGTCTTCGGCGCCGGGTTTCTCATTCACTGGTTGATACCGGCCATGCCCCTGGCGGTCGCGTTCGCGCTGGCGGCGATCGTTTCACCGACCGATCCGGTCGCGGTTGCGTCGATTACCGCGCGTGTGACGATTCCCAGGCGGCTCATGCATGTCCTCCAGGGCGAGTCCCTGCTCAACGATGCGTCGGGCCTCGTCTGTTTTCGCTTCGCCGTCGCGGCGGCGATGACGGGCGCCTTCTCGCTCGCGTCGGCGTCGCTGACCTTCGTCTGGGTCGCGACGGCGGGCCTCGGCATCGGCGCGGGCTTTACCCTGGCGGTCGCGTACATGCAGGGGTGGTTGTCGCGTCGATTCGGCGAGGAATCGGGCTCGCCGATCCTGGTCAGCCTGTTGATCCCATTCGGCGCCTACTTGCTCGCCGAAGCCGTCGGTGCGTCGGGAATCCTTGCCGCGGTGGCCGCCGGAATGGCGATGAGTCGTGTCGAACTCAACGGTCGCGCGCTCGCGACCACTCGCGTTCGGCGTGCCGCGGTCTGGGACACGATGCAGTTTGCGCTCAACGGGATCATGTTCGTCCTGCTGGGCGAGCAACTGCCTGCGATCATGCGTGGCGCGGGGGCCTCCGTCGAGCAAAGCGGCCACCTGGCTGCGTGGTGGCTCGGCGCGTATGCGTTCGCAATCAGCCTGGGGCTCGCGTTGCTCCGGTTCGCGTGGGTTTGGACGTCGCTGCAAACGAGTGCCGCCATCGCGCGGCGACGTGGCCGTGTGTCGACGAAACCGCACTGGCGTCTTGTCGCGGCGACGTCGCTTGCGGGCGTGCGTGGCGCGATCACGATGGCCGGTGTCATGACGCTGCCGCTGTTGCTGCCGAACGGCGAGCCGTTCCCCGCGCGCGACCTTACGATCTTCCTCGCGGCCGCGGTCATCCTGCTGTCGCTGATATTTGCCAGCATCGGACTGCCGCGTCTGCTGCAGGGACTCGCGTTGCCCGCCGAACCCACGCTGCGCCTGGCGGGCCTGCGCGCGGAGCGCGACAGGATATTCGAGATGGCGCGCCACGGGCAGATTTCCGACGAGACGTCACGCAAGCTGGTGCGCGAGATCGATCTGATGGAGGCGCGCTACCGTTAGCTTCGGCCGTGCCGGAACTGCGCGCGGCCAGAGCGGGTCTATGAATACCATTCCATTGCGTTACGGGCCGAAAACAAGAAGGGCAGCGCATGCCACGACATCCCCACGATGGTGAGCCGCTCTCGAATGCCTGGCCGGACGTGGCCAGCGCCGCGCTCCGGATTGCCTTTGGCATCATCTGGGCGGTAGGCGCCGCGTTCACGTGGACGTCGCAATTCGCGGCCAACTACGTCGGCTATCTCCACAACGCAGCCCGAGGGCAACCTTCCTGGTCGGGGTGGTGGTTCGACCTGTGGATCGCCGTGGTCACGCCGCACGCCACGCTGTTCGTGTGGCTCACCCGCCTGGCCGAAACCGGGCTGGCCGCCGCATTGCTGCTGGGGTTCGCGCGCAAGACGACGTACGTGCTGGGCGCGCTGTTCAGTCTTCTGATCTGGGCCACGGCCGAAGGCTTCGGCGGGCCGTACACGGTCGGCGCGACGAATATGGGGACGGCGCTCAGCTACGTCCTGATCTTCTTGTTGCTCATCGGGATCAACTACCGCGGAGGCACCAGTCCCTACAGCGTCGACTATTTGATCGAGCGGCGCTGGCCAGGATGGAGACGGTTCGCCGAATGGAGCCATGGCGTGCCGCTTCACTCGCCGCCCGCGTCGTCGGCCTCGGCGCAGGTCACGGCGATCGTCGGCATCGCGCTGCTGGTGTTCTTCCTGATCGGCGGCTTGCAAAGCACGCTGCATGTCGCAGCGCCCACGCCTACCGCGGCGGCCGCCGCGGTATCGCCGTTGTCGCTCGCTTCGAAGGAACTGAACAGCAAGGCCCGCGACGCGCGTCTGCCGCCGGTCGCCTCCGGACCGAGCGTCGACGTCACGATCGAATCCACCGACAAGACGGTATCGATTGCGAACGGCGTCGAGTACCAGGCATGGACGTTCGGCGACGAGGTTCCCGGGCCGGTGATTCACGTGCGCCAAGGCCAGACGATCAACGTAACGTACATCAACCGCGGCACGATGGAACACTCGCTGGATTTTCACGCGGCGATCACGCCGCCCAACCTGCACTACGCGGAATTGAAGCCCGGGGAGAAGCTCACTTATTCGTTTGTCGCAAACGTAGCGGGCGCCTTCGTCTATCACTGCGGTACGCCGCCGGTGCTGCTGCATATGGGCAACGGCATGTACGGCGCGATCATCGTCGATCCCGCCACACCGCTGGCCCCGGCATCCGAGAGCTACGTGATCGTGCAGAGCGAGTGGTACACGCAACAGATCTCGGGGCAACTGATGGGCCCCGACTACGAAAAGATGCTGGCCGAGCGCCCCGACGAAGTCGTGTTCAACGGCGTCGCGTTCCAGTACCGGGATCGCCCGCTGTCCGTTGCAGCCGGCGAGCGCGTGCGGATCTACTTCGTGAATGCAGGCCCGAGCCTGTGGTCGTCGTTCCACGTCATCGGTGCGATCTTCAACGACGTGTACCCGGATGGCGATCCCGCCCACGCGCTGACCGGCGTTTCCACCTACACCGTCGGACCCGGCGCCGGCGCCATCTTCGACCTCGTGATTCCCGCGGCGGGCAAATACGCATTCGTGGACCACGCCTTCGCGCATCTCATGATCGGCGCACAGGGCATCCTCGACGTGCAGGCTGCGGGCGGCGCGCAGGCGCCCACCGCGCCGCCGATCGAACGGGAAGCG
>DATEIQ010000284.1:0-3685 GCA_035278845.1 Casimicrobiaceae bacterium | reverse complement strand
ACGGCGTAGACCGCCCGCGCCGGCCCGGGTGACCGGGCCGGCGCGGTGCATGATCTGGCTGCGCACGCCTTCCGCAGTCTCGGCTAACGGGGCCTCCCCCTACGCGATGGCCGCCTCGGGCGCGACGGCGAGCGCCACATCCGCCGCCTCGCTGATTTCCCAACCTGTACCGGCCGACCATGCGGTGTCGAAGGCGAGATCGCCGAGGCTCGCACGCAGGCTCGCCACGCTGGCGCGGATCCGCGCCTCAGCGCGCGGCGGTCGCGCAAGGGCCAGACGTCGGCGAGACGCTTCGACGGCCGCATGCATTCGGACCGCCTCCACATCCTGGCCGAGCGAATGCCATAGCCCCGCATGATCCTCCAGGCACCCGAGCAACTCCTCGTTCATCTCGAACGCGCGGAATGCCCGTAGCGCCCCACCGAGTCGAACGCGCGCCGCATCCCAGTCGCCTCGCACGCGCTCCAGCTTTCCCATCCACCACAGCGCCGTCGCTTCGCTGCGCCTGTCGCCCGCGTCCTGGGAGACGACGAGCGCCCGCGAAAACCGTTTGCTTGCCGCGGCGACGTCGTTCGCACCGAGCGCGAGCTCGCCCAGATTCACTTCGCATTCGCTCTCGACCTCGGAATACTTGATCCTCTGTGCAATTGCGAGGCATTGCTCGAGGTGTTCGATCGCCTTGCGCTCGTCGCCGACGTACGCGTGAATCTGGCCGAGGTGAAGCAGGCCGATCGCTTCACCGATCGGATTGTCGATCTGGCGGAAGAGATCGAGCGCTTCCTGCTCGCCGGTGAACGCGCCTTCGGCGTCGCCGGCGTGCAGCCGCACGAGTGACAGCGTCGACAGCGTGGCGGCGACGTCGATGGGTTCGCTCAGTTTGCGCCGCAGAGCGAGGCAAGCTTCCAGCATGCCCTTCGCCTCGACGTGATTGCCTTGCCCGTCGGCAAGTGCTGCACCGACGTAGAGCGCCCAGGCGTGCGCGACATCGGACCCCTGGACCTCCGGTAGGGCGAGCGCGGCGCGAACGTAGCGCCGACCTTCGGTCGCATAGCCGCGCAGAGTCCAGAATCCCTGAAGTGCCACTCCGAACTTGACAGCAATGATCGGATCACCGCCTCCCTCGAGCGCGTAGCCGATCGCGGCGCGGATGTTGTCGAGCTCCGTTTCCACGCGCCGGTTCCATTCCCCTTGCTCCGCACCCTTCGATCCGCTATTCGCAGCCTTCGCCATGACGAAGTAATAGGCGCAATGCGTAGCGGCGAGCTTGAACAGCTCGTCGCGCATGATCAGCTTCTCGCGCGCGTAATCGCGGATCGTTTCGAGCAACCGATAGCGCGCACCGTCTTCGCCTTCCTCGACGCGCAGCAGCGATTTCTCGACGAGCGAAGTGACGACGTCCAGCACGTCCTCGGCCGTCAACGGATCGACGCCGCACACTGTCTCGACCGCCGCAAGCCCGAACCCGCCTGCGAATACCGACAATCGTGCCAACAGCACCTGCTCGCCTTCTTCGAGCAGGTCGTACGACCAGTCCACGAGCGCGCGCAGCGTCTGCTGGCGCGCCTGTAGCGTCCTGTCTCCCCCGGTGAGAATCTTGTAGCGGTCGTTGAGCCGCTTGTTGATGTCGGGAACGGTCAGCGTTCGCACACGCGCGGCCGCGAGCTCGAGCGCCAGTGGAATGCCTTCGAGGCGGAACACGAGCTCCGCGACTGCAGGCGCCTCGCGCTCGGTCAGGGCAAAGCTCGGCTTGTGCAGTCTCGCTCGCTCGACGAAGAGCTGCACCGCCGTCGACTTCCGAAGCGCGTCCAGGCTTTCGGTGCGCATCGGCACCGGCAGCGGTTGGACGATATAGGTCTGCTCCCCCGGCACCCGCAACGCGATGCGACTCGTGGTCACTACACGAACGTCGGGCGCTCCGCGCAGGATCGCATTGACGAGCTCCGCACAGGCATCGACCACCTGCTCACAGTTGTCGAGGATCAGCATCGACTTGCGAGTCCGCAGATGTGCGGTGAGCGTCTGGATCAGCGGTCGGCCAGGCTCTTCTCGCACGCCGAGAACCCGCGCCGCCTCACCTGCGACGAGCGCATCGTCGCGAATCATCTGCAAATCGACGAACCACACACCGTCCGGGTACGAGTCCATGACGTTCGTGCCGACCGCCAGCGCGAGCCGCGTCTTGCCGAGACCACCCATGCCGAGGAGCGTCAGCAGCCGTGCGCCGTGCAGCATCTCTTCGATTTCATGCCGCTCGCGCTCCCGGCCGATGAACGACGTGAGCTGCTGCGGCAGGTTGTTCGGCGTCGCCTCGAGCTCTCGCAGCGCCGGGAAATTCTGATAGAGCCGCGGATGGACGACCTGGAACACCGCTTCGGAGGCTGCCAATCCCTTGAGGCGAACGGCACCAAGGCTCTTGAGCGTGACGTGCGCCGGCAGTGCATCGGCGAACTCGTCGGCGAGTGCCTGCGACACCAGGATCTGTCCGCCATGCGCCGCATTCATGATTCGCGCCGCGCGGTTCACCGTGCTGCCGAAATAGTCGTTGTCCCGTGCCTGCACCAGGCCGGCATGCAGGCCGCAACGGACGCGCAGTGCAATGCCGGCTGTCGTCGCGGGATCGAGCAGGGCGAGCTGGATATCGAGGACCGCGGCGAGGCCATGGGCAGGCTTTTCGAACACCGCGTAAATGCCGTCGCCCGTTGTCTTGACGATGCGCCCGTCGTGCCGCTGGACGCAATCGCGCAGCAGCGCATCGTGGCGGCTCATCGCCTGCGCCATCTGCTCAGGCTGCTCTTCCCACATCGCGGTGCTGCCCTCGATGTCGGTGAACAGGAACGTCAGCGTCGTGGATTCGGGCAAGATTCGCATCCGGGGCGCCCGCGAGCGCGGGCATGCCGCAGGCATACTGTACCGGCCCGCCGACAAGCGACGCAACGCGAATTTTCGGTGCGCAATGCCGGTGCTAGTTGCCGAACGACCGGAGCGAGACCTCGATGAACGAACCCGATTGGCAGCGCCTCGAGCGCGCCGCACGCGCGGCCGCCGCGAACGCGCACTGCCCTTACAGCCGGTTTGCCGTTGGCGCCGCGGTGCTTACCACCGACGGTGCGATCGCCGCTGGCTGCAACGTCGAGAACGCGTCGTTCGGGCTCACGATCTGCGCGGAGCGCAACGCCATCTTTCGCGCGGTGGGCGACGGCGCGAAAGCGATCGTCGCCGTCGCGATCTACACGCCCACCGCGGCGCCCGCGACGCCCTGCGGCGCCTGTCGCCAGGTGATCGCGGAATTCGGGCGCGATGCCGTCGTTCGCAGCGTGTGCGACGGACCCGCGCGCATGCAGCACACGCTGGCCGATTTGCTGCCCGCGGCCTTCACGTTGCCGCCGTAAGTAGGGTCAGAGACGACTTTCCGCGAACGGGTGATGCGATTCGCAGCGTCGCGCCGCGGAAAGTCGTCTCTGACCCTACTTACTGCAGGTTCGGGGCCAGCAGGCGCCGCGCCGCCGCAATGTCGATGCCGCTGCGCGCCGCGTAATCGGCGAGCTGGTCTTCGCCGATCTTGCCGACGGCGAAATAGCGCGCGTCGGGATGCGCGAGATAGAAGCCGGAGACCGACGCGGCCGGCAGCATCGCGTAACTGTCGGTGACCGTCATGCCGGCGTCGCCGGCCCCGAGCAAGTCGAAC
>DATEIQ010000283.1:0-27689 GCA_035278845.1 Casimicrobiaceae bacterium | reverse complement strand
CCGAACCCCAGGGGCCCCAGGAGCCGGATTGAAGCCGACGGACATCGCGCATCCCGACTATTTCCACAAGGTCGTCGATTGCCAGTGGGCGTGCCCCGCCCACACGCCGGTCCCCGAGTACATCCGGCTCATCGCCGCGGGTCGCTATGGCGATGCCTACATGGTCAACTGGAAGTCGAACGTGTTCCCCGGCATTCTCGGGCGCACGTGCGACCGTCCGTGCGAGCCGGCTTGCCGCCGCGGCCGCGTCGAGGAAGGCTCGCCCGAGCATCGCCGCGTGGACGCGAAGCCGGAGCCCGTCGCGATCTGCCGTCTGAAGCGCGTCGCCGCCGATTACAAGGACGACATCCGGCCGCGCCTGTCCAAGGCGACGAAAACACGCAACGGCAAGCGAATTGCGCTCGTCGGCGCCGGGCCGGCGTCGCTGACGGTTGCGCGGGATCTCGCGCCGCTCGGCTACGAGTGCGTCGTGTTCGACGCCGATCCGCAGGCCGGCGGAATGATGCGCACGCAGATCCCGAAATTCCGGCTGCCCGACCGCGTGATCGACGAGGAGGTCGGCTACATCCTCGAGGGGGGCATCGAATTTCGCGGCGGTGCGCGCGTCGATTCGCTCGCGAAGCTGCTGGCCGCCGACGGCGGCGAGCATTGGGACGCGGTGTTCGTCGGCAGCGGCGCGCCGCGCGGACGCGATCTCGACGTCCCCGGCCGGCGCGAGGCGGCGGCCAACATCCATATCGGCATCGACTGGCTGTCGTCGGTGTCGTTCGGCCATACGACGAAGATCGGCAAGCGTGTCGTCGTGCTGGGCGGCGGCAACACCGCGATGGACTGCTGCCGCAGCTCGCGGCGCCTTGGCGGCGACGAAGTGCACGTCGTCGTGCGTTCCGGTTTCGACGAGATGAAGGCGTCGCCGTGGGAGAAGGAAGACGCGATGCACGAGGGGATTCCGATCCACAACTTTCTCGTGCCGCTCGAGTTCACGCATGACAACGGACGCCTGACCGGCGTGCGGTTCGAGAAGGTTGCGGCGCAGCGTGACGCGCGCGGACGCCGCCAGCTCGTGCCGACCGGCGAGCCGCCCGTGCATTTTCCGTGCGACGACGTGCTGGTGGCGATCGGGCAGGAGAACGCCTTTCCGTGGATCGAGCGCGATCTCGGGCTGTCGTTCGACGACTGGGGGATGCCGGTCGTCGACCCCACGACGATGGCGTCGACGCGCGCGGGCGTATTCTTCGGCGGCGATGCCGCGTTCGGGCCGAAGAACATCATCTGGGCGGTCGCACACGGCCACGACGCCGCGATCTCCATCGATCTGCACTGCCGCGGCGAGCCGCTCGACCGGCGGCCGCCGCCGCACGTGAACCTGATGTCGCAGAAGATGGGCATCCACGAGTGGAGCTACGACAACGGCATCCACGGCGATCGCCGCTATCGCGTGCCGCTCAAGGACACGGTGATCGCGCTGAAGGACATCCGCACCGAGGTCGAGCTTGGTTTCGACCCGAAGCTCGCCTATGCGGAAGCGCAGCGCTGCCTCAACTGCGACGTGCAGACGGTGTTCAGCGACAAGCTGTGCATCGAGTGCGATGCGTGCGTCGACATCTGCCCGATGGACTGCATCACGTTCACGGCCAACGGCGACGAAACCGATCTGCGCACGCGCTTGATGGCGCCGGCTTCGAACGTCGAGCAGGCGCTCTACATTTCGAGTCCCGTGCACACCGGCCGTGTGATGGTCAAGGACGAAGACGTCTGCCTGCACTGCGGTCTCTGCGCGGAGCGCTGTCCGACCGGCGCATGGGACATGCAGAAGTTCCTGCTCGACATCGCCCATGCCGACGACCGTGTGCGTGCTCGCGGCAAGCCGCAGCGCGCCGAAGTCGGTATGGCGGCGGACTAGAGCGGCTGAAGACATGGATGCACGCGTGAAGCCGATTGCCCGCGTCAACGACTTCGTCGTCAAATTCGCGAACGTCAACGGCTCGGGTTCCGCGTCGGCGAACGGGCTGTTCGCCCGGGCGATCCTGCGGATGGGCGTTCCGGTGGCGGCGCGCAACATCTTCCCGTCGAACATCCAGGGCCTGCCGACGTGGTACGAGGTCCGCGTCGTCGAGGCGGGGTGGCGGGGACGCCGTGGAGGCGTCGACCTGATGGTCGCGATGAATCCGCAGACGTGGGACAAGGACGTTGCCGAGATCGAATCGGGCGGCTACCTGTTCTACGATTCGACGAAGGCGCTGCCGCCGGCGAAGTTCCGCGACGACGTGACGGCGCTCGGCGTGCCGCTCACCGCCATTTGCAACGCCTCGTACAGCGACCCCCGGCAGCGTCAGCTCTTCAAGAACATCATCTACCTCGGCGCGCTCTCCGCGCTTCTCGACATCGATCCAGCCGCCATCGAGCGCCTGTTCTCCGAGCAGTATCGAGGCAAGGAGGCGCTGCTCGATTCCAACCGCAAGGCGCTGCATCTCGGTCGCGATTACGCGCTCGCGAACTTCGTGTGTCCGATCGGGCTGTCGATCGCCCCGCGCGACGCGGTCGGTGATCGCATCTTCATCGACGGCAACGATGCGGCGGCGCTCGGTGCCGTGTACGGTGGCGCGACGGTCGCAGCGTGGTATCCGATCACGCCGTCGTCGTCGCTTGCCGAAAGCTTTGCGAAATGGTGCCGCAAGTTCCGCGGCGACCGCGAGAGCGGTCGCAACCGCTACGCGATCGTGCAGGCCGAGGACGAGCTCGCGTCGATCGGCATGGTGATCGGCGCGGCGTGGAACGGCGCGCGCGCATTCACGGCGACGTCCGGCCCCGGCATCTCGCTGATGCAGGAGTTCCTGGGCCTCGCCTATTTCGCCGAGATCCCGGCCGTGCTGTTCGACGTTCAGCGCGGCAGCCCGTCGACCGGCATGCCCACGCGAACGCAGCAGGCCGATCTGCTGCTGTGCGCGTACGCGTCGCACGGCGACACGAAGCACGTGCTTCTGCTGCCCGAGGATCCGAGGGAGTGCTTCGAGTTCGGCGCGCTGGCGTTCGATCTCGCCGACCGGCTGCAGACGCCCGTGTTCGTAATGCTCGACCTCGACATCGGCATGCAGGACTGGCTCGTTCCGCCGCTCGCCTGGGACGATGCGCGGCGCATGGATCGCGGCAAGGTGATGACGGCCGCCGACCTCGATGCGGGTCGCGACTTCGGACGCTATCTCGACGTCGACGGCGATGGCATTCCGTACCGCACGTATCCAGGCACGCACGCGGCGCGCGGCAGCTATTTCACCCGCGGCACGACGAAGGACCGCTACGCGCGCTACACCGAGGAGGGCCCGGCGTACGTCGACAACATGCAGCGGCTGCTGCGGAAATTCGAGACTGCGAAGGGGCTCGTGCCGAAGCCGGTGATCGAGCGCGCGGTCGAGCCGACCAGCGCGGGCGTGATCTGGTTCGGATCGACGGGCGCGGCGATGGCGGAATCGCTCGTCGAGCTCGCGCGCAAGGATATCCACCTCGACCGCATGCGGATCCGCGCGTTCCCGTTCGACGACTCGATTCCCGAATTCGTCGCGGCGCACGACCACGTGTTCGTCGTCGAGCAGAACCGCGACGCGCAGCTCAAAATGCTGCTCGTCAACGAATGCGGGATCGATCCGGCGAAGCTCACGTCGGTGCTGCATTACGACGGCACGCCGATCACGGCGCGCTTCATCACGCGCGAGATCGGCGAGAAGGCCCGCCTCTACAACGTCACCCCGCTGCGTTCACGCAAGACCGGCGGCCGCGCCGCGTGAATCGATGACTTATCTCGCCAAACCGAAGATCCACCATCCGGCGCTGCCCAGGAACGCGCTCGGCTACACGCGCCGCGATTACGAAGGCGCGATCTCGACGCTGTGCGCGGGCTGCGGCCACGATTCGATCTCCGCCGCCATCATCCAGGCGTTCTACGAGCTCGACATCGCGCCGCATCGCGTCGCCAAGCTGTCCGGCATCGGCTGCTCGTCGAAGACGCCAACGTACTTCCTCGGCAATTCGCACGGCTTCAACAGCGTGCACGGCCGCATGCCGTCGGTGCTGACCGGCGCGGCGCTCGCCAACCGCGACCTGATCTACCTCGGCGTGTCGGGCGACGGCGATTCGGCGTCGATCGGCCTCGGCCAGTTCGCGCACGTGCTGCGCCGTGGCGTCAACATGGTGTACGTCGTCGAGAACAACGGCGTTTATGGCCTCACGAAGGGCCAGTTTTCCGCGACGGCCGACAAGGGCAGCAAGAGCAAGCGCGGCGCGACGAACAGCGACGAGCCGATTGACCTTGTGCTGCTCGCGCTTGCGCTCGGCGCCACGTTCGTCGCCCGCGGCTTTTCCGGCGACAAGGCGCAGCTCGTTCCGCTTTTGAAGGCCGCGGTGGCGCATCGTGGCGCCGCATTCATCGACGTCGTCAGCCCGTGCGTCGCGTTCAACAACCACCCGGGGTCGACAAAAAGCTACGACTACGTGCGCGAGCACAACGAAGCGGTCAATCGCCTCGACTTCTTGCCGGAGCGCACGCCGATCGCCGTCGAATACCCGGAGGGCAGCGTTCGCGACGTCGTGATGCACGACGGCGGCCTCGTGCGGCTGCACAAGATCGACGCGGCTTACGATCCGTCTGACAAGGTCGGCGCAATGGCGTATCTCGAATCGCATCGGGCGCGCGGGGAGGTCGTGACCGGACTGCTTTACGTCGACGCCGACAGCCGCGACATGCATGCGGCGCTGTCGACCGTCGACACGCCGCTCAATGCGCTCGGCGACGCCGACCTCGTGCCGGGAAACGCGGCACTGGCCGCGGTGAACTCGGCGTTTCGCTAGGCGGCACCCGTACGCGTCAGATCGCGTGTCCGCGCGGCCCAAAGTCGCGCGGGAGCGGCAAGCGGAACGCGAAGGTCGTCCCCACGCCCGGCATGCTGACGAGAGAAATGCAGCCGCCGTGCAGTTCGACAATGCGCTTCGAGATCGCGAGGCCGAGTCCCGTGCCTTCGGATTTCTGCGCGGCCGACCCTGCCTGTCGGAACTCCTCGAACACGGCGTCCTGATCCTCCGGCGCGATGCCGACGCCGGAATCGGCGACGGAGATTTCGGCATCGCCATCCCGCACGCGGCCCCGAACGTCGATCGTCCCGCCTTCGGGCGTGAACTTCAGCGCATTGGAGAGCAGGTTGAGCAGCACCTGCTTGACCTTGCGCTCGTCAGCGACGATCGTGCCCAGATCGTCGTCGAGGGCGACACGCAGTGCGATCCCGCGGCGCTCGGCACGCTCGCGCACGAGGAGCAGCGTCTGCTCGATTGCCCTGGCGAGCCCGAACTCCGAGCGCTCGAGCTCCATGCGTCCCGCCTCGATTTTCGACAGATCGAGGATATCGTTGATCAGCGACAGCAGGTGACGGCCCGACTCCTGGATGTCGCTCAGGTACTCCGCCTGCTTGGCGTTGACGTCGCCGAACATCCGTTCCGAGAGCACTTCGGAAAAGCCGATGATCGCGTTGAGCGGCGTACGCAGTTCGTGCGACATGCTCGCGAGGAACTCGCTCTTGTGCCGGCTCGCGACCTCGAGCTGCCGGTTCTTGTCGTCGATCTCGCGAAACAGGCGCGCGTTTTCGATGGCGATCGCGGCCTGATCGGCAAACGCTTTCACCAGCACCACCTCGGAGTCGCCGAACGCGCCGGGGGCATCGCGCCCCACGAAGATCGTTCCCAGCACGCGCCGCTCGCGCATGATCGGCACGGCGAGCCCGGCCCGGAAATGCGCAGTACGCGCGAATGGCTTGAGCCCGTAGTCGGGATCGGCGAGCACGTCCGCAACGTGAACGACTTCGCCGCGGCGGACCGCGCGCGCGGTCAGCGATTCGGCGGCCACCTCCATCGGGTAGAGCGTGCGTATGACGCTGACCGCATCGGGAATGACGCCGTGGATGGCCGCAAGCTCGATCGAGCGTCCGCCGTCGTACCTCGACACGATGGCGACTTCGGCGCCGCACAGCGAACCCGCGCGCCGCGCGACCAGGTCGAACACCGGCTGTGCGTCGTTCGGCGAACCGCTCATGAGGCGCAGGATCTCGCTGACCGCGCTCTGCTCGCGAAGCGCCGTCTCGGCCCGATCGCGCGCTGCTGCGAGGCTGATCTCGGCCAGCTTGCGGTCGTTGACGTCGCTCAGCGCGCCGACGACCCGCGTGACCCGGCCGGCCACGTCACGCACGCCGACGCCGCGATCGAGAATCCAGCGGTAGCCGCCATCGGCATCCCGAATCCGGTACTCGTGCTCGAGATTCGGCGCGTACTTCTTGAAGTGCGCGACGATCGCCGCACGGTAGCCGGCGAAATCGTCAGGATGGATCCGCGCGTTCCACGCTGCCGGCGTCAGGTGATCGTCGGCGAGCGCGAAGAATTGACGGGCCCGCTCGCTGAGGACGAGCTGACCGGCGTCGATCACCCATTCGTAGATGCCTTCCAGCGCCGCGGATGTCGCGAGTGCATAGCGCTCTTCGACATCGCGCGTCCGTGCCTCGGCGCGCGCAAGGCGCGAGGCCAGGCCGTCCGGGTCGCCGCTGCGCGCATTCTCGTCGTCCGGCACTGCTTCCATCGCCGAGCATCCCGTGATCTGGCGGCGCTAGGATACTTCGTCGCGGCGTTGCCCGCTCGCTCGGCGAGCTACGGAGCCTCTGTACAGCCCGTGGCCCCCGCGCAAGCCATGCAGAGGATGCCTAGAAGTACGCGAGCAATCTTCCGCACGCGATCACGCCGATCCACAGCGCGAGCGACAGCGCCGCCGCGAAGCGCACGCGGGTCGGCGGCGCGGCATCGGCGGGCCACGACGATGCGCGCTGCACGACACCGACGCGCAATAGCGCGGCATTGATGCCCGCGAGCAGGATAAGGGTCATCTTGAGCAGGAACACCGGCTGCTCGAGGAACTCGCTCGCGTGCGCGGTGAACATCATCAGGCCCGAGCACGCGGCGACGACGAATCCCAGCAGCGACCACGGGACAGCGTAACCGACGAGCGCGGCGGCTGGAATGCGCCGCCCGGCGCCCAGCAGGCGCAGATCGACGATCGCGATCGATCCGAACAGCAGCGCGAGGCCGACGATGTGCACGGTCTCGACCGCCGGATACGCCCATAGCGCCTCGCGCATGAAGCGACCGAGGCCAGTCGCTTCGACGGCGTGCATGCCGGTCGGCATGGAGAAGTCAGCGCAGTTCGACCGTCTTGCCGCCGATCGTGATGCGCTCGGCGCGCATCTCGTCGGGCTTGTTGCGGTTCGGATAGCCGACGACCGTCGCCGTCGCACCGACCTTCAGCGCCTCGCGCGACAGCCCGCGGTTGTCCATGCGCGACGGCGGCGCGAGCACCGCGATCCACGTTTTCGTCGGCGTCTTGAGCTTCACGTAGCCATGCGGATGCTCGTACCCGGCCTCCTCGATCGTGCCGGTGAGCGTCAGCGTCTGGCTCGCATCGTATTCGCTCCAGCCGTGATGCGCGTGTGCGGACACCGGGACCAGCGACCACGCGAACAATGCAAGGAGAAGACGGCGTTTCATCGTGCGTACCTCGTGATAGCGGATATGAGCGTGAAGTGTACGCGAGCGAGGGTCTAGAATGATGCAATGCGCCGCACCGCACTTCTGATCCTCGGCGCCGCCGGTGGGCTCGTTGCGCTGCTGCTGATCGCGGTCGCGATCGCCGTCGCCACCGTCGACCCGAATCGCTTCGTTTCGCCCCTCGCGGCGCGTGTCAAGGCGGAGACCGGCCGGACGCTCGCGATCGGCGGCCCGGTCGACATCTCCGTTTCGCTCGAGCCGAAGATCGTGCTGCCCGACGTCTCGTTCGGCAATGCGCCGTGGTCGAAGACGCCGCAGATGCTGACGGCGAAGCGCGTCGAGGCGCAGATCGCGCTGCTGCCGCTGCTGTCGCGGCGCTTCGAAGTGACGCGATTCACGCTGGTCGAGCCGACGATCACGCTCGAGACCGATGCATCGGGTCGCGGCAACTGGGAGTTTTCGACATCGTCCGCGCCATCGGCTCCTTCAGGCACGCAGCCGGCCGCGGCAGGTGCAGCGTTCGGTGTCGGCAATCTGGAAATCCAGCGCGGCACGCTTACGTACCGCAACGGCGCGTCGGGTAAGGTCACGGTCGCGGCCATCGACCGCTTCAGCCTGCGTGCGCGCGATCTCGCGTCGCCTGCGGCTGTCGACTTCCGAGGTCGCGTCGACGACGTGCCGGTGACGCTCGAAGGCGAGCTCGGTCCGCCGAGCCAGTGGCTGGCGCACCAGTGGCCCTATCCGCTGGCGCTGAAAGGCGAGGTCGACGGGCAGAAGCTGCGAATGACGACGAAGATCGCGAAGGCTGGTGCGACGACCACGCTCGACGATCTCGCGCTCGACTACGGAGCAATCGCGGCGAAAGGTCGCTTGCAGAGCACGACGGAAGGTGCGAAGACGCATTATGCGTTCGCCCTGGACGTTCCGGTGCTGTCGCTTGCCGCGCTTCCGAGAGCGCAAGCCGCGACGAAGCCGAGCGCCGATGCAGGCGCGTCAAAGGCAGGCGGGGGTCCGAACGCGCCTGCGCAGCCTGCGCCGGATAACCGCTTCATCGTCCCCGATGCGCCGCTTCCGCTCGGCATGCTGGGCGCCTTCGACGGTGAAGGCAGGCTCACGATCGGCACGCTCGAATTGAAGAACGGCCAGAAGATTAGCAGCGTGGCGGCGAAGGTGACCTCCGCGGATGCGAAGACGGACGTCGATTTCGCGGCGAAGGCGGTACTCGGGGGCTCGCTCACCGGTCAGGTCGACATCGATGCGCGTCGCGTGGATTCCCCCGCCGTGCGCCTGCAGCTCGCCGCGCAGGAGCTCGACCTTCCGAAGCTCGCTGCGGCCGCCGGCATTCAACGCGACATTCGCGGCGGCAAGGTGCGCGCGAACATCGACATAACCGGCCGCGGCATGACGCCGCACGCGGTCGCGAGCACGATGAGCGGAACGATCCTCGTCGTGGCGGGACCGGCGACGCTCGCGCGCGAAAGCACGCAGGAGCCGTCGGCCGCTTCGCAGGTCGCGGCTGCGCTCGATCCGTTCCGCTCGGTCGACGCGGCGACCGAGTTGCGGTGCGCGGTCGTGCGGCTGCCGCTTTCCAACGGCGTTGCCAGCGTCGACCGCTCGATCGCACTCGAGACGGCGAAGATCGCGGCGTCGGCCAGCGGTACGCTCGATTTCCGCAACGAGACACTCGATCTGTCGGTCAAGCCGCAGATCCGCGAAGGCATCAAGGTCGACGTGTCGCAACTCGCGGGGCTCGTGCGCATTCGCGGACCGTTCACGAAGCCGGCAGTGGAAATCGACGCCGCGCAAACGGCGCAGATGATCGCGAAGCTCGGCATCATCGGCGCGCAAGGCGGCGGCATCGAGGCGCTCGGGCGCGCGCTGGTCGCACCCGCCGGCGAGTCGTCTTCGCCGTGCGCGATCGCGCAAAGCGGCAAGGTGCCGCGCGAGACGGTGCCTGCGCAACGCGATCGGCAGGCCGCGCCTGACGCCAGCCTGCCGAAGGACGTCGGTCGGGAAGTCGGGAAAGCGCTCGGAAAGCTGTTCGGCCGCTAAATAGGGTCAGACGAATTTCCGGACCTGGCGCCCGCGGGTCGAGACACGCTCGCCTGGAAATTCGTCTTTGACGCTATTCAGCGCGCGTACGGATGCACGGCGATCCAGTGCCGTGCGATGTCGATGCGACGCGCGATCCAAACGTCCTCGTGCCGCGCAACGTGATCGAGAAAGCGCACGAGCGCTGCGATGCGTCCCGGGCGCCCGACCAGGCGCGCGTGCAGCCCGATCGACAGCATCTTCGGCGCGTTCAGGCCGCGCGGATCGCCCTCGGCGTACAGCGTGTCAAACGCGTCGCGCAAATACGCGAAGAACTGGTCGCCGCTGTTGAAGCCCTGCGCTGTGGCGAAGCGCATGTCGTTCGAGTCGAGCGTGTACGGAACGACGAGGTGCGGCTTCATGCCGTCGCTCGTTTTCACCTCGGTCCAGTACGGCAGGTCGTCCGCGTAACTGTCCGCGTCGTAGACGAAGCCGCCGTGTTCGACGACGAGCCGGCGGGTGCGCGGGCTGTCGCGTCCCGTGTACCAGCCGACGGGTCTTGCGCCGGTCAGCCGCTCGATCGTCTCGACGGCGCGCGCCATGTGCTCGCGCTCGGTGGCCTCGTCGACGTTCTGGTAGCTGATCCAGCGCAGGCCGTGGCTCGCGATCTCGTGCCCGGCGGCGACGCACGCGTCGGCAACTCCGGGATTGCGTGCGAGCGCCATCGCCACGGCGAAAATCGTGAGCGGCATACGGTGCGCGGCGAAAAGACGCAGCACGCGCCACACGCCGGCGCGCGCGCCGTATTCGTAGAGCGATTCCATCGACAGGTGACGATCGGCGAACGCGGCTGCGCCGATGATCTCCGACAGGAACGTTTCCGACGCGGCATCGCCGTGCAGGATGCTGTTCTCCGCACCTTCCTCGTAGTTCAGCACGAACTGCAGCGCGACGCGCGCGCCGCCCGGCCAGCGCGGATGCGGCGGCGTCGCGCCGTAACCGCGCATGTCGCGCGGATAGTCGTCATCGGGCAGCAAGCCGGGCATCGTCGTCATGTCGCTCGGGAGTGCGATCGGCAGCATACAATGCCGCGTTCGCGGCACGCAAAGGCCGCCGCTCATTTCTTCGAACATCGCGCAGCCCGCCCTCCGAATTGCATGGAAGCCTACGCCGGCGAGTGGCTGCAGTTCCTGATCCGCTGGGTGCACGTCATCACCGGCATCGCGTGGATCGGCGCGTCGTTTTACTTCATCTGGCTCGACAACCACCTGCTGCCGCCGCGCGACGCGCGCGATGCGCCTGACGCCATCGGCGGCGAGTTGTCGGCGATCCATGGCGGCGGCTTTTACCACGTCGAAAAATTTCGCGTGGCGCCAACGGCGCTGCCTTCGCCGCTGCACTGGTTCAAGTGGGAAGCGTATTCGACGTGGCTCTCCGGCTTCGCGCTGCTCGTCGTGCTGTATTGGTGGCACGCCGGTACGTACATGATCGACCGCAGCGTGGCCGCGATCGCCCCATGGCACGCGGTCGTTCTCTCCGCTGCGCTGCTCGTCGGCGGCTGGGTCTTCTACGACCAGTTGTGCAAGCGCCTCGGCTTCGCGCGCGAGCGCGTGCTCGGGATCGCGCTCGTGGTGTTCTTCGCGCTGGTCGCCTGGGGGCTGTCGAAGGTGCTGAGCGGGCGCGCGATGTATCTGCAGGTCGGCGCGATGCTCGGCACGATCATGGCCGCGAACGTGCTGTTCGTCATCATTCCGGGGCAGCGCCAGCTGGTTGTGGCGAAGGAGCAGGGACGCGCGCCCGATCCCGTGTACGGACTGCGCGGCAAGCAGCGCTCGGTGCACAACAACTATTTCACGCTGCCGGTCTTGCTGACGATGATCAGCAACCACTATCCGATGACGTACGGCCATCCGCGGGCGTGGCTCGTGCTGGTGGCCCTGTTGCTGCTCGCGGCGTACGTGCGGCATTTTTTCAACCTGCGTCATGGCGGGCGCACCGTGTGGGCGATACCGGTGACCGCCGCGATCGCCACGCTCGCGCTTGCGGTGGCCATCGCGCCCGGGTGGCAAGGCGGCGGCGGCAATGTCTCGATTCGCGACGTGCAGGCCATCGTCGAGGCGCGTTGCGTCGCGTGCCATGCGGACAGGCCTCGCCAGGAAGGAATCGCAGTGGCGCCGAAAGGCGTCGTGCTCGAGACGCCCGCACAGATCGCGCAGCACGCGGCCGCGATCCGGCAGCAGGCCGTCGCGTCGCGCGCGATGCCGCTCGGGAACCTGACGAACATGACGGACGAAGAGCGCGCGCGGCTCGGCGCGTGGATCGACGCGGGCGCGCGCGTGGAGCCTTAACGCCCCTGACGATTGCGCGCAAAGTGACCGAGTTGCTGATTGCGGCAGCGGTGCTCGCCGCAGGCGTTTGTGCGCTGGCGTGGTGGGCGCAGGAGCGCCTGATCTTCTTTCCGCAACCGCTCGAATCGATCGCGCATCTGCCCGCGCGCACGGTTGCGCTCGACGTGACCGCAGCGGACGGCACGCGACTGGCGGGCTTTTTCGTCCCGAGCGCTGCTGCTCCTGCGCCCGTCATCATCTATTTCGGCGGCAACGCGGAGGAAGCGTCGTGGACGTTGGCCGACGCGCGCTGGCCGCACGATTACGCGCTGGCGACCTTCAACTATCGCGGCTATGGCAAAAGTGGAGGCGAACCGGGGGAGCAGGCGCTGACGCAGGACGCGCTCGCGATCTACGATGCGATCGCACGGCGCCGCGACGTCGATGCGAAACGGATCGTCGTCCACGGTCGCAGCCTCGGCACCGCGGTTGCCGTGCACGTCGCTGCGGCACGACCGGTTGCCGGCGTGATCCTCGTGTCGCCGTTCGACAGCCTCGTCGCCGTCGGCCGGAAGCACTATCCGTGGTTACCCGTGTCGCTGCTATTGCGCCATCGCTTCGACGCGGCGTCGCTCGCGCGCGGCATTCACGCGCCGATGCTCGCGCTGGTCGGCGACGCCGACACGATCGTGTCGCCGGCGCGCTCGCGCGCGCTGTTCGACGCGTGGGCGGGGCCGAAGACCTGGCAGGTGATCACGGGCGCCAATCACAACGATCTCGGCGCGTCCGCCGTGTTCTGGGACAGTATTGCCGCGTTCCTGCGCGCGCCAGCGTAGAGCCCGATCACGCGATGTTTGCCGATGTCGGGCGAACTTAGAAAAGCTCTTCCTGCACCGGCTCGCGCGCCAGGTCCTCGTCGGTAGCTTCTTCGTACGTCGGCGCCGCTTCGGATGTAGAAGATGTGACGTCATTTGCAGCCGCAAGCACGGGTTCGACGAGCGCCGCGTCGTCGTTGCGTACCGCGTTGACGCGCGTCGACACCGGATAGACTCGCAGCGGGTCCGACCATCCCTGCACGAGGTCGGCGACGTCAGCATCCGCAGGGTCGAGCCAGCGCGTGTAATCGCCGTCGTGCACGATGACCGGCATGCGGTCGTGCATGCCGGCGACCGATCCGGTGGCGGCCGTCGTGATGATCGCGCACGTGTCGAGCACGTCGCCATCGGACGAAAGCCAGCGTTCGTAGAGCCCGGCGAGGCCGAACGGCCTGCCGTCCGGCATGCCGATGTGCAGCGGTTGCTTGCCGGCTGGCGTCGCCTGCCATTCATAGAAGCCGTTGACCGGAACGAGGCAACGGTGACGCGCAAACGCGTTGCGAAACGCGGAGCGCGACGCGAGCGTCTCGCCGCGCGCGTTGATCATGCGCGCGCCGATCGCCGGATCCTTCGCGAAGCGCGGCACGAGTCCCCAGCGGACCTGTACGAGCTGGCGCCGGCCGTCTGCGCCGACACGCACGATGGGCACCTGCTGCATTGGCGCGATGTTGTAGCGCGGACGGATATCGGGCGGGTGATCGAGCCCGAAGGCCAACGCGATGGCGGCCGGATGGCTCGACAGCTCGTAGCGGCCGCACATTCCTATTCGGTGTCCGCGATCGCGTTCACCGCTATTCGGTGTCCGTGATTTCGTTCACCGGCGCGGTCAGCAGCCGCTGCGCGGTCTTCGCGACCTGCAGCGTGTCCCAGTACGCGTAGGCGCCCACGGCCGCGGCGCCCGCGAGCGGAATCCAGCGGCCGGCCGCGTTGCCCGCGAGACGCTGCGAAACCGAGCGTCCGACGCCGCCGAGTGCATTGCGCAGCGCGCCGCCGGAAAGCTGGCGAATGGCGATGCGCTGGCTGCCGCGCACCGCGACGTCGCGCAGCACCTGGCTCGCCGCGTGTCGGAACAGGCAATACAGCATGTGCGTGCGCGTGAGTTCGGCGCTGCGCCCATATACGCCGAAGATGTCGGCGACCATCTGCCGCTGCGTCTGCCAGATCAGGTACAGGTCCGGCAGCACGGTCAGAAAGCCCAACGGGCCGGGCGGCAGCGCGAGGGAGCCCGACAGCATGGCGGCACGCTTCGCGGCGCGGCGCGCGATCGCCTTGGCGGCGTTGTCGGGCAACTCGGCGCGCGCGGTGCCCGCGGCGGGAATGTCCGCCAGTACGCGCTCCAGCGCTTCGATGATCGGCCCGTGGCGATCGTCGTCGCCGCTGGCCGCCCGCCACGTAACGAGAGGATGCTTCATCGGCTCCATATGGGGGCGCCTCCTCCCCCAGTCTACAATTCCGAGGACATTGGCATAGGGCTTCGCATGCAGATCGGCATCCCGCGCGAGACCAAGGACGGCGAGCAGCGCATCGCGGTCGTGCCCGATGGTGCCCGGATGCTCGTCGCCGCGGGACACGCGGTCGTCGTCGAGGCGGGCGCCGGCGCGGCGAGCGGCTTCGCCGACGATGCGTATCGCGACGCGGGCGCAACGCTCGCCGACGACGCCGCGATGATCTGGCGCTGCCCGCTGATCGTCAAGGTGAAGGAAGTGCAGCGCGCCGAATACGCGCGGCTTTCGCGCGGCACGACGATTTTCGGGTTCGCGCAGTTGAACCGCGATCGCGCGCTGCTCAACGCTGTGCTGGCGGCCGGCGTGCGGGTCATCGGATTCGAGACGGTTCGCGACGCGCACGGCGCGCTGCCGCTGCTCGCGCCGATGTCGCGCATCGCAGGGCGCCTCGCGCCGCTCGCGGGCGCGCAGGCGTTGATGACGAACGCAGGCGGCAACGGCACGCTGGTCACGGGCGTCGACACCGTTCCGGGTGCGCGCGTGATCGTCGTTGGCGCGGGCAACGTCGGGGGCGAGGCCGCGCGCGTCGCCGCGCGCATCGGTTGCGACGTGACCGTGTTCTCGCGGGGCGCTTCACGGCTTGCTGCACTTGCCGAGAACGATGAGCGCATCGAAACCGTGGTGCTTGCCGAAGATCGCACCGGCCTGCATGACGCGATTGCCCGCGCCGATCTCGTGATCTGCGGCGTGCTCGAGCCGGGTCGGCTGTCGCCGAAACTGATCCCGCGCGACGTCGTGCGTGCGATGCGTGGCGGCAGCGCGATCGTCGACGTCGGCATCGACCAGGGCGGCATCGCCGAGACGTCGCGGATGACGAGCCTGTCGCAGCCGACGTACGTGGAGGAGGGCGTCGTGCATTACGCGGTTCCGAATATGCCGGCGCTCGTTGCGCGGACCGCGTCGCTCGCGCTGGCGGGCGCCGCATTGCCCTATGTGCGCAAGCTCTCGGATGTTGGCATCGCGCACGCGGTCGAGCAGGACGCGGCGCTCGCGGCGGGCGTCATGACGTGGGACGGTGCGATCGCGCATGCGGGCCTCGCCGCGGACGCGGGCGAACAAGTGACGGCGGCCCCTTGGCGCGCGGGGCGCGTCGAGCGGGTCGCCTGAAACGCCCGCGTGCGCGTCATCGGCTTCGCCGGCTGGTCGGGCAGCGGCAAGACCACGCTGATCGAGGCCCTCGTTCCACTGCTCGTTGCGCGCGGCTTGACGGTCTCGCTCGTCAAGCATGCGCACCATGCATTCGACGTCGACACGCCCGGCAAGGATTCGCATCGTCATCGCATGGCGGGCTGCACCGAGGTGCTGGTCAGTTCGAGCGCGCGCTTTGCGTTGATCCACGAGTTGCGCGGGGCGCCGGAATTGACGCTCGCGCAGGCGCTCGACCGCCTCTCTCCCTGCGACCTCGCGCTCGTTGAAGGCTACAAGCGCGCCTCCATTCCGAAGGTCGAGGTATGGCGGGAAGCGGTTGGCAAGCCGCTGCTGCACCCGTCCGACCCGGCGATCGTCGGCGTGGCGGCCGAACCCGCCGAAGGGTTTTCCGAGCGCCTGCCGGTGTTCGCCTTGAACGACCCGGCGCCGATCGCCACATTCGTTTTCGAGCACGCCGCCGCCTGGCCGGTGCCCGATTGACGGCGTGGGCTTCCGGGCGTAGCTTGGACATTTGTAACCGATCCGGGATCATGTCCTGCGCCACCTCGCGGGACGTCGCCGGACCGCCTGCCGCAGGACGTAGAATTCGAGCTTCATGATTCGCCAAGCCGCACTCGCCGCCGCCGCTGTCACCGCTTTCGCGGCATCCCCGCTCGGATTCGCGCAGGAGCATGCCGCCCAGCCGGGGGCGCAAGCTGCGGGCTTCTACGGTGGTGTTGCGCTGCGCAATGCGGGGGTCGAGGCCGCGGGCGTCGACCTGGGCCGTCTCTCGTCGACATGGGGCCGCTTTGCCTCCCCGATCAGCGACGATACCGCCAGCCGGCGCCTCGTATTTGGTGGCTACCGGTGGGCCAACGACGTCGCCGTCGAAGCGTCGCTGTCGACCGCTGACCGCTACACGCTGCGGCCGCTCACGTCGACCGCGCCGCGCGGCGTCGGGCTATCGCTCGGATCGACGCCGGCACTCGCGTCGCGGACATGGAACGCCGACGTCTACACGAGCTGGTCGTTCCAGAAAAGCTTCTCGCTGTACGGCCGGCTGGGCTATGCGCAGAGCGACGCGCTGCCCGCGTATGCGCTCGCGGCCTTGCCGCCGAGCGAAACGCGGACGTTGCGCAACGGCGTCAACTACGGGCTGGGCGTCCGCTACGACGTCACGCCGGCGCTGGGGCTGCGACTCGAATACGCGCGCTTCAGCCGCTTCGCTGGCGAAGCGGTCGCCGGGCCCCTGCCCGAGTCCGACCAGGTGCAACTCGGGATGCAGTTCCGCTTCTAGCGAGCAGGGTTTGCGCCGCGACGGCGCATTCCGAACCGGCGCTCGCTCCGGGCGTCGTACAATCAGATTCCTGTGCGCCCCGGCTTTCGCGCGGCGCCGCCCGCTTTTGCCTTCGCCATGCAGACAGCTTCCGTCGCGACCCTCGTCTCCGTCCGCCTCGTCTACCTCGCACGGTTGCGCGAGGCGTTCGCCCGCGAGCGCGAGACGCTCGAGTTCGCTGCGGACACGCTCACCGTCGGTGCGATCCTCGATGCGCTGCGCTGCCGCGGGGGCGCCTGGGCGAGCGAACTGGCGCCGGGACGCGCGGTGCGTTTTGCTGTGAACCACCGGCTCGTGGGCGCGACCCATCCGGTCGCCGACGGCGACGAAGTCGCGATATTCCCGCCGGTCACGGGCGGTTAGGGGTCTGATGAGCGCGAGCGCCGCGTCACCCGGAAACCCGCATGAGCCGCTACATGACGCGCGCGATCATGCTCGCGTGCAAACAGACGATTTCGACGCGGGGGTCGAAATCGCGAACCTGCGCGCAGGGCGCACCGACATCGGCGCCATCGCATCGTTCATCGGCACGGTGCGCGACGTCAACGACGCCGCCCCGGTGACAGGTCTCACGCTCGAACACTATCCGGGCATGACCGAGCAGGCGCTCGTGGACATTCTCGGCGAGGCCCGCCGGCGGTTCACGATTCTCGATGCGCTCGTCGTGCATCGGGTCGGCACACTTCGTCCCGGCGATCAGATCGTGCTGGTCGTGATCACGAGCGCGCATCGCGGCATGGCCTTCAATGCGTGCGAATACGTGATGGACATGCTGAAAACGCGGGCGCCGTTCTGGAAGAAGGAACGGACGCCGCAGGGCGACCGCTGGATCGAAGCGCGCGCGAGCGACGACGCTGCCGCCGGCCGCTGGTAGAAACGAAGCGTGTCCCCCACGGCGCTCGTCGGCATCGATTGGGGTACGTCCGCCGCGCGGGCCTACCGCTTCGATGGCGGCGGCCAGATCGTCGAGCGGCGCGACCTGCCGATCGGTATCCGGCACGTTCGCGACGGCCGCTTCGATGCAGCGCTCGCGAAGCTGATCGCCGGATGGGACATCCGTGTTCCGCGCATCGCATCGGGGATGATCGGCAGCCGCCAGGGCTGGGTCGAGGCGCCTTACGTCGAATGCCCGGCTTCGCTGACCGCGCTCGGCGACCGGCTCGCGCGCGTGCCGAACGACGAGCTCGCGATCGTGCCCGGTGTCGTCACGCACGACGCGGCGGGTATCGCGGACGTAATGCGCGGCGAAGAGACGCAGCTGCTCGGCGCGGTTGGCCGCAACGAGCGCGTGCTCGCAGTTCTGCCGGGCACCCACAGCAAGTGGGCACGCGTCGAGCATGGCCGCGTCGTCGATTTCGCGACGTTCATGACGGGCGAGCTCTACGGCGTGCTGATCGATCACAGCATGCTCGGTCGCCTGGCGGGGCACGAGCCGGGCCGCTTCATTCGCGACGCGTTCTCGCACGGTGTCGCGCGCGGGCTTGACGGCGGCGAGCTGCTGCACGATCTTTTTGGCGCGCGCACGCTCGCGCTGACGGCTACGCTCCGCTCGGAAGAGGTCGCCGACTGGCTGTCGGGCCTGCTGATCGGCCGCGAGGTCGGCGCCGCGCGCGCGTGGGCGCAGCGCGCGGGTGTCGACGCGTCGCACGTGCGGGTTATCGGCGCCGATGCGCTGGCCGACCGCTACGAACTTGCGCTCGCCGATGCGGGCATCGTCGCTGCGCGCGGCATCGCCGATGCGGCCGCGCACGGCCTGTGGCGCATCGCGGTGCACGCGGGCATCGTTACGGCGGCGGTCGAGGCGTGAGTTTCATGATCCAGCAAGCGGACAACATGCCGGGCTTCGAGATTCGATGAACGACGCGAAGCTCGACGACTATCTGGCGCCGCTGCCGCTCGTCGCGGTGCTGCGCGGCATCACGCCGGCCGAGGTGCCGGCCATTGCAGACGCGTTGACGGGCGAGGGATTTCGCGTGCTCGAGGTGCCGCTCAATTCGCCCGATCCGTTCACGTCGATTCGCGCGCTTTCCACCGCATACGGAACGAGCTGCCTGGTCGGCGCAGGCACGGTCATCGACATCGCCGACGTCGCGCGCGTGCGTGAAGCCGGCGGTCGCCTGATCGTGATGCCGCACGCCGACGTCGCTGTCGTGCGCGAGGCCAAGCGGCACGCAATGATCTGCCTGCCGGGCGTTGCCACACCCACGGAAGCGTTCGCGGCGCTCGCGGCGGGCGCAGACGGCCTGAAGCTCTTTCCAGCCGAAGCCATGATGCCGGCGGCGCTTCGGGCATGGCGCGCGGTGCTGCCGGTGGGAACACGCGTCTTCGCCGTCGGCGGCATCCGGCCCGACAACATGGCGCCGTGGTGGGCCGAAGGCGCCACCGGATTCGGCACCGGATCGAACCTCTACAAGCCGGGCGCCGATCCTTCACACGTGCGCGCCGTCGCCGCCGCGTATCGCAGCGGATTCGCCGCCTTGCCGGCGCGAAACCGCTAGGACTCGGCGCCGCACGGCGATGCAGGCGTCCGCAACGGCTCCGCCATCGACCGACATCGGCGGCGTGCACGCGTCCACGAGCGTTTCGCCCGCGACCGACATCGTCGCTCTCGGCGAGGCGATGATCGAGTTCAACGAGGCGCGCGCCGGCGATGCGCACGCATGGCTGCAGGGATTCGGCGGCGACACGTCGAACATGGCGATCGCCGCGGCCCGGCTCGGTGCGCGCAGCGGCTACGCGACGCGCGTCGGCAACGACTCGTTCGGCCGGCGCCTGATCGACTTGTGGAAGCGCGAGGGTGTCGCAGTCGACGGCGTCACCGTCGATGCCGATGCGCCGACCGGCGTCTACTTCGTGTCGCACGACGAGAGCGGTCACGCGTTCTCGTATCTGCGCGCGGGATCCGCTGCATCGCGCATGGCGCCGGCGACGCTGCCGCTCGAGGCGATTCGCGCCACGCGCGTGCTGCATCTGTCCGGTATCAGCCAGGCGATCTCCTCGTCGGCATGCGACGCATGCTTCGCCGCGATCGACGTGGCGCGCGCGGCCGGCGCACGCGTCTCGTACGACACCAACCTGCGGCTCGCGCTGTGGCCGCTCGCACGTGCGCGCGCTGTCGTGCGCGAGACGCTGCGGCTTGCCGACTGGGCGCTGCCGGGGCTCGACGACGCGCGCCATCTGTTCGACACCGAAGACCCCGCGCACATCGTCGGCATTTGCCACGAGCTTGGCGCGTCGTGGGTCGTGCTGAAGCTCGGTCGCAACGGTTGTGTCGTCTCGGACGGTCGCCGGCGCGAGCACGTCGCCGGTGCGACGATCGATGCGGTCGACGCGACGGGCGCCGGCGACTGCTTCGACGGCGCCTTCGCAGCGCGCGTGACCGCCGGTGACGATCCGTTCGCGGCAGCGCGCTTCGCGAATGCCGCCGCGGCGATCGCAACCACGGGCTACGGCGCGGTGGCGCCGCTGCCGCGCGTCGCGGACGTCGAGCGATTGCTCGCTGCCGCCGCGACGTGATGACGATCGCGCAGACGTTTCGCAACGACATGCTGGCCGGCAAGGTCGCGCTGGTCGTCGGCGGCGGAAGCGGCATCGGTGCCGCGATCGCGCGCGGGCTCGCCGACGCCGGTGCCGTGGTGACGGTTACCGGCGCGACGCCGGGCGAGGCCGCAGCCGCGCGCGCGGCACCCGATTTCGCCGGCCGCGATGCGATCACGCTCGACGTACGAGACGAGCGCGCGGTGCGCGCGCTGATCGACGACCTGCCTCGCCTCGACGTGCTCGTCAATTGCGCCGGCATTATTCGCCGCGACGGCGAGCACGCGCTCGAAACGTTCGAGGAGGTGCTCGCGGTCAATCTCACGGGTACGATGCGCTGCTGCGCTCTGGCGCGCGGCAAGCTCGCCGCCACGCACGATCGCGGCGGCGGCGCCATCGTCAACACGGCGTCGGTGCTTTCGTATCATGGAGGTGCGCGCGTGCCGGCGTACAGCGCGAGCAAGGGCGGTGTAGCACAACTCACGAAATCGCTCGCGCTCGCGTACGCGGCCGACGGCATCCGCGTCAATGCCATAGCGCCCGGCTGGGTGCGTACGCCGCTGACGCAGGCGCTGCAGGAGGACGCCGCGCGCAGCGACGCCATTATCGCGCGCACGCCGCTCGGTCGCTGGGCGGAGCCCGCCGACATCGCGGGCGCGGCGGTATTCCTGTGCTCGCCGGCGGCGAGCTTCGTGACGGGGGCGATCGTTCCCGTCGACGGCGGTTATCTTTGCACGTGAGGGTTGTCGAACGGATGCGCATTCGGAAGGGAGATACGACGGCGCAAGCTTGCGGGGAGCAGGGCAAAAATCGACTCAGACCGGAACGGAGGAGGAATGGCACTCAACACGGCAATCCGGCATCTGCAGCGCGGCGACTTCAACAAGGCGCACGCGATCGTGCAGAACGACAACACGGAGATGGGCTGCTGGGCGCACGGCATCGTTCACATGCTCGAGGGCGACCTCGGCAACGCGCGCTATTGGTATCGCCGCGCGGGCCGGCCATTTCCGCGCGAGCGCGATGCGAGCGTCGAGATCGACGCGCTGGTGACGGCGCTGCGCCAGCAGCAGGCGGCGGTGAAGACGCTGAAGGAGGCAGGGTGAGCGCGAAGAGGGGCCGCCCCGAGCGCGTAGTGCGGAGGGAAGACCCGTGAGCGGCGCGACAACGATGACGGCCGCGCTCGGCATTCGACCCGAGATCGCGGTGCGCGCGCTGCCCGCCGACGAGCGCGTGTGGGTGCCGCAGGCACCGGACGTCTGGTTTCGTCCGCTGCTTTTCAACACGGTGAGCGGCGGGTGGTGCAATCTGCTGCGTGTTCGCCGCGCCGGCGTGCTGTCCCGCCACCGGCATCCGATGCGCGTCGTGGGCTACGTGATTCGCGGGCGCTGGAAATATCTCGAGCACGACTGGGTGGCGGACGAGGGCAGCTTCGTCTACGAGCCGCCGGGCGAAGTGCATACGCTGACCGTTCCGGAGGACTGCGCCGAGATGATCACGTTCTTCGACATCGAAGGCGCGATGATTTACGTCGACGCCGACGGCCGCCAGATCGGTTACGAGGACGTTCACACCAAGATCGCGATGTGCCGCGCGCACTATCGCGACGTCGGGCTCGGCGCCGACTACGCCGACCGATTCGTTCGCTGAAGCGCCTTCATCCGAAGTCGGGTCGATAAACGAACGCCGCTGATCGCGGCAGGAGGAGCTGCATGCTCGGCTTGGGTTCATGGCTGGCCGTCGGCGGCGGCGCTGCCGTTGGCGCGTGGTTGCGCTGGGGTCTCGGCACGGTGCTCAACCCGGTGTTTCCCACGCTGCCGCTCGGCACGCTGGCCGCGAATCTCGTCGGCGGCCTGATGATGGGCCTCGCGATGGAGCTCGTGACCAGGCATTCGCTGCTCACGCCCGAGCTGCGCCTCCTGATGACGACGGGTTTTCTCGGCGGCCTGACGACGTTCTCGACGTTCTCCGCCGAAATAACCACGCTGCTGATGCGCCGCGAATGGCTCTGGAGCGTGCTCGGCATCGCGCTTCATGTCGTCGGCTCGCTGCTGCTGACGGTCGTCGGCATTCTGATCATGCGCGGGGTCTTCGCATGGGACGCCTCGTCATGAAAGGCACGCTGTTGCGCTTCTACGTCCACGAGAACCGCAAGCACGCTCAGGTGCTCCTCTACGAGTGGCTGCTCGCCGAGGCGCGCAAGCTCGGCATTCAAGGCGGCTCCGCGTTTCGCGCAATTGCCGGCTTCGGCCGCCACGGCGTGATTCACGAGGAGCATTTCTTCGAGCTCGCCGGCGACCTCACGGTCGAGATCGATTTCGCCGTCGGCGACGACGAGGCGCGTCGACTCCTCGACCGTGTTCGCGCCGAGCGGGTGAGCATCTTCTACGTCCGGCTTCCGATCGAGTTCGGCGTCGTGGACGGCGACGATTGACGCGCGCGATGGGTCCGATCTCCGACGCGCTCGACCTGCTGTTGACGCCGAGACGAATCGTTGCCACATTGCGCCGTTAGCCGAGACTTGGCGGGAGGGATCATGTTCGAACAGGTGCTCGTGGCCGTCGATGGCAGCACGACGGGCAAGCGGGGACTCGAAGCGGCGATCGGGCTCGCGGCGGATCAGAAGGCGACGCTCACGATCCTGCACGTCGTCGATGCAACCGCCGGCGCGGCGTACGTGGGCGACATGGGCTACGTACCCGCCGGCTACGTCGACGATCTGCTGGACGACCTGCGTGCGAACGGCCGCAAGGTGCTGGCCGCGGCGGAGGCGGTGGCCGCCAAGGCACGCGTGCCCGCGAAAAGCGTGCTGGTCGAGACGAAGGGCGGGTCGATCGCCGACGCGATTCTCGGCCAGGCGCGCAAGCTGAAGAGCAGCGTCATCGTCATGGGCACGCACGGCCGGCGCGGCCTGAGGCGCGTCGTCATGGGTAGCGATGCCGAGGCGGTGGTGCGCGAGGCGCGCGTGCCGGTGCTGCTCGTGCGAGTGCCCGAGCGCGCGCCGCCCGGGTCGCGGTCACCGCGCAAAGGCAAGGGCTCGAAGGCCACGTAATCGCGGTCCTTATCGGATCGATTTTTCGCGAAGGAGTCCGAACGTGCATCACGCAATTCGCTTTCACGCGACCGGCGGTCCCGAGGTCATGCAATGGGAACAGGTCGACGTCGGTGAGCCCGGCCCCGGCCAGGCGCGCGTCCGTCACACGGCGGTGGGCGTCAACTACATCGATACGTATCACCGTGGCGGCCTTTATCCGTTGCCGCTTCCGAGCGGACTCGGCAACGAGGCGGCCGGGGTCGTCGAAGCGGTGGGCGCAGGCGTCGACTGGGTGAAGCCGGGCGACCGTGTCGCAACCGGTACCGGTCCGCTCGGCGCTTACAGCACCGCACGCATCGTGCAGGCGGATCGCCTCGTGAAGCTGCCCGATGGCATCGACGATCGCACGGCCGCGGCGATCATGCTGAAAGGTCTCACTGCGCAATATCTGCTGCGGCAGACGTTTCCGTTGAAGGGCGGCGAGACGATCCTGTTCCACGCGGCCGCCGGCGGCGTCGGCCTGATCGCGTGCCAGTGGGCGCGCGCGCTCGGCGTGACGGTGATCGGCACCGTCGGCTCCGATGAGAAGGCGAAGCTCGCGCGCGAGCATGGTTGCGCTCATACGATCGTGTACACGCGCGAGAATTTCGTCGAGCGCGTGAAGGAGATCACCGGGGGCAAGGGCGTGCCGGTCGTCTACGACGGCGTTGGCAAGGAGACGTTTCCGGCCTCGCTCGACTGCCTGTCGCCGCGCGGGACGTTCGTGAGCTTCGGCAATGCGTCAGGCTCGGTGCCGCCTTTCAACCTGATGCTGCTCGCGCAGAAGGGCTCGCTGTACGCGACGCGTCCGACGCTCGTGAATTTCGCGACAGATCGCGCGTCGCTCGGCGCGATGGCGAGCGAATTGTTCGGCATGGTGCAATCCGGCAAGATCAAGGTCGAAATCCCGCAGACGTTCCCGCTCGCGCAGGCGGCTGACGCGCATCGCGCGCTGCAGGCGCGGAAGACGACCGGCTCGACGGTGCTGGTGCCCTGACCGCTTCGCTGTCGGAGGTACGACCCCTTGGCATGCCGAGTTGCACCTCCGGCACCGGCAGTTAT
The DNA here is from genome assembly GCA_035278845.1 of Casimicrobiaceae bacterium. GTDB lineage: Bacteria > Pseudomonadota > Gammaproteobacteria > Burkholderiales > Casimicrobiaceae > VBCG01. Next base: position 3,246 of record DATEIQ010000283.1, on the reverse strand, counting down.
ACCTCCGACAGCATCACCGTTTTGCGGGCTTCCGCGTCGCCTCGTTGAGAAGCGCGCGCGCGGCGTCGATCAGTTCCGATGCGGTGACACCGAGCGGGCCGATGCCTTCTGCCACGAGGGCATCGGCCGCCGCGCCATGCACGCACACGCCGATGCGCAGCACATCCTCCGCGGCGATGCCCTGCGCCAGCAGCGCGCCGAGGATGCCCGCCAGCACGTCGCCCGAGCCCGCGGTCGCGAGTGCGGGATTGCCGCTGGCATTGACGTCGAACGAGCCGTCGGGCCGCGCGACGATGCTGCCTACGCCCTTCAACACGACGTGCGCCCGCAACGCCGACGCGATCCCGATCGCGGCGCCCACGCGATCGGCCTGCACGGCCGCTGTGTCGCATCGGAGAAGTCGTGCCGCTTCGGCCGGATGCGGCGTCGCGAGCGTCGGCGACGTTCGTCGTGCGACCGCGTCACGTAACGTTGCATCCACGGCAACGGCATTGAGCGCGTCGGCGTCGAGCACGATCGGCTGCGCCTGTCCCGCGGCCTTCGCGGCGATCGCGTGCGCACGCTCGCCGGCACCGAGCCCCGGACCCACGACCCAGGCGTCGTAGTCTTCGCCGACGCTCGTTGCGTCGCGGAGCATCAGCTCGGGTGACGCCCAGTCCACGAGCGGCGGATTGCGCGCCGCGAGGCCGACGACGACGCGCCCCGCGCCGAGTCGTATCGCCGCGCGGCCGGCGAGCAGCGCTGCACCGACGAGCCCTTCTGCGCCGCCGATGACGCATGCGCGGCCGAACGTCCCCTTGTGCGTCTTCCGCGTTCGCCGCGCGAGGATCGCGGGCAGGTCGCGCGAGAGCGGCCGCCATTCGAGCCTTGCGCCGGCGGCGACGCCCGTCAGGTCGAGGCCGAGGCCGTGCACCGACAACTCGCCGCAATGATCGGGACCGTCGCAGGTCAGCAGTCCCGGCTTCAGCGCGATGAATGTCGCGGTCGCTGCGGCGGCGATCGTTGGCCTATGCGCGACCCCCGTCGCCGCGTCGAGTCCAGACGGCACGTCGAGTGCGAGAATCGGCGCGGCCTGCGCGTTGGCCCATTCGATCCATTGGTCATAAGGTGCGGCCACCGGACGCGACAGGCCAATGCCGAACAGGCCGTCGACGACGAGCGCGGGGCGTCGCGATGGCGGCGCCGGCACGAAGCGAACGCCCGCCGCCGATGCTTCGGCGTAGGCCGCAGCGGCTGCGCTCGCGAGGCGCGCGGGGTCGGCCGCGCATGCGACGGTGACGTCGAAGCCGCTCGCGTGCAGGCGGCGCGCGCACACGCAGGCGTCGCCGCCGTTGTTGCCGGGGCCGGCCAGCACCGCGACGGGGCCGCGGTGCCGCGCGAGCATGGCCGACGCGATGTCCGCGGCCGCACTGCCTGCGCGGTCCATCAGCGGCTCGTCTGCGTGGCGACGCTCGATGTCGCGGAGCACGGGCAAAGGCAGCACCGGCGCGAGCCGATTGGCCGTGAGGTCGATACGAACGGGCATGTCCGGGCCAGTTTAATCCACGTTCGCCTGCGCTCCGCGGCAACCGGTTCGTCGTTCCCTCGCGCCGGCCTTGGACATTCGGGCTCTCGGCCCGTAGAATCCTGCCGCCGACCCGCCGGGCGGGCCATCGGGCCGTGAGGCCCCCTACCTCCAGGAGTCACTGCATGCGCACTTCGAATTTCACGCTGGCGTTCGCGCTGCTCGCTTTCTGCGCAGCACCGGCCATCGCGCAGGAATCGCCGACGCTCAAGAAGATCAAGGACACCGGCACGATCACGATCGGCCACCGCGACTCGTCGATTCCGTTCTCGTATTACGACGACAAGCAGAACGTCGTGGGCTACGCGCTCGACATCTGCATGAAGGTCGTCGACGCGATCAAGGCCGACCTCAAGATGCCGAATCTGCAGGTCAAGCTGAACCCGGTCACGTCGGCGACGCGGATTCCGCTGATCGCCAACGGCACCGTCGACCTCGAGTGCGGATCGACGACCAACAACCTCGAGCGGCAGAAGCAGGTCGCGTTCACGAATACGTACTTCCTGACGGCCAACCGGTTCGTGTCGAAGAAGGCCAACAACCTGAAGACCATGAACGATCTGAAGGGCAAGACGGTGGTGTCGACGTCAGGCACGACGAACCTGAAACAGATCACGGAGATGAACGGCGCGCAGAACCTCGGCATGAACATCCTGACCGCCAAGGACCACGCCGAGGCGTTCCTGATGGTCGAGACGGACCGCGCCAGCGCGTTCTTCATGGACGACATCCTCCTCTACAGCCTCGTCGCGAACTCGAAAGCGCCGGCCGACTACGTGATCTCTGCCGATGCGCTGTCGATCGAGCCGTACGGCGCGATGCTTCGCCGTGACGACCCCGGATTCAAGAAGATCGTCGACGAGGCGACCGCCAAGCTCTACAAGAGCGGCGAGATCGACGCGCTCTACAAGAAGTGGTTCCTGTCGCCAATTCCGCCCAAGGGCGTGAACCTCAACGTCCCGGAAAGCGCCGCATTGAAGAAGGTGTTCGCAAATCCCACGGACAGCGGCGACCCGGCGCACTACAAGTAATCGCTTTCTTTTCCGCATCGCTGCATCGCGCGGGGAGCTTCGGCTCCCCGCTTTCGCATTTGTGTGGTAGGGTGCCGCGTCCATTCGCGCCGCGCCGCCAGGGTCGATGAACTACAACTGGAACTGGCACATCTACTGGGAGTTGTCCCCCGACGGTCAGGGGACGTACTTCCACTCGCTGCTGGTCGGCCTCGGCTGGACGCTCGCCACGGCGCTTGCCGCGTGGATCATCGCACTGGCGCTCGGGTCGGTGCTGGGCGTGATGCGGACGACGCCGTCAAAATGGGCGGTGCGCTTCGGCAACGCATACGTCGAGCTGTTCCGCAACATTCCGCTGCTGGTCCAGATGTTCCTCTGGTACTTCGTGCTGCCGGAGGTCGTGCCGAAAGCGATCGGGACGTGGATCAAGCAGATGCCGCCGCCCTGGGGCGCGTACGTTCCCGCCGTGCTGTGCCTGGGCTTCTTCACCGCGGCGCGCGTGTCGGAGCAGGTGCGCGCCGGCATCCAGTCCCTGCCGCGCGGCCAGGCGATGGCCGGCACCGCGCTCGGGCTCACGCTGCCGCAGACGTACCGCTTCGTTCTGCTGCCGATGGCCTACCGGATCATCCTGCCGCCGCTCACGTCCGAGTTCATGAACATCATCAAGAACTC
>DATEIQ010000282.1:0-33320 GCA_035278845.1 Casimicrobiaceae bacterium | reverse complement strand
CCGACGCCCTACGCCGCCGACGCGGACGCGTACCTCGCGCGCGGCCTTGCGGCACGCGACGCGTTTCGCCACGTGCCGCGGCTTTCGTTCTCCCTCGCACCGCATGCGCCGTACACGGTCGGGGACGCGACGTGGAACAAGGTGATCGTCTATGCGCGCCAGCTCGACCTGCCGATCCAGTCGCACGTCGCCGAGACGCGGGAGGAAGTCGACGAAGCACGCGCGAAAACGCACGAGACGCCGCTCGCGCGCCTCGACCGCCTCGGTGCGACCGGTCCGTCGTTCATCGCGATCCATGCGGTTCACCTGGACGCGAGCGACATCGACCGGCTTGCCGCGCAGGGCTGCCACGTCGTGCACTGCCCCGGCTCGAACATGAAGCTCGCGAGCGGCGTAGCGCCGGTCGCGACGCTGCTTGCGCATGGCGTCAACGTGGCGCTCGGCACGGATGGCGCAGCCTCCAACAACCGGCTCGACCTGCTCGAGGAAATGCGGCTTGCGAGCCTGCTCGCGAAGGTCACGTCCGGCGACGCCGCGGCATTGCCGGCGGCGACCGTGCTGCGCATGGCGACGCTGAACGGTGCACGGGCGCTCTGCCTCGATACCGAGATCGGATCGCTCACTGCAGGCAAGCAGGCGGACCTGGTTGCGCTGCGCATTGCCGACGTAGAAACGCTGCCGATGTACGATCCGGTCTCGCACCTCGTCAATGCTGCGAGCCGCGAGCACGTGAGCGACGTATGGGTCGGTGGCGAGCGTGTCATCGACGCGGGGCATGTGACGACATTGGATTGCGCCGCGCTGATGAGCCGCGCGCGCGTGTGGCAGCAGCGGCTCGCGTAAAGTGAAGCCATGGTCGACAACATTTCCGCCGTCACGGCGAACCCCGCAATGCCACCCGGCAATGCCGATCCGGCCGAACTCGCGAAATTCTCGGCGCTCGCCCATCGCTGGTGGGATCCGCAAAGCGAGTTCAAGCCGCTGCACGACATCAATCCATTGCGTTTGCGCTGGATCGAGGCGCAGGCCGGCGGTCTCGCCGGCAAACGCGTCGCCGACGTCGGCTGCGGTGGCGGCATCCTGGCCGAAGCGATGGCCGCGCGTGGCGCGCAGGTCGTGGGCATCGATCTGTCGGAAAAGGCGATCGGCGTCGCACGACTGCATCAATACGAATCCGGCACCAGCGTCGATTACAGGCTGGCCGCCGCGGAGACGCTTGCGCTGGAGATGCCGGGCGCGTTCGATCTCGTCACGTGCTGCGAGCTGATCGAGCACGTGCCGGAGCCGGCGTCGACGGTGGCCGCATGCGCGACGCTCGCGAAACCCGGCGGCCTCGCGGTCTTTTCGACGATCAACCGCAATCCAAAGTCGTATGTGCAGGCGATCCTGGGCGCGGAATACGTGTTGCGGCTGCTGCCGCGTGGAACGCACGACTGGACGCGCTTCCTGCGGCCGTCGGAGCTCGCGGCCTTTGCGCGGCGCGCACACCTCGCGCTCGTCGCGACCAGCGGCATGACGTACAACCCGCTGACGCGCACGTATCGCCTGGTAGACGATCTTTCCGTCAACTATCTCGCCGCTTTCACGCGTCGTGACGGTGCCTGACGCGCGCAGGCGGCCGCCGCGCGCACTGGCGGTGAAGGCGGTGCTGTTCGATCTGGACGGCACGCTCGCCGACAGCGCCGGCGATCTCGCGGGTGCGATCAACCGAATTCGACGCGAGCGCGGACTGGCTCCGGTGACCGTTGCGTCGATGCGGCCGTACGCGTCAGCGGGCGCACGCGGCCTCCTGGGCGCCGGGATGGGCGTTGCACCCGACGATGCCGAATACCCGGCGCTGCGCGAGCAGTTCCTCGCGTACTACGAAGCCGGTCTCGCCGAAACCACGGCGCTGTTCGACGGCATCGCGACGCTGCTCGACACGCTCGCCGCGCGCCGTCTTCCGTTCGGAATCGTCACCAACAAGGCGGCGCGGTATACGCGACCCGTGGTGGCGGCCCTCGGACTCGATGCGCGCGCAGGCGCCGTCGTGTCGGGCGACACGACCGCGCATCCCAAGCCGCACCCTGCGCCGCTGCTTCACGCCGCGGAATTGCTCGGCGTGGCGGCAAGCGATTGCGTTTACGTCGGCGACGATCTGCGCGACGTCATCGCCGGCAATGCCGCGGGGATGCCGACGATCGCCGCCGAGTACGGTTACCTCGGTGAGGCCGGCTGCGCCGACGACTGGCCCGCCACCGGCTGGATCGCGAAGCCCCTCGAATTGCTCGACTGGCTGCCTGGTGCGCCGCCCGCGAGCGGCCGCGGCGACGACACTTGACGCTTCGCGCTCGCGCACCCGGTGCGAGCGCGGCGGCGCGAAGCAGTCACATACGACTCAAGTCGGCTGTCCGGGTACGGTTCCGCTGACCGGCGTCAGACGCTTCTGCGCACGCTGCTGCGAAAGGAGCTGCGCGAGCGTCTGCTGCTGCGACGCGTACGCGGGCAATCCGTAGAGGTTCGCGAGTTCCATCGGATCCGCCGTGACGTTGTACATCTCGAATTCTTCCGGCTGCACAGGCGCCTTCTTCACCGACCGATTGTACAAAAGTGTCGCCGTGTGATCAGGCGGCGGCGCCGGGTCGACAGGCGTCAGCACGACATCCTCCGCCGGCGGGTCCGCAGTCGGATCGTTCGGGTCGTTCGGCGTCGACCAGAACTGCGGATTGTCGAAGTAGCGCGAGTATTTCCACACTTCTCCGTTCAGCGTCGCGATCACGCTCTCGATGTGATTCGGCTGCGTCACCGAGTTGTAGGCGATGCCCGTCCAATTGTTTTGGTCGAGGCCGCGGCTCGGATCGTCGTCCGTCATGAAATACAGCGGGTCGGTCAGCGTCGCCGGCGAGGCCGCGCCCGTGACGACCGCGGAAAGATCGCGCCCGACGAGCGGGAGTGCGTCGCTGTGGTCGGTCGCCACGATGGAGAGCAACGCGTTCGCGTCCGCGCCCGCGAGCCCGAGCATCGTCGGCAGCAGGTCGACGTGGCTCGTCAATGCGTCGATCGAGCGCGCCGTCTTGAACATCGCCGGATTCGAGATGATGAGCGGCACGTGGATCGACTCCTCGTACGCCTGATACCACTTCTGGTGCATGCCGCCGTGCGAATTGAGCAGGTCACCGTGGTCCGACGTGAAGATGACGATCGTGTTGTCGCGGAAACGCGAATTCATCAGCGCCTGGTAGACGCCGTACATCTGCTCGTCGACGTTCTTGTGCAGCTGGTAGTAGAACCGCTGGTACGTTTTGATGTCGAGGACCGGCTGCATCCATTGGCTGTAGCTCTTCTGGTAGCTTCGCTGGCAGCTCGGCTTGGTGAGCAGCAGCTCCTGCTCCGAGAGCTGCGCTTCCGGCTCGAAGAGATTCACCGGCACCACGGGCTCGATGTCGAACTGGAACCCCGAGGCCTCGTTGGGATCGTGGATCTGCAGATTTGCCCACAGGCCGTAGAGCGTGATGTCGTGCGGATTCACGAACGACGCGATTGCGAGCCAGGGTTTCGTGGAATTGTCGTGGTCGAGAGCCTTGATCAGCTCCTGAGCCTGCTGCGAGAAGCCTTGGTCGCGGCCGGGACCGTTCGCAGCCGAGGAGCCGCTGTTGTAGGGCGACTTGCCGTGCGGCTCGGGCCCGATCCAATCCGAGAATCCGTAGCGGTCGAGACGCTGCGAGGCAGTGTAGAGCGCCTCGGCCGCCGGGTCGCGCTGCCCGGTCGACGTGTAGCTCACGAGCTGCGAGTGCGTGCCGGGAATCAGCATGTCGGCGTCCGACGCGTGCCATTTGCCCTTCCAGAACGTCGCGTAGCCGGCGGCGCGGAAGTAGTCGCCCATCGTCGGCACGCTGTTCGGGTCGAGCCAGAAGATGTCCGGATCGAACGCCTCCTTCGCCGCGCCTGTCGTCTGCGTGACGCCGTGCAGGGACGGATAGTGACCGGTGTAGATCGTCGCGCGGCCCGGCGTGCAAGCGACCGAACCCGCGTAATGGCGCTGGAACTCGACGCCGGTCGCGCGAAGCGCGTTCTGCGTCTTGAGATACGTCGAACGGAACGCTTTCAGCTCCCTCGTCTCGTAGACGGGCGGAAAGCGCATCTCGTCGACCATGATGAACAGGAAATTGGGCTTGTTCCCTTTTCCCGCATTGGTCGACGCGCGAGACGACGGTGCGGCACTCGCGAGCGGCGGCATGCCGAGCGCCCCCAGCGTCGCGGCGGTGGTCGCCAGAAAATCGCGGCGCGCGGGCCGCGTCAGGTCTTGCTTTGGATCGTCGCTGACCGCGCTTTTGCGATCCTTCTTCGAATGCTCGTCGTTCATGCCGCTCCTCTTCGGTGGTTGTTGAACAACCCGGCAAGAGGATAGACCCCGCCCCGTGCGCGGTCAGCCGCCGCCTGTCGGCTTGGCCCGTGGATCAACCCGCGCAGGCGGCGTTGGCGAGCCAGAGCTCCTGCGTCAAGCCGTTGCGCGACCCGATCAAGCGCACGCCCTGATTGGCCACGAGCGGGCGCACGATTGCCGTGCCGACGTCCTCCGGAGCGCCGAGCGCGATGCCGTTTGCTTGCGCAAGGCGGTCGCCGGCGCGCAAACCCAGCATCCCCGCGAAGCCGTTCCCCTCGCGCACCAGCAAGCCCCCTTCGACCGGCGTCAGCAGCGTATTCCACTGGACCGAGTCGGCGCCCAGACCGCCCATGAGCTCGGTATTGAGCCGAACGACGGCGCCGCCAAAGCCCGCGGGCGGACCACACGTTGCACCGGTCGCCGTGCGGGTCGCGGTCGCCCGCGTCGGTGCCGAGGTCGCCATGCGCGATGCGCCTTGCTGCACGGCGGGGGGCCCGCTGCGCGATGCCACTTGCGGCGCGGCGTTCGCTGAGCGGCTGTTGGCGCCGCTGCGCAGCTCGAAGCGCCGTTCTCCCGCGCCGTCGCGGATCGTCACCGCATCGGCATGCACGGCGGTGACCGTGACGCCCGAGGAAATTTCCTGGCCCTGCTCCACGAGCTTCGGACCGCTTGCCAGCCGGAACAGCGCATAACCGCGCTGCCCGGGTTCGGCGATGATGCCGAGCAGGCGCGCATCGTTTCCGAGAATCGCCCCCTGCGGCGCAGCGGACGTGCCCGCTCCGCCGAACAAGTTGGCCGCGACGAGCGCCGCCGCAGGGTTGACAGGTCCCGCGATCGGCAGATGTGTCGGCGAGGGTCCGAAGATGCGCCAGCCGAAGTACGCGATCACGCACGCGAGCGCGGCCCCGGCCACCCAGGTACAAAAAGCGGCCGCAACTCGCATCGCTATAATTCGCCCCCTTCGCGTTTGCCTGTGTCGTTGCGCATGAATCCGCTGTTGCGGCTGTTGAAGCCTTATCCGTTCGAGCGGTTGCGCGCGCTTCAGGCGGATGTCGTCCCGAATCCGGCCCGGCCGCGGATCGACGTGTCGATCGGCGAGCCGAAACATCCGACGCCGCCGTTCATCCTCGAAGCGCTCGCGAAAGGCGCGCAAACGACGCTTGCGAATTATCCCACGACGATCGGCAGCCCGGCGCTGCGCGAAGCGATCGCGGCGTGGCTGACACGCCGGCATGCGCTCGCGCATCTCGACGCAGCGACCGAAGTGCTGCCGGTGCTCGGCAGCCGCGAGGCGCTGTTCGCGTTCGGCCAGACTGTGATCGACGGCAGCCGGCCCGCTGCAACGGTCGTCGTGCCGAATCCGTTCTACCAGATCTACGAAGGCGCTGCGCTGCTTGCAGGCGCGACGATCCATTGCGTCAATGCCAGCGACGACGGGGGTTTCGCGCACGACTGGGATGCCGTTCCGCCGCACGTGTGGGCGCGCACGCAGTTGCTGTACGTCTGCTCGCCGGACAACCCGACCGGGTGCGTGATGTCGCAGGCGGAATGGCGTGCGCTGTTCGCGTTGTCCGACCGCTACGGCTTCGTCATCGCGTCCGACGAGTGTTATTCGGAGATTCATTTCGACGAGACGCATCCGCCGCTCGGCGCGCTTGCAGCAGCCCAGGCGGAAGGCCGCGACGGCTATCCACGTCTCGTGGTTTTCGGAAGCCTGTCGAAGCGCTCGAACGCGCCCGGCCTTCGCTCCGGTTATGCCGCTGGCGACAAAGCGCTGATCGCCGCGTTTCTGCGTTATCGGACGTATCACGGGTCGGCGATGTCGGGAGCGGTGGCAGCGGCCAGCATCGCGGCGTGGAGCGACGAGGCGCACGTCGTGCAAAACCGCGCGGCATACCGGGCGAAGTTCACACGACTCGCGCCTCGGCTCGCTGAGGCGCTGCCGTGCGCCATGCCGCAGGCGGCGTTCTATCTTTGGGCGCGCACGCCCGGTGACGACGCCGCGTTCGCGAAGCGTCTGCTGGCCGAGGAGAACGTCGCGGTGCTTCCCGGCAGTTATCTCGCGCGCGATGTGCGTGGTGTCAATCCCGGCGCCGGGCGCATTCGCATCGCGCTCGTTCCGTCGCTCGCCGAGTGCGCCGAGGCGGTCGAGCGCATCGTCGCCTGCGCCCGTCGCGGCGGATCGTAGCGAGATTCGGGCGATGACGGTCGATGCGGAGCGCGTCGTTCGTCCCGCCCCGGCGCCTCCCGTCCCGCCCGCGGGCGCTTCGTCGCCGGGCCCGGCAAATCCGCAGGCCATGACTAGAATCGCCGTCATGAATACCACCTCGAACGTGGCAGCGCCCCGCGAGCATCCGCTGATCGCCGGATTCCGCGTCAACTGGACGATGCTGCTGCTGATCGCTGCGATCAACACGGGCATCGCGCTCGTACTGTGGATCGAGGACACGCGTCCCTTCTGGCATCCCCTCCTCACTGTCCAATGCTTCGGCTTCTCGATCGCCTATTGCGTCAACGTGGCCGCGCCTTGGGATCACGACACGCCGCTGCGGCGCCTCGTCCTCGCCTCGATCGTCGGTGCGCTGATCGGCATCGTGCTCGTCATCGTTCTCAAGGGTTACTCGATCGACTACGTGCGCGAGCGGGCGATGTTCTTCGGATACAACGTGTTCGCAGCCGCGAGCAACGGCCTGCTGATCAGCCTGATCTTCTACGTCAAGCGGCGAGAAGCGCGCGCGGTCGCGGCGCTGCACCGGGCGGAAGCCGAGCGGCACCTGCTGTCGCGGCAGGCGGTCGAGGCGGAACTCAAGCTGCTGCAGGCGCAGGTCGAGCCGCACTTCCTGTTCAACACGCTGGCATCGGTGCAGTACCTGGTCGAAACGGATCCGAAACAGGCAAACGTGCTGCTCGGCCATCTGGTCGGGTATTTGCGGGCGGCGCTGCCCGAGTTGCGCGCGCGCTCGTCGACGCTTGGCCGCGAGATCGCGCTTGCCGAAGCCTATCTCAACATCCTGCGAATGCGCATCGGTCCGAGGCTTGCGTTCGCCGTCGACGTACCGCAGTATTTGCGCGACCGTGCGTTCCCGCCGAACCTTCTGATCTCGCTCGTGGAAAACGCAATCAAGCACGGCGTCGAGCCCGCCGCCGACGGCGGCACGGTGAAGATCGCCGCTCACCGCGACGGCGACGCAATCGTCGTCAGCGTTACCGACACGGGACGGGGACTCGTACCGCGAACAGGCAGCGACGGCCACGGCGTCGGACTCGCCAACGTGCGCGAGCGCCTCGCCGCGCTCTACGGCGCGCGCGGACGCTTCACACTCGAGCCGGCGACGCCGCGCGGGATGCGCGCGACGCTGTCGGTGCCGTTCGAGGAAACCGTCCCCGCCTAGGTTCGAAGCCATCGTGCCGACCGCGCTGCTCGCCGAGGACGAGCCCATGCTGCGGGCGCAATTGCGCTCGCGTCTTGCCGAAGCGTGGCCGGAGCTTTCGATCGTCGCCGAAGCCGAGAACGGCGAGCAGGCGCTCGCGTCCATCGACGAGTACAAGCCCGACGTCGCATTCCTCGACATCCGGATGCCGGTCATGTCGGGCCTCGACGTGGCACGCACGATCGCCGGGCGTTGCCATGTCGTGTTCGTCACCGCGTACGACGAGTACGCGGTCGCGGCGTTCGACGAGGGGGCCGTCGACTACGTATTGAAGCCGGTGACACCGGAGCGGATCGCCAAGGTGACGGCGCGCCTGCGGCAGCGCCTGGCGATGCCGCCGCTCGACTTGACCACGCTGCTTTCGCGACTGGCGCTGCGCGACGATGCAGCGCCGCTCAAGTGGATCCGCGCGTCGCTCGGCAACGTGATGCAGATGATCCCGGTCGCCGACGTCGTGTACTTCCAGGCCGAGGACAAGTACACGAAGGTCGTGACGCACGAGGCGGAGGCACTGATCAAGAAGCCGATCAAGGACCTGTTCGACGAGCTCGACCAGGAAGTCTTCTGGCAGATCCATCGCGCGACGATCGTGAACCTGAACGCCATCGCGCGTGTCGAGCGCGACTGGCGCGACCAGCCGGTGATCACGCTCAAGTCGCGGCCGGAGAAGCTCACCGTGTCGCGCACGTTCGCGCATCGGTTCAAGGCGATGTGACCGGTGTCGGAGGTGCAACCGGAATCGGGGGTTGCACCTCCGACACCAATGTAAAATCCGCGCTTTTGGGCGCGGGCATGGACACGCTGCAGCAAACGATCGACGAAGCTTGGGAGGCGCGCGGCGACCTCTCGCCAACGCGCGCATCGCCGTCGGTTCGTGATGCGGTCGCGCACGTCATCGACGCGCTCGATCGCGGGGACCTGCGCGTTGCCGAGAAGGTCGACGGCGCGTGGACGACGCATCAGTGGATCAAGAAGGCGGTGCTGCTGTCGTTCCGGCTCGCCGACAACGCGGCGATCGGCCTTGCAGGTCCGCAGGCGCCGTTCCGCTTTTACGACAAGGTGCGAACCAAGTTCGCATCGTTCGACGACGCGGCATTCGCGGCTGGCGGCGTGCGCGTCGTGCCGCCTGCCGTCGCCCGCCGCGGCGCATACATCGCGCCCAATGTCGTGCTGATGCCTTCCTACGTCAACATCGGCGCTTACGTCGGCGAAGGGACGATGGTCGACACATGGGCCACCGTGGGGTCATGCGCGCAGATCGGGCGCAACGTGCACCTGTCCGGGGGCGTCGGCATCGGCGGCGTGCTTGAACCGCTGCAAGCCAACCCCACCATCATCGAAGACAACTGCTTCATCGGCGCCCGTTCGGAGGTCGTCGAAGGCGTGATCGTCGAGGAGAACTCGGTGCTCGGCATGGGTGTCTTCATCGGCCAGAGCACGCGCATCTACGATCGTGCGCGGGGTACCGTTTCGTATGGCCGCGTGCCGGCCGGATCGGTCGTGGTCGCGGGCAGCCTGCCGGCGGCCGACGGCAGCCACAGCCTTTATTGCGCGATCATCGTCAAGCAGGTCGATGCGCGCACGCGCGCGAAAACCGGGATCAACGAGCTCCTTCGGGCGTAGCAAACGTCCAATTTTTTCAAGGTCGTCAATGCCGGTCGAAATCAAATCCGACGCGGAGATCGCGGGCATGCGCGAGGCAGGACGCCTCGCCTCGGAGCTTCTCGATCACCTGGCGCCGATGGTCCGGTCAGGCATCACGACTCGCGCGATCGACCGTGCCGCGCACGACTACATGGTGAACGTGCAGCACACGATTCCCGCGACGCTGAACTACGCGCCGCCCGGGCATTCGCCGTATCCGGCCTCGCTATGCACGTCGGTGAACCACGTCGTGTGCCACGGCATCCCCGGCGACAAGAAGCTCAAGGACGGCGACATCATCAACATCGACGTCACCGTGATCAACGACGGCTTTCATGGCGACACGAGCCGCATGTTCTTCCTCGGCAAGCCGTCGATCCAGGCACGGCGCCTCGTGGAAGTCACGTACGAAGCGATGTGGCGCGGCATCCGCGCCGTCCGGCCGGGCGCCCGTCTCGGCGACATCGGCGCGACGATCCAGAAGCACGCCGAAGGCCACGGCTTCTCGGTCGTGCGCGAGTTCTGCGGCCATGGCATCGGCCGCCAGTTCCACGAGGAGCCGCAGGTGCTGCATTACGGCCGCGCCGGGACGGGAATCGAGCTGCGGCCGGGGATGACGTTCACGATCGAGCCGATGATCAACGCGGGACGCGCGGGCATCCGCTGCCTTGCCGACGGCTGGACGATCGTCACGGCCGACCACTCGCTGTCCGCCCAATGGGAGCACACGGTGCTCGTCACCGAAGACGGTTACGAAATCCTCACGCAATCGGCGGGCACGCCGGCCCCTCCCCCGGAAGGCGCCGCGGCGTGACGCTGCACGCGTCGTTCGTGCGCCGCGACTGACACGAGACACCGCTCGCGCGACGGCGCCGGCCGCGAAAACGCACGATGGACGTGCTCGCCTCGGATCATCGCCGCCCGCCCGCACCGGCTCGTCCCGACGTGCAACACTGGCGCGGACGGCTTGCGGAGCGCCGCGAGGCGTTGCGCGCCGAGTTCTTCGCTCGCGGTGACCCGCAGCGGCTGCTGCGCGGCCTCGCGCGCGCCACCGACGAGGTCGCCGTGCGCGTGTGGCGCGAAGCGGCGCTTCCGCAGGACGCTGCGCTCGTGGCCGTCGGCGGTTATGGCCGCGGCCAGCTGTTTCCGCACTCCGACGTCGACCTGCTGATTCTGCTGCCGAAGGCTGCGGACGGGGCGTGCACGGAGGCGATCGAGCGGCTGCTGACCGCACTGTGGGACATCGGCGTCGAACTCTCCCATGCGGTGCGCACGGTCGACGAATGCGAGGCCGAGATGGCCGCCGACGCGACGATTCGCACCAGCCTGCTCGAGCACCGCATCCTCGCAGGCTCGCGCCGCCTGTACGCGGCGTTCGAGCAAGTGTTCGAGCGCACGCTCGACGTGCGCGCGTTCTACGACGCCAAGGCGCTCGAACAGCAGCAGCGCCACCTGCGGCACCACGACGCGGCGTACAACCTCGAGCCGAACGTCAAGGAGAGCCCGGGCGGGCTGCGCGATCTGCAGACGGTGATCTGGATCGCCCGCGCGGCGAAGGTCGGCCGGACATGGCGCGAGCTCGCGCACGACGGCCTGATCACGCCGGCCGAGGCCCGTGCCGTCGCGCGGCAGGAGCGGACGATCGGGAACCTGCGCGTGCGTCTGCACTACCTCGCCGGGCGGCGCGAAGACCGGCTGGTGTTCGATCTGCAGGCCGCGCTCGCCTCGGAGCTGGGCTTCGCCGACACGCCGGCGAAGCGCGCGACCGAGCAGCTCATGCAGCGCTACTACCGCGCCGCCAAGCTCGTGCGTCAGGTCAATACGATCCTGTTGCAGAACCTGCACGCGCGGCTCTATCCGGCGGCCACCGAGCCGATTGCCATCGACGAAGATTTCCAGCGCGTGGACGAGCTTCTCGATCTGCGCGATAAGCGCCTGTTCGAGCAGCGGCCCGGCGCGATGCTCGACGCGTTTCTCACGCTGCAGCGCCATCCGGAGCTGCGCGGCATGACGGCCGCGACGCTGCGCGCTTTGTGGCGCAACCGCAACCGCATCGACGCCGCGTTCCGGCGCGATCCCGCAAATCGCGCGCGCTTCGTGCAGATCTTCCGCGAGCCGCGCGGCCTCACGCACGAGCTGCGCCGGATGAACCTGTACGGCATCCTGGGACAGTATCTGCCCGCGTTCGGCGCGATCGTCGGCCAGATGCAGCACGACCTGTTTCATGTTTATACGGTCGACGAGCACATCCTGATGGTGATCCGCAACCTGCGCCGCTTCACCGAGGCGCAGCACGCGCACGAGTACCCGCTCTGCTCGCGGCTCATCGCCGATTTCGAGCACAAGGAAGTGCTTTACTTCGCAGCACTGTTCCACGACATCGCGAAGGGTCGCGGTGGCGATCACTCGACGCTTGGCGCGCGCGACGCGCGAAAGTTCTGCGTGCAGCACGGATTGGCCGATGCCGACGCCGATCTCGTCGCCTGGCTCGTGACCGAGCATCTGACGATGTCGATGACCGCGCAGAAGCAGGACATCACCGATCCGGCCGTCGTCGACGCGTTTGCCGCACGCGTCGGTGACGAGCGCCGACTGATTGCGCTCTATCTGCTGACGGTCGCCGACATTCGCGGCACGAGCCCGAAGGTGTGGAACGCGTGGAAAGGCAAGCTGCTCGAGGACCTCTTCCACGCCGCGCACGCCTCGCTGACGGCAGGTTCGAGCGAGCTGACGATCCATGACAGCATCGTGCTGCGACAGCGCGAGGCGCAGCGCCTGCTCCGCTTGTACGCGGTGCCCGACGGCGCGGAGGCGCCGCTGTGGCGGGAGCTCGACACGCCGTACTTCCAGCGCCATACCGCAGACGAGATCGCGTGGCACGCGCGCCATCTTTACTGGCGGCCGGATCGCGGAACGCCGGTCGTGAAGGTGCGGCTCGCGCGCGACGGCGCCGGCCTGCAGGTGCTCGTGTACCTTCCCGACCAGAAAGCGCTGTTCGCCCGGCTGTGCGGCTTCTTCGGGCGCGCGGGTCTGTCGATTCTGGAGGCGAAGATCCATACGACGCGTCACGGTTACGCGCTCGACACGTTCGCCGTACACGATCCGGCGAATCCGCAGGCGTCGTATCGCGAGACGATTCAGTTCGTCGAGTACGAGCTGACGCGCGCGCTGACCGCACCCGGTCCGCTCGAGCCGCCCGCCGAGGGCCGCATTCCGCGCCAGCTTCGCCACTTTCCGCTCACGCCGGAAATCCAGATCTTCCCCGACGACAAGGGTACGCATTTCATCCTCGAAGTCGTTGCGGGCGACCGGCCCGGCCTGCTCGCGCGGATCGCCTACACGCTCGCGGAAGCGAACGTCAACGTTGCGAGCGCGCGCATCAACACGCTCGGCGAGCGCGCGGAGGACGTCTTCCTGATCGACGGCGCGCGCCTGCACGACGAGCAGGCGCTGCTGCGTCTCGAGACTGCGCTCTACGAGGAGCTCAAGATCCGCTGAACCCGTCGCTCCGTGCTCGCAGTACATCGAATTTTCAGGCGGGCAAGACGTGTTCTTCCCGGCGGCGCACGACCTTGAAAGAAGTTGACGGCGGGCGTTCGGCAACGCGGGCCGAATTTAGTCTGTTGGGTGAGGCTCGCGCTACCGCAACGGGTCGCCGTTCTGGAACGCGCCCGGCGTCCACGACGAATTCGGCGGCAGCGGATTCGTGCCGATCGGCAACCGGAACTCGGCGATCGGCGCGAGCGAGCGTCCGTTCAGGACCGGAGGCGTTACGCCCATGCCGCGCAGCCACGAATGTGCGCCGAGACGGAAGTCGAGGATCGTCGGGTCGCCCAGTGCGGAGGGAAACGCCGGATAGTTGCCGTCGAATTGGCCCGGCGCCGCGAGCGTGAACACGCCAAGCCCGACCGTGAGGTTGTTGGCGGCGATGATTTCCGTCTCGGCGGGCAGGTGATCGCTCGATACGCGCAGAAACCACGCACCGAATCTGCGGTCGCTCGTCAGCGTGTTGTTGACGAGGTAGAGCGCATTGCGATCCCACGCCGGGCCTTCGGTGCCGTAGGAAATGACGACAGGATTCGTCGTCTCGGCGCTCTGCCCGATCACGTTGCCGACGACGTAGGCGATTCCCCCTTGAGGCATCTCGAGCTCGTACGCCGCCCTGCCGCCCTGCCCGTCGTAGAGCAGGTTGTACGTGATGTAATTTTCGCGCGCCCGCGTTTTCACGAGGTGGCCCTCGAACCCCTGGTGCAAGCGGCTGCCAGTGAGTGTCAGACGCCCGATCCGCCCGACGTAAAGAAGATGCTTGAGCGAGCCGCGATCGCGCGGTGCGCGGGAAAACTGGCTGTCCTCGATGACGAGCTCGCTTTCGGGCGAGTTGGCGGTGAGCAGGCCGTTCTCGTCATCCTCGAAACGGCAGCGCCGCACCGTCAGGCGGCCCTTCTCGAAGCGGATGCCCGCACCATTGCGATCCGTGGCGCGCGCGCCTTCGAACGCGAGGTTCTCGACGACGAACTCGCCGTCGCGAAACACGAAGATCGCCTTGCCCTCGGCAATGCGGCCCGCGGCCTTCAGCACCGGCATCTTGCCAATGCCGCGGATCGTCAGGCGCTTCTGCATCCATACCGCAACATCGCCGCTGTACTCGCCGGCGGGAATCTCGACGACGTCACCGTCGCGGGCGAGCCGCGCGGCGTCGGCGATCGACGCGATACCCGCCGATTGACCCACGGTCAGGATCGCCGCGAACGCGGCGTTGCACGCGATGGCCAGGCAGGATGTACAAAGCGCCGCGCGCATCCGGCAGCGCGCGACGAGCGCCGCGACTATCCGGCAGCGGGCGACGAGCGCCGCGACTAACCGGCAGCGCGAACCGGCAACCGGCTCCTGCGTTACGCGAGGCCGCGCGCGCAAAGCCGGAAGGCTGCCGACGGACCTACTCGACCGCGCTGTCCGCAAGCTGCGGAAACAGCACGTCGGTGTAGCCGAAGCGCGTGAAGTCGCGCACGCGCATCGGATAGAGAATCCCATCGAGGTGGTCGCACTCGTGCTGGACGACGCGCGCATGGAAACCGTCGACGTCGCGCGCGATCGCATTCCCGGCGGGATCGAGGCCGCGATAGCGCAGCCGCCGGTACCGCGGAACGACGCCGCGCAATCCCGGTACCGAAAGGCAACCCTCCCAGCCGTCTTCCATTTCGTCGGACAGCGGCGTCAGCACCGGATTGATGAGCTCGGTATAAGGGACCGGCTCGGCATCCGGATAGCGCGGATTGCGCTCGACCCCGAAAATCACGACGCGCAGGCCGACGCCGATCTGCGGCGCGGCAAGGCCTGCTCCGTCCTCGGCGCGCATCGTGTCGCGCATGTCGGCGAGAAGTGCCCCGATTTGCGGGTGGCCGACGTCGACGACTTCCTGCGCACGCGCAAAAAGTCGCGGGTCGCCCATGCGCAGGACGTCACGGATCATCCGCTGCGACCTCCGATTCGACCTCGACCACGTTCGGCGGATCCGCGTGCGGCTCCGATGGCACGAGCGCGACCACCTGCTGCACCAGCGCGCGCACCTTGTCCATCGCCTCTTCCAGCACGTTGGCGATCTTCTCCATCGACACCTCGACCGCACTGTCCCCGCGCCCTGCGGCATGGTTGACGACGACGCATACGGAGGCGTAGTCGACGCCAAGCTCCCGCGCGAGACCTGCCTCGGGCATCCCGGTCATGCCGACCATCGTCGCGCCGTCGCGGTCCATGCGGTCGATTTCCGCTGCCGTCTCGAGCCTCGGCCCGGACACCGCGCCGTAAACGCCGCCGTTGCGCAACGCGATCCGGCCCCGGCGCGCCCCGGCGAGGCAGAGTTTGCGCAGGCGCTGCGAGTATGGATGCGTGAAATCGGCGTGGACGACCTGCTGGTCGCCGCCGTCGAAAAACGTCTGCGCGCGTCCGGACGTATAGTCGATGAGTTGATGCGGCAGGACGAGGTCGCCGGGATGACAGTCGCGGATCCCGCCCACCGACGCGACCGCCAGCACGGCGCTCGCGCCCTGCTCCTTCAGCGCCCACAGATTCGCGCGGTAGTTGACGCGGTGCGGCGGTATCGTGTGACCGTGGCCATGCCGGGCGAGGAAGATCGCCTCGTGGCCGGCGATCTCGCCGAACACCAGCGCGGCCGATGGCTCCCCGTACGGCGTGCGAATGACCTCGCGATGACGGACCGAGAGCGTCGAGAGCCGGGTCAGGCCGGTACCGCCGATGATGGCGAGCATGGA
Organism: Casimicrobiaceae bacterium; assembly: GCA_035278845.1. Taxonomy (GTDB): domain Bacteria; phylum Pseudomonadota; class Gammaproteobacteria; order Burkholderiales; family Casimicrobiaceae; genus VBCG01. The sequence goes on along the minus strand of DATEIQ010000282.1, from coordinate 17,613 downwards.
ACTTGCTATGAACGTGGGTTAGTCGTCGGGGAGGTGACGCGGGAACCACACGGGCGCCGCGGTTCTCCCGGCGAAGCCGGACTCGCGGGCTACCGGAGCCGCGGCACCCATGACATCATCATCCCAGGGTGCTACGGAGCCGACGCGGGGTTCGGCGCATTCTAGCCCGAAAGGTTGCCATGTATCTCGACCGACTCTTCAAGCTGATGGCCGACAAGCAGGCGTCGGACCTGTACATCACCTGCGGCGCGCCGATCAACATCAAGGTCAACGGCGTCGTCCAGCCGGTCTCGAGCCAGTCGATGGACGTCGAGACCGTGCGCCGGATCGCCTACGACCTGATGTCGAAGGAGCAGGCGCGCGAGTTCGAGAACGAGCGCGAGATGAATCTCTCGCATCTCGACAAGGCGGTCGGCAACTTCCGGATCAACATCTTCCGCCAGCGTGGATCGATCGCGCTCGTCATCCGATACATCCGCAACAGCGTGCCGCCGTTCGAGGCGCTGCAGCTGCCGCCGGTGCTGCTCGATCTGGTCATGCACAAGCGCGGTCTCGTGCTGATCGCAGGCGCGACCGGCTCTGGCAAGTCGACGACGCTCGCGGCGATGATCGAGCACCGCAACATCAACCGCACCGGCCACATCCTGACGATCGAGGATCCGATCGAATACCTGTTCGAGCACAAGCAAAGCCTCGTCAACCAGCGCGAGATCGGCGTCGACACGCATAACTATCACCTGGCGCTGCAGAACGCGCTGCGCGAAGCGCCCGACCTCATCATGATCGGTGAGATCCGCGACAAGGAAACGATGCAGGCGGCGCTGCTGCATACGCTGACCGGGCACCTGTGCCTGTCGACGATCCACGCAAACAACAGCTACCACGCGCTATCGCGGATCATCAACCTGTTCCCCCACGATACGCGCACGGCGGTGCTGTCCGACCTGTCGATCGCGCTGCGGGCCATCGTGTCACAGCGCCTCGTGCGCAATGCCGAAGGCGGCCTGCAGCCGGCCGTGGAGATCCTGCTCAACACCACGTTGATCGCGGAGCTCATCAAGAACGGCGAATTCACTCAGATCAAGGAAGCAATGGAGCAGTCGCTCTATCCGGGATCGCAGACGTTCGAGCAGTCGCTGTGCAAGCTGGTCCTCGACGAGCGGATCAGCTACGACGAGGCGATGATCGCGGCCGATTCCTCGACGAACCTGGCGTGGCTCATCAATCAGAACACGCCGACATCACGGCTCGACGCCGAAAACGTCGACCGGCGCGCGCGGCCGTCCGCGGATTTCGGCAACATGACGATCAATCCGGAGCTGCTCGAGCGCTCGACGTAGCCGTTTCCGCTACTATCGCCGGATGGACTCGACGGCGACACCCGTTCTCGCGCTTACACGCGAGTTGATCGAGCGGCCGTCGGTCACGCCGGACGATGCCGGATGCCAGGCGATACTGGCCTCGCGACTCGCCGCGCTCGGCTTCCGTTGCGAGAGCTTGACGTTCGGTGCCGTCACCAACCTGTGGGCGCGACGTGGAGACACGCGTCCAATGGTCTGCTTCGCCGGTCACACCGACGTCGTGCCACCCGGTCCGCTCGATGCGTGGCGCAGCGACCCGTTCGTGCCGATCGTCCGCGACGGCTATCTTTACGGCCGGGGCGCGGCCGACATGAAGAGTTCGCTCGCCGCGTTCGTCGTCGCCATCGAGCAGTTCCTGGCCGTGCGCGAGCCGCGCGGCTCGATCGCGCTGTTGATCACGTCCGACGAGGAAGGCCCCTCGGTCGACGGCACCGTCCGTGTCGTCGACGGGCTTGCCGCTGCGTGCGAGACGATCGACTACTGCGTCGTCGGGGAGCCATCGTCGGTGACGAAGCTCGGCGACATGATCAAGAACGGCCGCCGCGGCACATTGTCAGGCACGCTCGTCGTCAACGGCGTCCAGGGGCATGTCGCGTATCCGCATCTGGCGCGCAACCCCATTCACGCGCTCGCGCCGGCGCTCGCCGAGCTCGCGCAAATACGCTTCGACGAAGGCAACGAACACTTCCCGCCAACGACGTTCCAGTGCTCGAACGTCCACGCGGGGACCGGCGCGACCAACGTGATTCCCGGGACGCTCGAGCTCAAGTTCAATTTCCGCTATTCGACGGCTAGCACCCGCGAATCGCTTGCCGGGCGGCTCGAAGCCGTGCTGCGCAGGCACGGTATCGACTACGCCCTCGATTGGACAGGACACGGCGAGCCTTTCCTCACCGCGCGCGGGCGGCTCGTCGAGGCGGCCGGCGATGCGATCCGCGCCGCGACCGGTGTGACACCGACGCTTTCCCGCGAAGGCGGAACGTCGGACGGCCGCTTCATCGCGCGCATCTGCCCGGAGATCGTTGAGATCGGACCGGTGAACGAAACGATCCACAAGATCGACGAGCGTGTCGCGATGGCCGACCTCGCGCCGCTCGCCGGCATTTACCGCGGCGTGCTGGAGCGGCTGCTCTAGCGCGCTTCAGCTGCGCTGCGAACGAATTCGCATAGCCGTCGCCGTGAACGTTCCGCCGGAACTCGAAACGCTGCGCGATTACCTTCGCTTCGCGGTGTCACGGTTCAACCAGGCCGATCTCGCGTTCGGCCACGGCCTTGCGAATGCCTACGACGAAGCGGCCTATCTGCTGTTGCACGCGCTGCACCTGCCCCACGATCGGTTGGACCCACTGCTCGACGCCCGGCTCACGGTTTCGGAGCGGGCGGAGCTGGCTGCGCTGCTCGCACGGCGCATCGAAGATCGCGTTCCCGCCGCCTACCTGACGCACGAGGCGTGGCTTGGCGACTTCCGCTTCTACGTCGACGAGCGGGTCGTGATCCCGCGCTCGTTCATCGCCGAAGCACTGAACGAGGGGCTTGCGCCGTACCTGCCGGATCCGGTGTCGGTCCGCTCGGTGCTCGACCTGTGCACCGGCTCCGGTTGTCTCGCCGTCCTCCTCGCGTACGCGTACCCGGAGGCCGACGTCGACGCTGTCGACCTGAGCGCCGATGCGCTCGCCGTGGCTCAGCGCAACGTCAGCGACTACGGTCTCGCGGGACGCATCAACCTGATCCGTTCCGATTTGTTCGACAACGTGCCGACGAAGTCGTACGACCTCGTCATCAGCAATCCGCCATACGTCACGACGGTCGCAATGGAAGAGTTGCCGCCGGAGTATCGGCACGAGCCCGCGCTTGCGCTCGCCGGCGGTGACGACGGCCTCGACGCGGTGCACACGATCCTCCGCAAGGCGCCGCAGTTCATGGAGCGCGATGGCGTGCTCGTCGTCGAGATCGGACATAATCGCGCGGCCGTGGAGGCGGCCTATCCGCGGATGCCGTTCGTGTGGCTCGCGACCGCGTCGTCGGAGAGCTCGGTGTTCCTGCTGCGGCGTGACGAGATCGTCGCCGGGCGTTAGATTGCGTCGAGCGCGAATGCGAACGGCGGCGCTCGCCGCCGCGCTTCTCGTCGGGTCGTGCGCGGAAAACGCCGTCCGGCGCGAGGCGCCCGCGGTCCACGAGGCTGCCGCCGACGGTCCGATCGCAGAATGGGCCCACTACGGCGGCGACGCCGGCGGCCGGCGATATTCGCCGCTGACGCAGATCGACAGGCGCAATGTCGCGCGGCTCGAGGTCGCGTGGGAATACCGCACCGGCGACGTTTCGGACGGCCAGGACGGGCGTCCGTGGAGCGCATTCGAGGCGACGCCCATCGTCGTCGATGGCGTGATGTATCTGTCCACGCCGTTTTCCCGCGTCATCGCGCTCGACGCGCAAACCGGAATGCAGATCTGGCGCTTCGATCCGCGCGCCGACCTGCGTGCGCCGCCCGACGGTCTCGTCAATCGCGGCGTCAGCCTGTGGATCGATGCGGATCGCGCGCAAGGCGACCGTTGCCGCACGCGCATCTTCGTCGCGACGATCGACGCCCGCCTGATCGCGCTCGATGCAGCGACAGGAACCCCGTGCAGCGATTTCGGCGAACGCGGCCAGGTCGATCTGGCGCGCGGCATCGCGCATTCCGGCCGCCGCCGCGAGTACGCGGTGACTTCGGCGCCCGCGATCACGAACGATCTCGTGATCGTCGGCTCGTCGATCGCCGACAACGAGCGCGTCGACAGCCCGAGCGGCGTCGTCAGGGCCTTCGATGCACGAAGCGGTGCGTTGCGGTGGAAGTGGGATCCAATACCGGTGTCGCTTGCTTCGACTGGCGCGGCGAATGGCCAGAGGCCAAATTCGGCCGGCGCTGGAGGTGCCAAGGCACCCATTGCCACAGGTGCCGCAAATGCGTGGGCGCCGATTTCGACCGACGCCGCGAGCGGTCTCGTGTTCGTGCCAACCGGCAGCGCGAGTCCCGATCATTACGGCGGCACGCGGCCCGGCGACAACGCGTGGGCCGATTCCGTCGTGGCGTTGTCCGCGTCCACGGGCGAGCGCGTATGGGGTTTCCAACTCGTGCATCACGACCTGTGGGATTACGACAGCGCATCGCAACCAATCGTCGCGACGATGCGTCGTGACGGTGTCGAAATCCCGGTCGTCATCCAGGGCAACAAAACGGGCAACCTGTTCGTGCTCGGCCGCGACACCGGCGTGCCGCTGTTAGGCGTCGAGGAGCGCGCCGTCCCGCAAAGCGACGTCGCGGGCGAAGCATCCGCCTTAACGCAACCGTTTCCGCTCGCCCCGCCGCCGCTCGTGCCACAGCGGCTGTCCGCGGACGATGCATGGGGTGCAACGCCGCAGGAACGCGATGAATGCCGAAATAAGATCGGCAACCTGCGCTCGGGGGGCATCTTCACGCCGCCGAGCGTCGCGGGTAGCGTCCTGTTTCCGGGCAGCCTCGGAGGCATGAACTGGAGCGGCGCAGCGTTCGATTCGCAGCGACAGTTACTCGTCGTAAGCGTCAACAACGTCGCGGCCGAGGTACGACTGATTCCACGTGGCCGTGGCGACGCGAGTCAACGTAGCCGTGGCGACGCGAGCGAGACGGCAGCGAAACCGGGCGATTCCGGCACCTACGCCTGGCCGCAGCACGGCACACCGTTCGGCGTGACGCGGCGCGTGCTCGCGTCGGCCAGCGGCCTGCCGTGCAATCCGCCGCCCTGGGGCTCGTTGGTGGCGGTCGATCTTCCGCGCGGCACGATCCGCTGGAGCGTGCCGCTCGGAACGACCGCCGACATTCGTCCAGCGCTCGAGCCCGCGATCCGCGGCACGCCCAATCTCGGCGGACCGATCGTCACCGCATCGGGGCTCGTGTTCATCGCGGCCGCAATGGACAACTGGCTGCGCGCTTTCAACAGCGAGACCGGGGAAGAACTCTGGAAGGGTCGATTGCCGGCGGGAGGACAGGCCGCGCCGATGACGTATCGCGCGCGAAATGGCAGGCAATTCGTCGTGATAGCCGCCGGAGGACACGGCGCGCTCGGCACGACGCTCGGCGATGCGCTGGTCGCATTCGCGTTGCCGCGCGATGATACTGCCGCACAACGCGCCCGCGATTAACGCGCGACCGTATCCCGTGGTGCGAGCCCAAAGAAACTTTGAATGCGGCGCATCAGTTCCTGCGCGCGGCTGACCGTCACCTGCGCGCGCGCCTGCTCGTCGAGCGCCTGCAGCGTCGCGTCGTTCTCGGCCTGGCGATCCGCGAGCACGCGGGCGAGCACGCCTGCGAGCTCGGGACGCGCCTGGAGGATCGCGTCGAACCCGCGCTTGTCGAGGCGATAGCAGAGCACGTCGCCACTCGCCACGACCGTGGCAATGCGCGGCTGACCGAGCAGCAGCCCCATTTCTCCGAAATAGGCCGGCGCATCGAGCGACGCGAGCTTGACCGGTCCACCGCGCGGACGCTCGCGCACGATCTCGACCCTTCCATCGGCGAGCACGTACAGCGAATCGGCCGCTTCGCCGGCCTCGAAAATGCGATCGCCCGCGACGTACGGCGACGTCGTCAGCTCGCCTGCGAGCGACGCGCGCTCGGCATCCGTGAGCGACGCGAACAGGTCCATCGCCGCGAGCGTATCCGCGCGGCCCGCGGCCTCGCGCTGCGCGCTCCGCGGGCGCTCGTCGTGGCGCACCTCGACGATGCGCCGCGGATACGAGATCTTGAACGACTGGCGAAGCAGCGCCGCGTAAACGTGTGCGCGAACGCGTGAGTCCGTTATCCAGTATTCAGCCGGCTCGGTGAGGTGATACGCCACTGCGTATTCGATGCCGCTGTCCTCGAATGCCGTGCATGCGACGAGCGGCGCCGGTCGATGTGCGACGAACGGGATGCTTGCGTGCGCGAGCTCGCGTTCGACCTGCGCGATGACGCGCGCGGGCGGATGGTCGAACTCGACGGCGAAGGGCACCTGCCGAAGCCATGTCGTGCGCTCGTCGCCGCGCCGCGCGACGACGGTGATCCGGTTCTTCATCACCATCGAATTGGGAATGACGATCGTCTCGTTCAGAATCGTCGCGATCGCCATGTAGCGCCAGCGGATGCCGACGACCTGCCCCGTGATCGAGTCGATGCGCACCCAGTCGCCGATCCGGCACGTCTTCTCGAGCTGCAGCGCGATGCCGCCCCACAGGTTGCCGATCGTCTCCTGCGCCGAGAACGCGAGCGCGCCCGTCACGAGCGCTGACGTGGTGATCAGGCTCGCGAGGTTCACCCCGACGGCATTCAGCCGGTAGATCGCATAGCCGATCAGCGAGAGCGCGAAGACGAAGTCGTTCAGGATGCGCGGGATGCGCCGGTGCGCGAGCAGCGTCTGGAACAGGAACAGGATGAAGATCTGCAGCACGCCGAACGTGACGATGGCGAGCCCCGCCTCCCGCGCGAGCAGCGATCCTGTCGCCGAGCGGATTACCCCACCGAACCGCTCGTAGCTCCACAGGCCGAGCACGCCGACCGCGGTGACAATCAGCATCGCGAGCATCGCCTGCCGCGCAGGCGAGCGCACGGCGAGCGCGATCAGCACCAGCGCGAGCGCGACCAGTGCGAACATCAATGCGTCGTTGAGATGCGATTCGAACGGCATACGGCAACGGCTCCCGACCCCGCGAAACGCCGCGATTATAGGGCCCGCGGCTCGTGTCGCCGCGGACGGGGACGCCATCGAGTGCGCCGCGGCTTCCGGGCTACAATCGCCGCAACCTGCTCATCGAGCAATTCCAATGGCCCTACGCAGCGGCGGCGAGATCCTCGTCGCGAACCTGGTCGCGCAGCGCGTGACGCACGCTTTCGGTGTGCCCGGCGAGAGCTACCTCGCCGTACTCGACGCACTCCACGACGTGCGCGACCGGCTGCCGTTCGTCATCTGCCGGCAGGAAGGCGGTGCGGCGTACATGGCGGAGGCGTACGGCAAGCTCACCGGCAGGCCGGGGGTCGTGTTCGTTACGCGCGGCCCCGGCGCGACGAATGCTGCAGTCGGCATTCACACCGCCGCACAAGACTCGACGCCGCTCGTCGCGTTCGTGGGCCAGGTCGGCAGCGACACGGTCGATCGCGAAGCGTTCCAGGAGATCGATTACCGCCGCATGTATTCCGGCGTCGCGAAGTGGGCGGCGCAGATCGATCGCGCCGATCGGATCCCGGAATACGTCGCGCACGCATTTCGCCTCGCGATGTCGGGAAGACCTGGCCCCGTCGTGTTGGCATTGCCGGAAGACATGCTGACGGCACGGGCGGACGTGGCGGACGCGCCGTATGTCGAAGCCATCGCCGCGGCCCCGGCGCGCGAGGCGGTTGCCGAGGTGGAGCGGCGATTGCGCGATACGCAGCGCCCGCTCGTCATCGTCGGCGGCAGCCGCTGGGACGATGCGGCGCGCGCGGCGTTGCGCGACTTTGCCGAAGCGTCGGGGCTTCCCGTCGCCTGCGCGTTTCGTCATCAGGACCTGTTCGACAACCGCCATCCGAATTACGCGGGCGATGTCGGCATCGGCATCAATCCGCGGCTTGCCGCGCGCGTGCGTGACGCCGACGTGCTGCTCGCCATCGGCGAGCGTCTCGGGGAAATGACGACATCCAGCTACACGCTGGTCGACGTGCCGAATCCCCGCCAGGCGCTGCTGCACGTGCATCCCGGCGCCGACGAGCTGGGCCGCGTGTATCAGCCGCAGGTCACGATCGCGGCGACACCCGGAGCGTTTGTCGCGCAGATCGATGCGCACGCGGCGCGACCGGTGACAACAACCGCGCACGCCGGGACGGCACATGACGAGTACGAGTCGTGGCGCGCGCCGCGGCCCGTGCCTGGTGACGTCGACCTGTGGCGCATCGTGCGCTGGCTCGACGACACGTTGCCGGAGGACGCGATCTTCACGAATGGCGCCGGCAACTACGCGACGTGGGCGCACCGCGTGTACCGCTACGGCGGCGAGCGCCGCCAGCTCGCGCCGTATTCGGGCTCGATGGGCTACGGCGTTCCGGCGGCGGTGGCCGCCAAGCTCGTGCATCCGGCGCGCACCGTCGTGTCCTGGAACGGCGACGGCTGCTTCATGATGAACGGGCAGGAACTGGCGACCGCGATGCAGTACGGGCTGCGCATCGTATTCGTCGTCATCGACAACGGCATGTACGGCACGATTCGCATGCATCAGGAGCGCGAGTATCCGGCGCGCGTATCCGGCACGAATCTCGTCAATCCCGATTTCGCCGCGCTTGCGCGTGCGTACGGCGCGCATGGCGAAACGGTCGTGGCGACCGATCAGTTCGCCCCCGCGTTCGAGCGTGCGCTGCGTGCCGATCGCGCGTCGCTGCTGCACGTGCGGATCGATCCGCAGGCATTGACGATGGGCGCGTCGCTCACCGAGTTGCGCAGGCAGGGACAAGCGCGCACCACCCGCCGCTGAGCCTTCGGCACGGGCTCATCGCCGCTCCCGCGGCTCGGAATCGCGGGCGCATCACGCAACTCGGCGCGTTGGCCTGTGCGTCGCGCACGGCGACGATTGGGTACGGCGCCGGCGCGTCGTGCGGCGCTCTACTCCACTCGGTGTATTCCCGCTCGATCCCGGACGCACTAACGTCGGCGAACGTCGATTCCTGCGGCCATCGCGATGTTGGCCGCGATTCGAAGCGAGAAGGACTCCGACCATGCTTCGTCGCACCGGTTCGATCCTGCACGCCCGCGGCGCTTGCGGCATCGCGCTTGCGTTCGCCGCGACGCTCGCGGTTGCGGCCGATCGGATTGCCTCGTCCGTGGATCCGCCTGTCGCCTACATCGACGGCAAGCCCGTGCTTGCATCGGAGCTCGCTGCCGCTTCGCAAGGACAGGTGCTGAACCTGCGCAAGCAGGAATATGAAGTCAAGCGCCGCGCCCTGGATGCGGTTCTGGATCGGAAGCTTCTGGAAGCCGAAGCCGCTCAGCGCGCAATGACCGTCGAGCAGATGCTGAAGGATCTCGACGCCAAGGTCACGGATCCGTCGGATGCGGAAGCCGAGGCTTTCTTTCTGGGACGCCAGGAGTCCGGGCGCCGATTCGAAGACGCTCGCGAGCAAATGCGCTCCCTGCTGAAGGCGGCCCGACGCACTGCCGCGCGTGATGTCTTCGTGAGCGGACTGCGCAACCGCCATACCGTGGAGGTTGCATTCGATTCGCCGCGCATCGACATCGTCGCCGATCCGGCGCGACTCAAAGGCGCACCGGACGCGCCCGTGCAGATCGTCGAGTTCTCGGATTTCGAGTGCCCGTTCTGCCGCCGCGCGGAGAGCACGATCCAGGCAGTCGTCGCCAAGTATCAGGGGAAGGTCAGTCTCGCGTATCGGGACTTCCCGTTGACGGCGATTCACGCAAACGCGCAGCAGGCGGCGGAAGCTTCTCGTTGTGCCGGCGAGCAGGGGAAATTCTGGGCTTACCACGAGCGGCTGTTCGGGAGCGATGCGCTCGATGTGAAGACGCTCAAGGCCTACGCGCGGGACATGGGACTGGAGACGAAGCGCTTCGACACCTGCCTCGAAACGCGCCGCCAGCGCGACGCGGTCGACCGCGATGCTCAGGAAGGGCGACTCGTCGGTGTAACCGGCACGCCGGCGTTTTTCATCAATGGCATTCCGCTGAGCGGCGCGCAGCCCGCCGCCGCGTTCGAAAAAATCATCGACGAGGAACTGGCAAGGAAGGCGCGGCAGAGAACGGCGTCGCGCTAGAAAAGCCGGTCGATGTCTTCCAGCGGCCGGCTGCGCAGGAAGTCGTTGTCGAGGTCCGATGAGGTAGCGGCAAGCGCGCGATCGCGCGTTCCGATCCGAACGAGGGAGGTTCCAGATGGATGCCTTTGGACGTGTCACTCAGTGCATACGCATGCTCGTCGCCGCGATGGCGACCGGAGCTCTGTTCGTGCCGGTTTCATCTTTGTCGGCCATAACCGCCGGGCAGAACGACGGCCTGACGGTGTCCGGCCCTTCGGCGCCGAACAGCAACGGTGATTACTGCATGCAGAAGGTTTACGGCAACACCGGGTCAATCAGCAGTTCGAACCTGCTCAACTGCACGGCGAACGACGTCAGGATTTCGCGGGCCGTCGAGTTCTGCGTCAGGAGTCTCGACAGCAACGGCAACCCGACGGGAACTGCAAAATGCGGCACGTCGCCGCCGCCAGCGGACGCCGATCCAGTGACTTGCAACATCGGCGAGCGGATCGAACTGACGGCGAAGTTCCAGGTCGACGTCACGGCGAGTTCGCGGTTCGACGAATCGTTCTACTTCCGCGTCGATGGCGGGGCTACGGCTCGCGGTACGGGCGGCGTCGGACAAACGGTCGCTGGACAATGTTCGCTCACGAACCTGAAGGTCGGCGGCGATTCTGCCAATGGCTTCCCGAATTCGTCGATCATCACCGAGGCCAAGGCCAGCGACCGTGACAGCTGCGGTGACCTGAATCAGGGAACGAGCTTCGTGACGTTCACGCTGCCTGTCGTTTGCGCCGACAACGGCAGCGGCAAGCTCAAGCTGCCGAACTGCACGAGCTGGCACAGCAATTCGGCCACGAAGTGCGAGCTGGATACACCCGTCGCGGACTCAGCGCCCGAGACCAAGTCCAAGTGCAACTGCGACGACGGATTCAGCCTCGATATCTTCGTCGAGCATCCGACGATCAGTGTCGAAAAGGCCGCCAGCCCGACGCAACTGGACGAACCGGGGGGCAACGTCGATTACACGGTGACCGTGAAGAACGACGGCTCGCAGGCCACGATCACCCTGACCAAGCTGACCGAGGACGATACCAACAACAATTCCGTCGACATTTTCTACGACGACACCACGACCCCGAAGCTGTCCGAGATCTGCGGCACGTTGACGCTCGCGCCGGGCGCATCGACCACCTGCACGTTCACGCGAGCCGTGTCCGGCAGTCCGGGCGACAACATCACCGACAAGGCGTGCGTGAGCGGCACCGATTCGAACGGCGGCACCGTCGCCCCGAGCTGTGCGACGGCGGTCGTATCGATCAGGGACGTGGTACCCACGGCGGCCCTCAAGAAGACCGCGAAAGAGGCGACGTGCGCGGTCGTCAAGTACGAGGTGGAGATCACCAACACCGACGCGGTGGAGGACCTGACGCTCGACTCGATCACCGACGACAAGGTCGGAGGCGACGGCAATATCGACAAGGCATCGGTGCAGCACGACAACCTCGTGAGCTCGACATGCGAAGTGGGCACGACGATCGCGAAGAACGGCGGCAAGTACACGTGTAACTTCGAAGCGAGCGTCTGCAGCTTCCCGCTCACGGACACGGTGACCGCAAAACTGTCGGACGACGACGGCAACCAGGTCACCAAGACCGGCAGCGCGACGGTGAACGGCGTAACGTTGCAGTTGCCGACGCCGTAGCTCGAAAGCGATCGGCGTGGGCTGCGAAGACGTCGCAGCTCGCGCCGGGAGTACTTGCTGAAATCCCGACAAGGGCGGCGCTTTGCGCCGCCTCTGTTCTTTTTCCGTTGCGGGCTCGAAGCGCTACTTGACGACGAACGTGGTCGCCGCGCTCGCCGACTGGCTGCCTTTGACGGCTTTCGCGTCGGCCTGATACGTGCCGACCGGATCCTGCTTGGCCAGGCGCAGCTTGTAGGTCGCTGTTCCTCTCGTGCTGGTCGTGGCTTTGGCTGTGACGAGTGCCCCGGTCGGCTTGACGATCTGGAAAGTGACGGCCGCGTTCGCGAGCGGCTTTCCGCCGGACGTCACCTTTGCGGTGATCGTCGCACTCTGGCCGCGGGTGTAGATCGTCTGATCCGTCGTGACGGTGATTGCCGCGGAGGTCGAGATCGGCAAGGTCAAGCGCACCGTTACCGCGGCGCCTGTTCCACTCACCGCCTCGGCCGTCAATGTGAACCCGGCATCGACGTCACTGAAGGTCTCCCCTGCGAGCAGCGGGGCATTGACCAGCCAGTCCCAGATGGACGTGTCGGTTGCGGGATGCATGTCGACCAGTGATCCGCTATTGCCGCTACCGTCGGTGCCGAGGTGTACGAGCACGCCTTGTGGAAACGTCGACACGATGCCGACCGTCGATGCCGTCGTATCGATCACGTCATCGAATCCGATCGGCCGCCGCGTCTCGACGTAGTACCAGGTTCGGGCCCCGGTCGTCGGATCCCGCGAACGCAGAATCTTCAGTGCCTTCGGGTTGCCGCTCTGGATCGAGAGCGCTTCCAGCGTATACGTCCCGCTGGCAGTCACCGTCGTCACCGGCGGTGAGGCACCGGCGTTCAGCCATCCGAGGCGCTCCTTCTGGAACGCGCTGAAATGGCCGGGATACGCGCCGCCCATCGCGTCGATCAGGTCGCCGTACTCGATCGTGTAGCACGTTCCCGCCGCGGGCGGATACGTGGCGGAAAACACGTTTCCGATACTCGCGCTGCCGCAATCGAGCGCGTGCGAGTGGTAAAGACCAAGGGAGTGTCCGAGCTCGTGGGAGAGGACAGTCATCTCGAAGTCACCGTTGATCCACGTCCGGGACGGGTTGCCGCCGATCGAAGACAGTCCCCACCACGCGCACGCGGACGTTTTCGGAAAGGCAAACACGCGGTGGCTGTAGCTCGAGAGGTCGAGTCCCGCTGCGGTGGCCGCAGTCTGTGCGTAGCTCGCAATCGACGTGTAATCACAGGTCGCGCTGCTGAGTGGGACCGTAAACCAGCCGAACACGTTGCCGTCGAGCCAGGTCTGCTGATACGAATTCTCGAGGAAGAACGCGCTCGTCGTGCCGAAAATCGCGACCCGCGCCTCGTCGACCGTGTAGGGTTGGACAGGGTCGTCCACGAAGTTGACGAGTAACACGACAGTGCGGCGCGCACCGAGCGTATCCGGCAGCGGCGCCGGCGTTGTCTGCTCGACGCTGGCCGAGCCGCCGAGCGCCAGCATGTTGTCGATCTGGATTCCATGGACGCGCACCTTGGCGCCGGACAGCAAATGGTCCGGGGCATCCCCAGCGAAATTCAGCGTGAACCGTCCACTGGCCGAGTCGACGAAATAGCGAAAACGGGAACCGTCGGCGCGATCCTCGTGCAGGATCTCGAACGTTCCATCGACCCGCACTTCCTGCTCCAGGTAAGGTGTCAGAAGGGGCGGAAGCCGTGATCGCGTCGATGACGACAACGCCGCCTGCAGCACCGCATCCGGATCATCCTCGACGAGCTCCGCCAGAAGCGCCTGACGTGCCGACGCGGCGGCCAGTAGCTGCGACTCCAGCGCCGAGCGGGCGACCGGCGTTGCCGCTCGATACCGGGCCGCAAGGGCGGTCAGCGTATCCGTCATCCTGCGGGCCTCGGCCGCCCGGCTGGAAACCGGCGACGCCGTGGTGTGCGCCGTCGCGACGATGGCGGTGATCAGAAAGAACCCCGCGATAGCGAGCGCTGCGGACCATGGCGTCGAAACGCCTCGGCGAAATGCGGTACAGCGTGGTGCGCGAGACATGGGATCTCCCGGACTGGCAAAGATCCCGTCGACGCGCATGCATCCCGGTCGACATCCCCTCTTTCGGCAGCCCGGCGATCTCGGTTCCTTCGAGACCCGTGGCTTTGCGCCCCCCGATCACTCGGGGTTTGCCTTTTTCGGGAAGAGATCTTCGGCGTCGGTCGTTGGCTGTGGGGGGCCGTTGCTCCTTGAAAGCCTGGTGGATGCCGCAATGTCCGCCCACGATAGAGGACGATTTATGACGTTGTCAAGTCTGGCCGCTCCAGGGGCGCCGAATTTGTGATGTACATAGATGCTGTGGCTCACAACAGACCTCCACGGGTGCCACGCGAGTCAGTTACGGTCGCCGAATGAGGTGGTTCTTTAACTTTGGCGGTTAATCGGGCATAGGCCGTGCCATGCCCGGCGCGAATATTCGACAAACGGAATTCATCGTTTCCAGCGGAAAAGCGCATACTGCGCCGATAAGTCGAAGAAATGAACGTGCACGACGCCGGCTCCGCCGGCGGGGACTGTGGGAGGTCTCCGTGCAAGCGATTGCGACGCTGCTCGCCACGTCGAACCTGCGGCTGTTCGATCAGGTCGCCTGGATGCTGCGCAAACATCGCGACATCGCGCTGCATCCGGTAGCTGTCCGGGAATTCGAAGCACTGACGATCGTGCGGATCCGTCGTTTCGACGTTCTGCTGATCGATGCCGAGCCGCTGGGCCGACCTCCGCTCGAGACGATCCGCTCGGTCACGGCGCTCGCGCCCGCCGTCCGGTCACTGCTGTTTCGGACTCGATGCAGCGACCACTTCGCAGTCGACGTGCTTCGCAGCGGCGGCGCCGGCTGCATCCCGATCGAGTGCGAAGCTCCGCTGCTCGCCCGCGCGATCCGCGCGCTGCATGCGGGTGACTACTGGGCGCCGCGGGCGATCGTCGCGCGCGCATTCCGCCCGTTGGCGGCGCAGCCGACCGAGGCGGTCGCCGCCGAGGCAACTGCCTACACGAATCTCTCGCCGCGCGAGCGCGAGATCGTTGGATGGATGCGAACCGGAATGTCGAACAAGGAGATTGCGCGCGAGCTCGGCATCAGCGACATGACGGTCAAGACCCACGCCCACAACATCTTCAACAAGCTCGAGGTGTCGGGCCGGTTGCGCCTGTTCGGCATGCGCCCTGCGAGCGACACGCCACTCGCGGGCGGCATTACGTAGGCAAGCGCGGCGCACGGGAAAGAGTGGAGCGCATGCACGGCGTTCCGCGCGCCGCCCCGACCGCGTACGTGCCTCGCCTCCGCGCCCGTTGCCGCGGGCTCGGTCTAGTTCAAGCAACCGTCACGAGCCGATGCAGCGTGTCCGGGTCCGCGAGCAGCGCCTCGCTCGGGCTGCGATGCACGATCCGCCCGCGATCGAGCACGAGCGCGTTGCGGGTCAGCGACAGCGCAAGCTTCGCGTGCTGCTCCACCAGAATGACGGCCATGCCACCCGCGCTGACCAGATCGCGAAGAACGCGCATCAGGTCCTGCACGATGATCGGCGCGAGTCCCTCCATCGGCTCGTCGAGCAACAGCAGCCGCGGATTCACCACCAGCGCGCGTGCGATCGCGAGCATCTGCTGCTCGCCGCCCGAGAGCTGGTTGCCCAGGTTCGCGCGCCGCTCGGCGAGCCGCGGAAACAGCTCGTAGACGCTCTGCGGCGTCCAGCGTCCCGGCCGAGCGACCGCAGTCAGATGCTCGTCGATGGTGAGCGACGGCCACATGTAGCGTTCCTGCGGCACCCAGCCGAGGCCGGCCTGCGCGCGCTGGTACGTCGACAACGCCGCGAGGTCGACGCCGTTGTAGCGCAGCGTGCCGTGATGGACGCGCGTAAGTCCCATCAGCGTCACGAGCAGCGTCGTCTTGCCGACGCCGTTGCGGCCGAGCAGCGCGAGGCTGTCGCCGTCGTCGAGCGCGAGCGCAATGTCCTCGAGGACGACGGACGCGCCGTATCCCGCCGTCACGCCTTCTAGCGCCAGCAGCTCAGCCATGCTGCGCCTCGCCGAGGTAGACCTCCTTCACGCGCGGATCGCCGGCGATCTCGGCCGGCGTGCCCTCGGTAAGCACGCGCCCCGCGACGAGCACGGTTATCCGCTCGGCGAAGCGAAACACGAGATCCATGTCGTGCTCGATGAAGAGCACGGTCACCTCGCGCGGCAGCTGCGCGATCACGCCGAACAACTCGGCGCTTTCGCCTGCGGGAATCCCCGCCGCCGGCTCGTCGAGCAGCAGGATCGACGGCCGGGCGGCGAGCGCCAGCGCGATCTCGACGAGCCGCTGCTTGCCGTAAGCGAGGTTGCGCGTCAGCTCGTCACGCTCGCGCGCGAGGTGCAGCGTGTCGAGCAGTGCGGTCGCTTCCGCTGCCGCGTCCCGCTGTTGCGCGACCGTGCGATGGAGCACGCCGGCCTTGCCCTGACGTTCGCAGACGGCGAGCACCACCGACTCGAGCACCGAGAGGCCGGGAAACAGCGTGTTGATCTGAAACGTGCGCGTCATGCCGCGCTTGACACGCTGGTGCTGCGGCAGCGCCGTGATGTCGTCGGCACCCATGTGAACGCTGCCGGTGCTCGGCGGGAACACGCCGGTCAGCAGATTGATGAACGTCGTCTTTCCGGCGCCGTTCGGGCCGATCAGCGCGTGGCGCGCCCCGGGCGCGAATGCGAGCGTGACGTCGGAGACGGCGTCGAATGCGCCGAAGCGCTTCGATAAACCACGGGTCGCGAGCGCCGCGTTCGCGGGATTAGTCATGCTTGCGCGCGCGCGAGCGGGCGAGCAGCGCCTTGCCACCGCCCAATATGCCGCCGCGCGCGAACAGCACGATCACGACGAGGAAGAAGCCGATCCAGAATTGCCAGTAGACGGGATCGATGCCGGACAGCCAGTCCTGCGCGATCATGAAGATCGCCGCGCCGACGAGCCCGCCGTACAGCCGGCCCGCGCCACCCAGAACCAGCATCACCAGCAGGTCTGCGGAGCGCGGAAAGCCCAGCGTGTCGATGCCCACGAACTGTGTCGTCTGCGCGAGCAGCGCCCCTGCGACGCCCGCCACCGTGGCGGCAAGCGTGAACACGACGCGCAGCCGCCAGGCCACCGGCGTGCCGATCGCGGGCATCCGCCGCGCGCGCTCGCGTATGCCGCGCAGGCTGAGACCGAACGGTGAATACACGAGGCGCCGCACCAGCAGGAACACGATGAAAACGACGACGAGCGCGTAGAGGTAGGCCGTGCGGCCGCCGATGTCGAATCGCCACAGGCCGAGGATCGGGCTGATCGTCACGCCGGAAAGGCCGTCGACGCCGCCGGTGATCGAATGCGCCTTGTTCGCCGCCTCCCATAGCATCAAGCCGATGCCGAGCGTCACCATCAGGCGCGTCAGGTCGCTGCCGCGCACGACGAAAAAGCTCACGAGATATCCGGCGATCGTTGCCGTCGCAGCGGCGGCGAGCAGTCCGGAAAGCGGCTCGTGAAAACCATGCACGGCGAGCAATCCCGCCGTATACGCGCCGATGCCGAAGAAGGCCGCATGGCCGAGCGACACGATGCCGGCATAGCCGAGGATCATGTCGAGCGACACCGCGAACAGGGCCGTGATGAGGATCTGGCTGCCGAGCACGCGGTAACTCGGAAACAGGAAGAAGCACGCAATCGGGATCAGCCAGAACGCGAGCTCCAATGGACGCCAGCGCCCGTC
>DATEIQ010000281.1:0-2875 GCA_035278845.1 Casimicrobiaceae bacterium | reverse complement strand
CGCGCGATGGATACGAACGTCCGAGACCAGGCTCGCCGTGTCGTCAGTCGATGGCCACGTTGCCGTCAGAAAGCGAGCAAGGGTTCGAGCGACGTCAGACCAAGGTAATCGGACGCTTCGGCGCGCAGGTCGGCCCAGGATCTGTCGCCGCTATCGCGAATCGACAGTGGACCTGGAGGCGCGCCCTGACCGGGCCTCCACGTCCAGATCCGGAACGATACACACCAGCGCGAGCACGACCTCCCACTCGTCGACGCGACAGAGCCTCCGATACTCTGGTTCCGGAACCTGCGCTTTCGATCGCGGCACGATCGCCGTGACGGTCACCGCAACGACCTCCCCCGATGGAAGCTCGCAGCGCTGCGCGAGCCGTCCCACGATCACATTGCCCGGCCCGACCAACTCGCGATTGCGAAGTCGCAGCGGATCGCCCACCTGCAGGGCGCGGATCCCGTCGTGCACCTTGCGCGATGCGGTGCGTCCGGCGTAGCCGATGTCAACGTCGCGCAGACCCAGATAGACGTACTGGCGCTCGAGATCGGGATCGAGAGCCGGGAACGTGCGCGGCTGCGAGCGCACGACCGCTTGACCCGCCTCCAGCGCCGGCGTGAACGGGTTGGTGTCGCGCGTGAATTCGATGAGCGTCAGCGTCTCCTGCGCGCGCGTGGCGGCGACATAATAGAGACGGCGCTCCTCCTCGATCGCGCCGGCGGACCAACCGCCGTCGAGCACGACGACGTGGCGAAACTCGCGCCCCTTCGCCGCGTGCGCGGTGCAGAGCGTGATCAGGCCCCGCGCCGGGCGCACCGCCTCCTGCTCGACCTCGCACAACGCCTCCAGCACCTGCTGCGCAGGCAAGCGCCCGGTCGCCGTCGTCGTTACGCATTCGTCGATCAGCGCCACGAGCTGCTCGGTCCACGGATTGCCTTCCCGCGCCAGGCGCCGCGCCCAGCGCGCGAGCGCCCCGACGCTCACGATGCCCTTGCGCCCGCCGATGCGCCGCGCCCTCAACTGGCGCGCAAGCCGCTGGCCTTCGCGCGTTTTGTGCAGCGCCGGCTGGCCGGCACGTATCTGCGGATCGGCGAGCGCGTAGGCGATCTTCCCGCGCTCGCAATACGCGCGAAGCGGCGCGAGCGCCTTGTGGGTGCGCGCGAGGACGGCGATGCTCGCATCATCGCCTCCGCCGGCATCCAGCGCACGCAGGCGCGCGACCTCCGCCATCGCCACCTGCGCCTGCACGTTCGCATCCGGCGGACAGCGCACGACGTGCACGCATCCCCGCAGCACCGAATCCAGTGCAGCGAAGCGCCCACCGGCAGGGCCGTCGCGCCGCGCGTGGTTGACGCGGATCGGCTGCCCTGCCTTGAGCCGTTCGGGCGCCGGCTCGATGATGCGATTCGCGCACTCGACGATGTTGCGCGTCGAGCGGTAGTTCTCGAGCAGGAACTCGGTCCTGGCGTCGTAGTCGTCGCAGAATCGCTTGATGAACCCGACGTTGGTGTTGCGAAACGCATAGATGTTCTGGTCGTCGTCGCCGACCGCGAGCAATGTGAGCTTCGCGTCGCGATCGGCGAGGGTTCGGCCGGCGAGCGCCGACACCAACCGGTATTGCAGCTCGTCGATGTCCTGGTACTCGTCGACCAGCACGTATCGGTAGCCGCGCAGCAGCCGCTCGCGCAGCTCGTCGGCCTCGTCGCCGGGTCGCGCGCGTCCTTCGAGCAGGTCCGCGGCCTGGGCGAGGATAGCGTCGAAGTCGACGCGCGCGTCGCGCTCTCCCGCTTCGGCGAGGCTCGTGCCGGTGAGACGCAAGGCGAGCGCGTGATACGTCAATATCGCGACGCCCGCGGCGTCGTCGCCCACGAGGGCGTGCAGCCGCCGCCGCAGCTCGAGTGCGGCGGACCTGTTGAAGGCGAGGACGAGGATGCTCTCGGCGGGCGCGCGCATGACCCGCAGCAGGAAGGCGACGCGGTGCGCGACCACGCGCGTCTTCCCGGAACCGGGACCGGCAAGGACCAGGCAGTTCGCGTCGTCGCGCGTGGCGACCAGATGCTGCTGCACCGGGTGGCGCAGATCCTCGACGATGCGCCGGTACGACTCGGCGGTAGTCGCGCGCTCCAGCACCTCCTTGCGATCGGCGAAGAACATCCGCACGAAATCGCGCCGCGGCAGCGTGAAATAGGCGGCGACGAACCGCAGCGCGTCGGAAAGCTTGTGCATCGCCCGCCGCGCGAATTCCTCGACGACGTGAACCTGGAAATTGCGCTCGTGATAGTGCTCTTCGAGCGGGCCGAAGTCCGCCTTGGTGAAGCGGCGGCGCGACGCCTCGGGCAGGACGCGAATCGTCATCGCCGTCCGGAACACGGCACGGCCGCGATCGAGCACCAGCGCCCCCATGCTGTCCAGGTAAAGCAGCGCGCGCTGGCAGGCTGTGGCTTCGTCGCGGACCACGCCGAGCAGGCTCATGTCGGAGCGCAGCGCTTCGCACAGCTCGCCCATCTTCGCCTCGATCAGCAGATCGGCGCCGGCGACAGCAGGCGGCAGCCGGCCGAGCAGATGCTCGAGCAGGCTTTTGGCGGCGGCGATGCGCGCCTCGGTGTGCTCGGCGATCTCCCGCCATGGGCACGTCAGCCGTGCACGGTACTGGTCACGCGTGCGCTTGCGCACCTCGAAGCGGGTGCGCTCGGCACCTGCGTCGCCGAACGGCTGTCCGAGCATGCGCAAGAGGCGCAGCAGTTCGTCGGGCAGCACGTCGAGCCCGGTATCGTCGCGCACGCGCTGGCACAGTGCGCGCACTCCGAGCTCGAGCCAGCCTTCCCCGGACGCGTCGGGCGCCTGCTCGGCGAGCGCCGCAAGCGTCGCGCGCTCGATCGCGACG
>DATEIQ010000280.1:0-3224 GCA_035278845.1 Casimicrobiaceae bacterium | reverse complement strand
ACATGCGGCCGCACAGAGCGCGACGGCGCCGAGGACGCCGGCCAGGATTCGTGTTGCCGTTCGCGCACGTGGGCGCTCGCATGCAGAAGCCGATTCGTTCATCTCGTTCTCGAGCCGGTGTCGGAGGTGCAATTATCGAATCCGTGCTGGAAGTGCAATTATCGGCCCCGTGGCTGCGATCGGCCGCGGGATCATTGCACCGCCGCGAGCGGAAGGTTCATCAGCAGGTTCTGCGGCTTGAGGCGCAGGCGGTTGTGCTCGTCCATCGCCATCGCGAGCCATACCGGGCGGCCGGCGAGCGCGGGTCGCATGTCCGCAGGGTCGTCGAAGTCCAGACGGAACAGGCACAGCAGTCGCCCCATCCGCGCATCGTCGACAGGCTGCCGGTTGTAGAGATCATTGAGGATCGCGCTCGCCTCGGCGTCGAGCCCGACGTGCCAGCTCCAGTGCGTGTCGTCGATTTCCCGCTCGACGCGTATCGCGACCTTGACGCCCAGGAAATGCGCGATCCAGTCCTCCATGACGCGCGTCAGCGCGGCGAGCGCGGGCCGCCCGCGATTGAGGCTCACCGACAGGTCGTGACGTTCGTCGCGCTCCCAGTACGACGCGCCGTTCTCGGCGCTCAGCACGTCCAGGTCGACCGTGCGCATCGGCGTCCTGTTGCGCGCGAGAAGTTCGCCCAGCGAGCCGAAGCCGCCACTCTCGGCATACGTCTCGACGGTGACTTCGTCGGCCGCCATGACGGCGCCGTCGTCCATCACAGCGATCTTCTGCGGACGAAACAGCATCTCCGCGGCGCGCGCCGCCAGCGGATCGGCACGCTCGCCCAGGATGTGGCGAAGCACGATCTGCGTGAGCTGCGCGACGAACAGCGGCGGCACGTCGACGCCTTCGCCGCGAAACAGGCCGATGTACGCGGACTCGAGCGATTCGGCGGCGGCGAGCCGGTCGCGAAAACGCAGCCAGACGCGATAGTTCTCGCGCGCGTCGGCGTCGGCGAACGCGTCGAGTGCCGAGGCCTCGACGGCTTCGCGCGGGTGCGCGAGCAGCGTGTCGTGCACATGCAGCTCGGCCGCGCAGGAGTCGGGAACCGGCGCCAGCTCGGGGCGCACGAGAAAGCTGCGCAGGAAATCGTCGGTGACCGCGAGCCGGCCTTCCGGTGTCCGTGCGAGGAGTCGATAACCGCAGCTGCGCCAGAAGTCAGGCACCGCCGAGCATCGCCTTCTTGAGGTCGTCCTGCGCCGGATGCTCGCCGACCCAGATCTTCGTGAGCGCGTCGTTGAACGCGGCACCGTCGATCGATCCGCGCAGGGCTCCGTCGAGACCGACCTTCGTCGCATCGTCGACGAAGTCCAGCGTGACGACGCTGCCTTCCTTCGCCTGGCCGAACGATTTCATGATGGCCGCCATCTCGCCCATCTGCACGGCGATCGCCGACAGCTCGGCCGGCGTCGTGTTCTGCTTGAGGCCGTCGGTGAGCGCGCCGATCAGCTGGTCGGCGGAAAGATCGCGCAGCAGGTTGAGCTGGATGCGCCGCGGCGACTTTCCCAGCACTTCCTGCGCCGAGTGCGCCTTCGTCGGCAGATAAAGGCTGCCGACGTATACCTTGAAGATCGCGCGCTTGCGCGTGCCGGCGCCGTTCAGCACGAGCTCCTGTCCGCCGACGGTAGCCTTGTCGGCGAGCCGCACGCCCTCCACTTCGAGCGCCGATGCGCTCGCCGCGGCGGCGAGCGCCGCGATCATCGCCATCGTTCTCACGATCATCGTTCTACATCCCTTGATTGGCCGAGGCCCTCGTGCACGCTTTTTTCCGATCAGACATTTGCGGAGGCGGAATTCTCCGGAAGCTCGATGCGGCGAGCGGAAACGAACGCGGCCCGGATGACCGGGCCGCGCTAGCATAGCAACTTCGCCGACCGGCTCCCCGCGCGCCCGCGGGAAGGTTGAGGCGCTTAGAACGTGTACGTCAATTGCGCCGAGAAGATCGTCACGTTCGCGTCGTAGTGACCCTTGACGAGGCCGTTCGCCGCGGTCGAACCGGCGTTCTGGTTGATGTCGGAGTTCTGCACGTCGATGTAGACGAATCCGGCGTCGACCGCGAGATTGCGGTTGAACTTGTACTGCGCGCCAACCGCGATCCATACGCGATCCTCGTCGGGCAGGCGCACCGTGCGGTCGGTGGTGTTCACCGGCGACTGGTCCCATGCGAGGCCGCCGCGGAAGCTCCACGCGTCGTTCCAGTGGTACGTGGCGCCCGCCGACACACGCCAGGCGTCGTCGAAGTTCTCGGGCGTCGTCGACAGCACCGCGCCCGTCGAGCGCACGAACTTGAGCTCCTTGAACGTCGACCAGCGCGTGAACTGCAGGTCGGCCATCACGTCCCAGCGGTCGCTCAGCCGGTGGAAAATCGACAGGTTCGCGACGTCGGGCAATTCGATGTCAGCCTTGATGCCGCCGTTGGCGAGTTGGCCGTTGACGGCCGTGGCGAGCGTGGCGACCACCGGCGCGAGCGCAGGAGGCAGCGTAGGCAGCGACGGATTGTCGAAGTTGACGTTGCCAGTGACGTCGTACTTGAGCGACGAACGGTAATGCGCGCCGACGCGCGTTTGCGGCGTCACATCCCAGAGGAAGCCGATGTTCCAGCCCCACGCGCTGTCGTCGCCTTCGACCTTGACGTCCGACTGGAGACCCGGCGTTGCGGCCACGATCGTCGGCACGAGCGATGCCGGAATGAGGCCGGCGGCGGCGGCCTGCCCGGCGGCCTGTCCGAGCGCGGCGCTGTAGTTGAGGCGCTGCGTGAGCTCGGCATCGACGCGCTGCCAGTTGACGCCGACGCCGACGGCGAACGTGTTCGTCACGCGCCACGACACGGACGGATTGACGTTGATCGTCTTGATGTCCGACTTGATGCCCTGGAAGCGGCCCAGCCAGTCGGAATCGTATTCGGTCACGAGACCGAACGGCGCGTTCACGCCGACGCCGACGCTCCATTGCGCATTGAGCGGCATCACCGCATAGAGGTTCGGAACGACGTTGAGGCTTCCGGCATCGCCACCGGTTCCGCCGAGCGCCTGGAACGCCGCGGGCTGCGAGCCGTCGTCGCGGAACTTGAAGACGGGCGTGATCAGGTGCACTGCGCCGGCAATCTGCGGCGACGCAAGCCGCGACATGCCGGCCGGATTGGCCCACAGCGTGCTGGCGTCCTCCGCCGACGCGGCGCCGCC
>DATEIQ010000279.1:0-23947 GCA_035278845.1 Casimicrobiaceae bacterium | reverse complement strand
CCAAGCACGTCGGCGACCTCGAGCACTTCGGCCGTGGCGTTCAGCGCACCGGCGCCGACGAGCATCGCCACCTTCGTCCCCGCATTCAGTGCGTCGGCTGCGCGCTGCAGCTCGCGATCGTCCGGAATCGGACGTGCGATCGCGTAGCCGATGCCGGAATGGATCGTGCCGTGTGTACGCGCAGGCGCGTGCGCGGCCATTTCCTGCACGTCGCTCGGCACGATGATGCACGTCGGCGCGCGCTGCGCGCGGGCGATGCGCACCGCGCGGTCGACGACGTGCCGCACCTGCTGCGGCGTGACGATCATCTCCAGATATTCGCTGGCGACGTCCTTGAACAGCGTGACGAGATCGACTTCCTGCTGATAGCTGCCACCGAGCGCGGCCCGTGCCTGCTGGCCGACGATCGCGACGACGGGCTGGTGGTCGAGCTTCGCGTCGTAGAGGCCGTTCAACAAGTGGATTGCACCGGGGCCCGACGTCGCGAGGCATACGCCGACCTGCCCGGTGAACTTCGCGTGGCCGCACGCCATGAATGCCGCCATCTCCTCGTGGCGAACCTGCACGAACTCGAAATCGCCGGCGGCGCGGTTCAGCGCGCCCATGATCCCGTTGATGCCATCGCCGGGATAACCGTAGATGCGCGTGATGCCCCATTCGTGAAGCCGCGCGAGCAGGAAATCGCTGACCGTCGTCGTCATGGTTGTCGCTCAGGGAAAAAGGGCGCACGACGGCTCCGCCGTGCTTTCGCCTCGCCGTGTGCAATGCGGATGTCGCTGCCTGACGCCGGTTGGATGCGCGCGCAATCCCGGGAGTTCAATGAGAATGGCTTCTTGAGCCGGCGCGGCAATTGCGTGAAGATGCGTCGTCATCCCATGAAGCACCTCTTCCGCAGTTTCCGTACCGCCAGGGCCGGCCGCTTCGCGAAGGACGACGAAGAGCCGCTGTGGGCGGAGCTCTTCAGTCCCGAGCGCCTCGAGCAGCACGCAGTCTCGCTTGCGACGGCGCAGCCCGTCGGCGAGCGTCCAGCGCGCTGGCCCGCGTTCGCCCACCGCAATGCCGACAATGCAGCAGTCCTGCGCGAAGCGTACGAAGCGATCAGCGAAGCGGTCGTGGCGAAGCGCCTGATCACGCCCGCCGCCGATTGGCTCGTCAACAACTTCCATGTCGTCGAGGACCAGCTCCGCGACATCCGGACGCTGCTGCCCGAGCGCTTCTTCGCCCGCCTGCCGCGGCTCGACGCCGGCCACCTCGCCGGCCTGCCCCGCGTGTACGGGATCGCGTGGGCGTTCGTCGCGCACACGGACAGCCGCTTCGACGCCGACCTGCTGCTGCGGTTCGTCGCCGCCTACCAGACGGTTGCGCCGCTCGCGCTCGCCGAGTTGTGGGCACTGCCGACGATGCTGCGCATCGTGATGATCGAGAACGCGCGCCGCCTCGCGGCGCGGATCGTCGCGTCGATGATCGGACGGGGCGAGGCCGATCGCTACGCCGACGCGCTGACCGGCCTCGCGACCGACGTCGTCGACGACGTGTCGCTGGAGGCCGCGGGCACCGCGTCCGGCTGGTCACGTGCATTCACCGTGCAACTGTTCCAGCGCCTCCGGCACGGCGATGCGAGCGCCGGCGTCGCGCTGTCGGAATTGTCCCAGCGCCTCGCCGCGGAGGGCACGAGCGCGGAAGCGGTAGTGCATCTCGAAATCGCTCGCCAGGCGGCGGCCGATCTGTCGGTGCGCAACCTGATCACCAGCATGCGCCTCACGTCCGCGTACGAATGGCCGGATTTCGTCGAGGCGGCGAGCCTCGTCAACCAGACGCTCGCCCGCAATCCGATGTTCCCGGCGATGGACTTCATCACGCGCGATCGCTATCGCAGCGCGGTGGAGGACCTCGCGCGACGCTCGCCGCACGACGAGCTCGACGTCGCGCGTGCAGTCGTCGCGAAAGCCGCGGCACCGCACGCCGGCGACGATCTGCGACCCTCCGATCTCGGGTACTGGTTGATCAGCCATGGTCGCGCGCTGTTCGAGCGCGAGCTCGGCTACCGGCGACCGCTCGCGAGGCGGCTGCTCGCGCGCCACGCCGACCAGGCGTTCCGCGTCTACGCCGGCACGATCGCCGTCGTCGTGTGCGGCATCCTCGCGCTGCTGCTCTCGTCCGCGCACGACGCGGGGGTCGCCGCGTGGACGCTATGGCTCTATGCGGTACTCGCGCTTCCGGCGGTGTCCGAGATCGCGCTCCTGCTCGTCAACCGCATCGTGACCGACCACGTGCCCCCGCGTCACACGCCGCGCCTGACGCTGCCGTCCGGGCTCGACGCGTCGCTGCGCACGTTCGTCGTCATTCCGACGATCCTCGCGAGCGAGCGCACGATCCTCGCCGACACCCGCATGCTAGAGGCGCATTACCTGTCGAATGGCATCTCCGCGGGCGAAATCCACTTCGCGCTTCTGACCGACTGGCTCGACGCGCCGGTCGAGCATGGCGACGACGACGCGCGACTGCTGCGCCTCGCCGTCGAAGCCGTGCGGTCGCTGAACGAACGCTACGGCAAAGCGGCCAACGGTCACCGGATCTTCTACCTGTTCCATCGCCGCCGCCAGTGGAATGCCGCCCAGAGCACGTGGATGGGATGGGAGCGCAAGCGCGGCAAGCTGCACGAGTTCAACCGGCTGCTGCGGGGCGCCACCGATACGTCTTTCGCGACGGACGTGCCATTCCACGCGCAGGCGCCCACGAACGTCCGGTTCGTGCTGACGCTCGACGCCGACACGATCATGCCGTATGGGGTTGTCGCGGAGCTCGTCGGCACGCTGCTGCATCCACTCAACCGGCCGCGCATCGACACCGCGACCGGCAACGTCGTCGACGGTTACGCGATCCTGCAGCCGCGCGTCACGCCAATGCTGCCAACGCGGCACACGGCGAGCTGGTTCCAGCAGTGGTTCTCCGGCCATTGCGGTGTGGATCCCTATACGTTTCAGGTGTCGGACGTCTACCAGGACCTGTTCGGTCGCGGCAGCTTCACCGGCAAGGGCATGTACGAGGTCGATCCCTTCGAGGCGGCGCTTCGCGGCCGCATGCCGCCCGACGCGATCCTGAGCCACGATCTGCTCGAGGGGAGCTACGCCCGCTGCGCATTCGTGAGCGACGTCGAGCTGTTCGAGCACTATCCGCCGCACGCCGAAGTTGCCGCCGCGCGCAGCCACCGTTGGACGCGCGGCGACTGGCAGCTGCTGCCCTGGATTTTCGGACGGCGCGGCCGCGACCTGCCGCCGATCGCGCGCTGGAAGATGCTCGACAATCTGCGCCGCACGCTCGTCGCTCCGGCGACGTTCCTGTTGCTCGCGGCGGGTTTTCTCGTCGAAGGCGCTTCAAGTCAGCGCTTTGCGGTGCTCGCGGTCGCCACGTTCCTGCTGCCGTCGCTGCTCGCGCTCGTCGATCGGCTGCGACCACGGCCGAACACCGACCGCGGCCACTGGCTGCGGATGCTGCGCGACGACGCGCTTTCGGGTTTCGGCCGCACGCTGTTCCAGATCGCCATGCTGCCGCGCGACGCGTTGTCGATGCTCGACGCGATCGTGCGCACGCTCGGCCGCCTCGCCGTACGCCAGCGGTTGCTCGAATGGAATTCGACCGCGCAGGTGCAGGCCCGCGCCACGTCGTCGCTCGCGGATTTCGTCAGCAGCATGTACGGCGCACTCGCCGTGTCCGCTGCCACGCTGTTCGTCGTGCTCGTCGCCGCGCCGGATGCGCTCGTCCCCGCGGCGGCGTTCTTCACGCTGTGGTTCGCCGCACCACTCCTCGCATGGCGCGCGAGCATTCCGGCCACTGAGCGCGACATCGAGGGGCCGACGCCGGCGGAGGCGTTCGAGCTGCGCCTGATAGCGCGCCAGACGTGGCAGTTCTTCGCGGATCTGGCGGTACGCGAGGACAATTTCCTGCCGCCGGACAACCTGCAGGAGGATCCCGAGCGCGTCGTGGCGCACCGGACGTCGCCCACGAACATCGGCATGTATTTCGTGTCCGCGGTCGCCGCGCGCGACTTCGGCTGGATCGGGCTGCCGGAGCTTTGCGATCGCATCGAGGCGGCGCTCGACACGCTCGCCAGGCTGCCGCGTCATCGCGGCCATTTCTACAACTGGACGGAAACGACGACGTTGCGTGCCCTCGAGCCGCGCTACGTGTCGACCGTCGACAGCGGCAACCTGGCCGGATGCCTGATCGCGCTGTCGTCGGCCGCGCGCATGGCGCTCGTACAGCCGGCGGCCGATGCGAACGCGCTACGCGGCGTGGCCGACGATGCCGAGCTTTTGCGCCGCGCAGTCGAGCGCGCCGATCGCAACCGCCCGTCGACGAGCGTCAATCTCGCCCACCTGCAGGAGGCGCTCGCCGAGCTGGCGGCGCATCTCGCGCAAGCGTCGGCGCCGCCAGCGCGCCTGCCGTGGCGCGAGCTGGCGCGCATCGGCGCGGATCTGCTCGACATGGCGCGTGTGCTCGCCCTGGAGGGCGCGCATCCGACGCTCGCCGACGTGCTTGCGTATGCGGAAATCCTGCACGCGCGAGTCACGGCGCGGCAGCGCGAGTTCGCCCGCCTCGTGCCGTGGGCCGTCGCCCCGCCGCGCGACGCGGATCACGATGCCGAGCCGATGCAGGACGTCGATGCGATCGAATGGCTGGCACGGTCGATCGACCCCGACGTGACGCTCGTCGCCCTGCCGGTGCGATGCGAGGCGCTGCGCGAGCAGCTTGCCGCAACGGGCGTTGACGACATCCCGGCCGCGGCCTTGCACCTGCTCGCGCGCGTCGAGCGCGATGCGTCGGTTCTGATCGAGCGCCTGCAGCGCATTGCGCGCGATGCGCACGCACTGTTCGTCGGCATGGACTTCCAGTTCCTGTACGACCCGGCGCGCAAGCTGTTCTCGATCGGCTACCAGGTCGATCACGCGCGGCTCGACCCGTCGTACTACGACCTCCTTGCGTCGGAGGCGCGGCTTGCGAGCTTCATCGCGATCGCCAAGCACGACGTGCCACCCGAGCATTGGTTCAGGCTCGGCCGGACGCTGATCTCGGTGCACGGCAAGACGGTGCTCGTGTCTTGGTCCGGCTCCATGTTCGAATACCTGATGCCGTCGCTTTTGATGGACACACCGTACGGCAGCCTGCTCGACCACACGTGCCGCATGGTCGTCGAGCGGCAGATCGAGTATGCGCGTCGGCGCGGCGTGCCGTGGGGCATTTCGGAATCCGCCTTCCACGAGCGCGACGTTCACCTGACGTTCCAGTATTCGACGTTCGGCGTGCCGGAGCTGGGCCTGAAGCGCGGCCTCGGCGAGGATCTCGTCATCGCGCCGTATGCGACCGGACTCGCCGCCATGTACGCGCCGCGTGCGGCGGCCGCGAATTTCGCGCGCATCGAAGCGCTCGGCGGACGCGGCCGCTACGGTTTCTACGAGGCGCTCGATTTCACGCGGCTGCGCGTGCCGGAGACCGGCCCGATGGCGCTCGTGCGCGCGTACATGGCGCATCACCAGGGCATGACGCTCACGGCGCTCGCCAACGTGCTGCTCGACGCGGACCTTCGGCGGCGCTTTCACCACGAGCCGATGATTCGCGCCTGCGGCATCCTGCTGCAGGAGACGCGGCATCGCGACGCGTCGGTGGCGCTGCCGCGGGCCGACCAGGAGCGTGCGATCGTCGAGGATGGCCGCCTCGCGTTCGAGGAACGCCTGCATTCACCGCACCTCGCGCGGCCATCCACGCAACTGCTCGCGAACGGGCGCTACGCCGTCATGCTGACCGCAGCCGGCGCCGGCTACAGCCAGTGGCGCGATGTCGGTGTCACGCGCTGGCGCGAAGACCCCACGTGTGACGATCGCGGCAGCTTCGTCTATCTGCGCGACACGGCCAACGGCCGGGTCTGGTCGGCGGGATACCAGCCGGCCTGCGCGGAACCGTTGCGCTACGACGTCGCGTTCCACGAAGACCGCGTGCGCATCGTGCGCCAGGACGGCACGATCGAGACGACGCTCGAGATCATCGTGTCCGCCGAGGACGACGCGGAGATCCGCCGCGTGACGTTGCGCAACCTCGGCACCCGCGCGAGCGAGATCGAGATCACGTCGTATGCCGAGATCACGCTGACGCCCCCTGCCGCCGACCTCGCGCATCCGGCCTTTTCGAACCTGTTCGTCCGCAGCGAATTCGTGCCGCAGGTAAGCGGCCTCGTGTTTTCGCGACGGCCGCGTCTTTCCACCGATCGCGCGCTGCACGCGGCGCACGTGATTGCCACCGAGGCCGTGGCGGGCCTCGAGTTCGAGTCGGATCGCGCGCGCTTCCTGGGCCGCGGCCGGACCGTGCGCGCGCCCGTAGCCGTCACCGAGGGTCGCCCGCTCACCAACACGACCGGCGCCGTGCTCGATCCGATCGCGAGCCTGCGCGTGCGCGTCACGATCGCCCCCGGCGGGAAGCGGCAGGTCGCGTTCGCGACAATGGTCGCGGCGACGCGCGAGGACGCACTCGGGCTCGCGGACAAATATCACGATCCCGCAGCGTTCGATCGCGCATCGTCGCTCGCCTGGACGCATGCGCAGGTGCAGCTTCACTACCTCGGCATCGACCATGGCGAGGCCCACCTATACCAGCAGCTCGCGAATGGCCTGCTCTTTCACGACGCATCGCTGCGGCCGTCGCAACGCACGCTGCAATCGAACGTCCTGCCGATCCCGGCGCTGTGGCGGCTCGGCATCTCGGGCGACCGTCCGATCGTGCTCGCGCGCATCGACGACGTCGACGATCGCGGCCTGCTGCGGCAGCTTTTGACCGCGCATGAATACTGGAACCTGAAAGGCCTTGCGGTCGACCTCGTGCTGCTGAACGACCAGGCCGTAACCTACGCGCCCGGCGTGCAGGAGCATCTGCAGAACCTCGTGCGCGACGCGCAGTCGCGGGCGAGCGGCTCCGCGCAGTCGATTCGCGGCGAGGTGTTCGTCGTTCGCGGCGACACCCTGTCCACGGACGAGCGCGCGCTGCTGCACGCGACTGCCCGCGTGGTCGTGGCGAGCACGCAGGGGAATCTCGTCGAGCAGCTGCTCCGCGTGCGCCAGCCGGTGACGGCCGTGCGCGAGCCGCCGCAGCGCCCGCCGTCGGCTTCGGGAACGCGAATCGACGTGCCGCGCCTGCGGTTCTTCAACGGGCTCGGCGGTTTCACGCCGGACGGCCGCGAATACGTCATCGCGCTCGGCGCCGGGCAGCAGACGCCGCTGCCATGGATCAATGTCGTGGCCAATCCGGAGTTCGGCTTCCAGGCCTCGGAATCGGCGCCGGGCTACACATGGGCCGTCAATAGTCGCGAAAACGCGCTCACGCCGTGGTCGAACGACCCGGTGTCCGCGCCACCGGCCGAAGTGTTCTATCTGCGCGATGCCGCGTCGGGCGCGGTGTGGACGCCCACCGCGCTGCCTATCCGCATCGACGACGCGACGTACGTCGCGCGCTTCGGCGCGGGGTATGTCCGCTACGAGCATGAGGCGCTCGGGATCCGCTGCACGCTGACGCAATTCGTCGCTGCCGATGCGCCGGTGAAGATCACGCAGCTCGCGCTCGTTAACACGAATGCCGATGCGCGCGAAATTTCGATCGTCGGATACGTCGAGTGGACGCTCGGCGCCTCGCGCGCGGCGAATGCACCGTCCATCGTGACGGCCGCCGACCCCGATCGAGGCGCCATCTATGCGCGCAATCCGCGGATGCCGGAGTTCGGCGCACGACAGGCGTTCTTCGCGACCGACAGTGCCGTCGAGTCCCTCACGTGCGACCGCACCGAATTCCTCGGCCGCAACGGCAGCCTCGACATGCCGGCGGCGCTCGCCGGCGACCAGGAGCTGAGCGGCCGGGCGGGTGCCGGCTTCGACCCGTGCGCGACGCTCGTGCGGCGCGTGTCATTGCCGCCCGGGGGCCGCGCCGAGATCGCATTCTTCCTAGGCGAGGCCGAAGACGAGGACGCCGCGACCGCGCTCGTACGGCGCTTCCAGCGCGCCGACGTCGCGCACGAGCTCGCACGCGTCACGGCCGAATGGGACGCCGTGCTCGGCGCGATCACGGTCGAGACGCCGGACGCCGCGACGGACATCATGCTGAACCGCTGGCTCGTCTATCAGGTGCGGGCGTGTCGGCTGTTCGCACGCGCGGGTTTCTATCAGGCGGGGGGCGCGTACGGCTTCCGCGACCAGCTGCAGGACGTGATGGCGCTCTGCGTCGCTGTCCCGGAGGAAGCGCGCGCGCATCTCGTGCGCGCATGCGCGCACCAGTTCGTCGAAGGCGACGTCCAGCACTGGTGGCATCCGCCGTCAGGGCGCGGCGTGCGCACGCGCATTGCCGACGATCGCGTGTTCCTGCCGTATGCGATCGCGCATTACGTGAATATCACCGGCGACGCGCAGGTACTGGACGAGATCGTGCCGTTCATCGAAGGTCCGCCGGTGCCGCCGCAGCGCGAGGATCTCTACTTCGAGCCCACGCAGTCGGCGGAATCGGCGAGCGTTTACGAACATTGCGCACGCGCGCTCGACGCGAGCCTCGACGTCGGCGCACATGGTCTGCCGCTGATGCACGGCGGCGACTGGAACGACGGCATGAATCGTGTCGGCATCGAAGGCCGCGGCGAGTCGGTGTGGCTCGGCTGGTTCCTGTGCGCGACGCTCGCTGCGTTCGCGCCGATCGCCGCAGGCCGCGCGGACCACGCCCGCGCCGAGCAATGGGAGGCGCATGCCAATGCGGTGGCGAAGGCGATCGACCGTGAAGCCTGGGACGGCGCGTGGTATCGGCGCGCGTACTTCGACGACGGCACGCCGCTCGGCTCGGCGTACAACCGCGAGTGCCGGATCGATTCGATCGCGCAAACCTGGGCCGTGATGTCGGGCGCGGGCGATCCCGTGCGCGCGCGACAAGCGATGGAGGCGGTCTCCGAGTACCTGGTGAAGCGCGGCGACGATCTCGTGCTGCTGTTCACCCCGCCGTTCGATGCGAGCTCGCCCGACCCCGGCTACATCCAGGGCTATCCGCCCGGCGTGCGCGAGAACGGCGGGCAATACACGCACGCGGCCGCATGGTGCGTCATCGCTTTCGCGATGCTGGGCCAGGGCGAGCGCGCGTTCGAGCTGTTCTCGATGCTGAACCCGATCAACCACGCGGCGACGCGCGGTGGCGCGCATCGCTACAAGATCGAGCCGTTCGTCGTCGCGGGCGATGTCTACAGCGAGCCGCCGCACGCCGGGCGCGGCGGATGGTCGTGGTACACCGGCGCCGCAGGATGGCTGTATCGCGCCGGCATCGAATGCCTGCTCGGCGTGCGCGTCGAGGGGACGAACGTGCGGATCGCGCCGTGCATTCCGCGCGACTGGCCGAATTACACGGTGCGGTATCGCCGCGGCGGCGCGACATACGTCATTCGCGTCGAGAATCCGGCGCGACTCGCGACGGGCGACGTCGATATCGCCGTCGACGGGGAGCCGATCGTGGGCGATTGCTTCGCAGTTGCCGACGACGGCCGCGAGCATCGCGTCGACGTGCGCCTGCGCGAGCCCTACCCTGCCTCCCGCGCCGCGTCCGCGAGCAACGAAACGTCGGCATCGCGGAGCCGGGTCGCGTCCGAGAGCACCTGACGGAAGCGCCGTCCGCCGCGCACGCCGTGGTATAGACCGAGCACGTGGCGCGCGATCGCGCGCAGCGACGTCCCGCGCGCGAGATGCGCGGACGCGTATGACGCCAGTGCCTCGATGATCTCCGGCCGTGAGGGCGGCGCGCGCGTGTCGCCGAAGAGACGCGCGTCGACGTCCGCGAGCAGATACGGATCGTGATACGCCGCGCGGCCGAGCATCACGCCGGCGACGAAGGGAAGCTCGCGCTCGATCGCGTCCCACGCGACGAGCCCGCCGTTCAGCACGAACGCCAGCGACGGGAAATCGCGCGCGAGCCTGCGCACGACGTCGTAGCGCAGCGGCGGTACCTCGCGGTTCTCCTTCGGCGAGAGTCCCTTCAGCACGGCGTTGCGTGCATGCACGATGAACACGTCGCACCCGGCCTCCGCCACGGTACCGACGAAGTCGCGCACGAACGAATAGTCGTCGACGGCGTCGAGCCCGATGCGATGCTTGACCGTCACGGGGAGCGCCACCGCGTCGCGCATCGCGCGCACGCAGTCGGCGACGAGCGCAGGTTCCGCCATCAGGCATGCACCGAAGCTGCCGGTCTGGACGCGCTCGGACGGGCAGCCGCAGTTCAGGTTGATCTCGTCGTAGCCGAAGCGTTCGCCGAGCCGCGCCGCGTGCGCGAGCTCGGCCGGATCGGACCCGCCGAGCTGGAGCGCGAGCGGATGCTCGGCCGGATCGAAATCGAGATGGCGCGGCACATCGCCGTGCGCGAGCGCCGGTGCCGTGATCATCTCTGTGTAGAGGCGGGCGTGCCGCGAGATCAGGCGCAGGAAGTAGCGGCAATGCCGATCGGTCCAGTCCATCATCGGCGCGACGCAGAAGCGCCACGCGCGGAGTCGATCGTTGCCTTTCTGTTCCGTTTCCAAAGGGAGGCGAAGGAGCGCCGGCCCATTCCCGGCCCGCTTACCCCGATAGTGCCGCATCCTCGCGTTTCCCGGCATTGAACACCGGCACAGCGGGTGCCAGAATGACCACCCCGCGAGGCAGGCATCGCGCCACCACCGTGACGAGGGAGGGGGAATGGCCGGAAAACGAGCGGTAATCACCCGGGTGCTCGCAGTACTGGCGGCGTTTTTCGTAGCGAGCTGCGCCACGATCGAGAAAGCGGAGCCGACCCGCGCGAATTGCACGAGCAACAAGGACTGCGTCGTAAAGATTTCGGTCGTCGCCTGCGCCGGTTTCTGGTGTCGCGCGACGGTCAATGTCGACGAGCTCCACCTGAACGGATTCGAGCCTAGCTGGGAACTCGACGAGAAGGCCCGGGCCGATGGCTTTACGCTCGACAAGGACTACGGGATCTGGTTCAAGTCGATCGTTCCGGGGCATGATTTCGACTGCAAGCCGGACGCACAGGCTGCGCACTGCAAGCCCAAGGAAACGTTCACCGGCAAAAAACGCTACGCCTACGGCATCCAGCTCCGCGGCCGCAACGCAGCAGTGCTGCTGCTCGACCCATGGGTCGTCAACTGACTGCCTTTTTGCGCGATTGTCCGACGCGTCCTACCTGAATGAACATGCCACGCTGATTGGTGCGCGCCCGTCGCGGGCATACGCTGGACGTCGGAGCCATGCCGATGTCCAGCGTCCTACTCGTGGAAGACGATCGCACGCTCGCGGATACGATCGCGTCGCTGTTGCCGTCCGAGCATCGCGTCAGCGTCGCCTATGACGGCGAATCGGCGCTTGCTCATGCGGCGCGGTTCCTGCCCGACGCCGTGCTGCTCGACCTGGGCTTGCCTGCGCTCGACGGCTTCGTCGTTGCGCGGCGGCTTCGCGAAGCTCTCGGCAGCGCCGTCCACCTGATCGCTTACACGGCGCGCAGCGACGTAACGCGCGAGCAGCTGACCGCCGCCGGTTTCGACGGCCTCATCGTCAAGCCGGCCACGCTCGACGAGATCATGGCGGCGCTGCGTCGGGCGCCGGCTGGCGCAGCGCAAGAAGCGCGCGTGCCGCTGCCTCGTCGGTGATGAGCACGCGAGCGCCCGTCGCACGGAGCGCGGCACGAATGGCGGCAGCCTTGCGCGCCCCGCCCGCGGCGAGCACGATCGCCGGCACACGGCGCAGATCGGAAAGATTCACGGCGACAACGCGCCGGTTCACCGGATGATCGACGACGCGGCCTTCGGCATCGACGAACTGGCATAGCACGTCGCCGACCGCCGCCGCCGCGCGCAACGTCGCAAGCTCGGAGCGTGGCAGCAATCCTTCGCGAAACAGCGTCGCGTCCTTCGCCAGGTCGCCGACGCTGACGAGCGCGAGTTCGACGCGGCGCGCTCGCTCGACGAGATCTTCGAGGCCCGGCTCCTTCCACAGCGCGGCGCGCGTGCGCTCGCTCGCGACGAACACCGGCGCGGTCAGCTGGTAGCACTCGGCGCCGAACGCGTCCGCCATGCGCCGCGCGACCGCCGACGGATTGATCGCGCGCGAATGCGTCATGCCGCCGAGCAGCGAAATCACCGCGAGCCGCTCGCGCGGCTGCGCGCCAATCGCTTTGAGACTCATGCTGAGAGTCTGTCCCCAGCCGACACCGATCGCCATGCCGTCGCGCACGCGGTCGGCCATGTAAATGCCTGCCGCCTCGCCGACGATCGCGGCCGTTGCGGCCGGATCGACCGGCGACGGCGCGACGACCGCTTCCGCGAGTCCCAGCGCGCCGATCAACTGCTGCTCGAGCGCGATCTGCTCGCCGCCCTTGCCATCGATGCGTATCCGCACGACACCGCTGTCGCGCGCGGCCGCGAGGAGCCGGATCACTTTTGCCCGGCTCACGCGCATCGAAGAAGCGATGGCTTCCTGCGTGAGCCCCTCGACGTAGTACAGCCACGCGGCCCGCACAGCGGGATCGCGAGTGGCAGTCGCCGTATCGGCGGCGAATACGGTTTCGGCTTCGCGGGGCAGGCTCAATTGGCTTGACGGGGTGCGGCAGTGGAGATATGTTACGTCAGTATGACAAATGTCCAAACCCACCCTAGCGGCGAATCGCTCGCCGAAGCGCTCGACCGCCGCCGGCGCGAGGGACGGCCTGTCCGCGTCGGCCTGATCGGCGCCGGGCAGATGGGCACCGACATCATCGTGCAGACGAGTCTGATGGCGGGCATCGAGGTCGTCGCCGCGGCGGACGCGATTCCGGAGAACGTGTCGGCCGCCTGCAGGATCGCGGGCGGCGGCGCGCGGTCGCCGGAAACGGTAGACGATGCCGCCAGCGTAGACCGCACGGTGGCACGCGGGCGCCTGGCCGTCGGCAAGTCCTATCGCGACGTCTGCGGCGCGCAGAGCGTCGACGTGATCATCGATGCGACCGGCAATCCGAACGTCGGCGCGCAGGTGGCGCTGGCGACGATCGCCGCCGGCAAGCACATCGTGATGATGAACGTCGAGGCGGACGTGACGATCGGCGCGTATCTCGCATCGAAGGCGGCCGCCGCTGGCGTCGTCTACACGCTCGGCGCGGGCGACGAGCCGAGCGCGACGATGGAACTCGTCAACTTCCTGCGCGGTCTTGGCTATCCGATCGTCGCCGCGGGCAAAGGCAAGAACAACGCGTTTCGCACCGACGCGACACCCGACGCCTATGTCGAGGAAGCGACGCGGCGGAACATGAACCCGCGCATGCTGGTCGAGTTCGTCGACGGCTCGAAGACGATGGTCGAGATGGTGGCGCTCGCGAACGCGACCGGCCTCGTTCCCGACATTCCCGGCATGCACGGTCCGTCGGCGCCGATCGACCAATTGCACGCGGTGTTCTGTCCGCGCGGCGAAGGCGGCCTGCTGGCGCGCAAAGGCGTCGTCGATTTCACCGTCGCGCGCGGCGTCGCCCCCGGCGTGTTCGCAGTGGCCGAGATGCGCCATCCCCGCCTGATCGAGCGCATGAGCGATCTGCAACTCGGCGCGGGCCCGTACTACACGTTCTTCCGGCCCTATCACCTGACGAGCCTCGAAGTGCCGCTGTCCGCCGCGGCCGCCGTGCTGCACGGCACGAGCCACATGCGGCCGCTCGCGACCCCGGTTGCCGAAGTGGGTGCCCGCGCCAAGCGCGACCTCGCGCCCGGCGAAAAGCTCGATGCGATCGGCGAATACTGCTACCGCGGCTTCGCGCTCACGCGCACCGATGCGCTCGCGCAGAACGCGCTGCCGCTCGGGCTCGCGCAGGGCGCCACGGTCACGCGCAGGATCGCGGCCGGCGATTACCTGACGTATGCGAACTGCGCGCCTGACGAAAAGCTCGAAATCGTCAAGGTGCGGCGCGCGCAGGACGAGTACGTGCGCATGGCCGAGGCGGCATGACGAATCAGCGTTCCGAGCTCGCCGCGCTCGACGACGCGACGCTCGCGGCGGCACTGTCGCGCATGCACGTCATCCGCAAATTCGAGGAAGTCGCCGAGGCGAGCTACATGCGCGGGCTGGTCCACGGCACGATGCACCTGTCGATCGGGCAGGAGGCGAGCGCGGTGGGGTCGGCGCTCGCGCTCGCCGCCGACGACTACATCCTGTCGACGCATCGCGGTCACGGCCACTGCATCGCCAAGGGCGCCGATCCGGCGCGGATGCTCGCCGAGTTCTTCGGCAAGGAAACCGGCTATTGCCGCGGCCGCGGCGGGTCGATGCACATCGCCGACCTCGAAGGCGGCAATCTCGGCGCGAACGGCATCGTCGCCGGCGGCCTGCCGATCGCAGTAGGCGTCGGCATGAGCATCAAGGCGCAGCGGCAGGATCGCGTGTGCATGGTGTTCTTCGGCGACGGCGCCGCGAACGAAGGCGCGTTCCACGAGTCGCTCAACATGGCGTCGATCTGGAAGCTGCCCGTCGTGTTCGTTTGCGAGAACAACAAGTACGCGATGTCGATGGACGTGGCGCTATCGATGGCCGTGCCGAACGTCGCCGATCGCGCGAGCGCTTATGCGATGCCGGGCGTGACCGTCGACGGCAACGATCTGCCGGCGGTCGTCGCGGCGGCGCGCATCGCTGTCGAGCGCGCGCGGTCGGGCGGCGGGCCCTCGCTCGTCGAATGCAAGACGTACCGGCTGCGCGGACACTCGAAAAGCGATCGCAATCTGTACCGGACGAAGGACGAAATCGACACGTGGCGCCAGCGCGATCCGATCGCGCGGCTGACTGCCGAAGTCGTCGCCGCCAAGCGGCTCACCGCGGACGAATGCGCGGCCATCGCGCAGCGCGCACAGGCGATGATCGACGCTGCGCTCGAATTCGCGAAGTCGAGTCCCGACCCCGATCCTGCCGAGCTCACGCGTGACGTCTATGCCGCTTGAGGCCGACGCACCGCGCGGGCTGAGTGAAAGCGCGACGGCCGGCGGTCACGGCGTGCGTGACGGCACTTCCGAATCGATGCGCACGCTTTCCTATGCCGAAGCGATCCGCGAGGCGCTCGCGCAGGCGATGGAAGCCGATCCGCGCGTGTTCCTGTTCGGCGAAGACGTGGGGGTCTACGGCGGCGCGTTCGGCGTTTCGGGCGATCTCTTCAAGCGTTTCGGCGGCGAGCGCGTCATCGACACGCCGATCAGCGAGCTGTCGCTTGCGGGCGCCGCGGTAGGCGCGGCATTGACCGGCATGAAGCCCGTGCTCGAGATCCAGTTCTCGGATTTCGTCACGCTCGCGATGGAGCAGATCGTCAACCAGGCCGCGAAGATCCGCTTCATGTTCGGCGGCAAAGCCCGCGTGCCGATGGTCGTGCGGCTTCCGGGCGGCTCGGGCACCGGCGCCGCCGCGCAGCACAGCCAGAGCCTGGAAGCGTGGTTCGCGCACGTCCCTGGGCTCAAGGTCGTGCAGCCGTCGACCCCGCACGATGCGAAAGGATTGCTGCTCGCGGCGATCGATGATCCGAATCCGGTGCTGGTCTTCGAGCACAAACTGCTCTACAAGACGAAAGGCCCGGTGCCTGCAGCGCCGTATCGCGTGCCGATCGGCGTCGCCGCCGTGCGCCGCGAGGGACGCGATGTCACGATCGTCGGTGCGTCGGTGATGGCGCAGCGCGCGCTCGCGGCTGCCGCGCGGCTCGAGGCTGCAGGCGTCGATGCCGAAGTCGTCGACCTGCGCTCGTTGCGGCCCCTCGACATCGCGACGATCGCGCAGTCGGTGCGCAAGACACACCGGCTGATCATCGTCTACGAAGGCGTGAAGACGATGGGCATCGGCGCCGAGATCGCAGCGCGGATCGCCGAGAGCGACGTTTTCCATGCCTTGCGCGCACCGATCGTGCGCCTCGGGGGCGCCGATGCGCCGATTCCCTACAACCCGGTACTCGAGAAAGCCGCCGTGCCGCAGGAAGACGACATCTTCGGCGCGACGATGCGGCTCGTCGGCGCGCGAGAGTGACGATGGCGATCGAAGTGATCCTGCCGAAGGTGGACATGGACATGGAATCCGGCGTGCTCGTCGCGTGGAAGGTCGCCGCCGGTGACCGCGTCGAGCATGGCGACATCCTGTTCGAGATGGAAACCGGCAAGGCGACGATGGAAGTCGAATCGCCCGGCAGCGGCGTCATCCGCGACCTGCGGCCGGCTTCCGACGCGGAGATACCGGTGGGGACGACCGTTGCGTGGATCGAAGCCGACGGGTGAGGATCGAAGCCGACCGGTAAGAGAACTGCAAGCCACAACGCGTAAATCCGGACGAGCCCGGTGACCGGGGCGGGTTAACATCGCGCGACATTCAATCCGGCAGACGGAGGAAAACGACATGGCATCGGTATCGCGTCGCACGTTCGTCGTGGCGTTGGCGCTCGCCGCGGTGGCCGCGGCAGGCCCGGCGACCGCACAGGACGTCAAGGGCAAGCTCGTGCTGTACACGTCGCAGCCGGAGCGCGATGCCGCGCAGACGGTGGCGGCGTTCCGCAAGGTGCATCCCGGCGTCGAGGTCGAGGTGTTCCGCTCGGGCACGACCGAAATCATGGGCAAGCTGACTGCCGAATTCGCGGCCGGCCAGCCGAAGCCCGACGTGCTGTTGATCGCCGACGCCGCGTCGATGGAAACGCTGAAGAACGATGGCCGGCTGCAGGCGTATCCCGAAGCGAAGGTCGAAGGCCTCGCAGCCGGCTCGTACGATTCCGGCAAGACGTACTTCGGGTCGAAGCTCATCACGACGGGAATCGCCGTCAACACCGGGGCGAAGTCGCGGCCGGCGTCGTGGGCCGATCTCGCGAAGCCCGAATACAAGGGCCAGATCGCGATGCCGAGTCCGCTCTATTCCGGCGCCGCTGCGATCATGCTCGGCACGATGACGACGCGGCCCGATCTCGGCTGGAAGTTCTTCGAGAAGCTCAAGGCCGACGACGCGGTGGCGGTGCGCGGCAACGGCGCCGTGCTGAACGCGGTCGCGAACGGCGAAAAGGCGTACGGCGTGCTCGTCGATTTCATGGCCTTCAACGCAAAGGCGAAAGGCTCGCCTATCGACTTCGTGTTTCCGACCGAAGGGCTGCCGGCCGTGACCGAGCCGGTCGCGATGCTCAAGACGGCGCAGAACCCGGCGGCCGCGCGGGCGTTCGTCGATTTCATCCTGTCGGACGAGGGACAGAAGCTTGCCGCGTCGATGGGCTACATCCCCGCTCGCGCGAGCGTCGGCATGCCGTCGTGGTATCCGGCCGGCGCGAAAATCAACCTGATGCCGACCGACATCGCGAAGGTCGTGCAGTCGAACAGCGACAACCTGAAGCGCTTCGCCGAGCTGTTCGGCAAATGACTTCGGACTTCGGGGTCAGCGCAATAAGTCGCGCGGTGCCTGGGACGCGAGCCGTCAGTCGACAGACTCCGGCGGCAGCGAAGCCATTGCCCTCGACCCCGAAGTCGACTGACTCCGACGGCAGCGAAGTCACTGCGCTCGACCCCGAAGTCCTTTGATGCGGGCGCAGCGGCCGCTCGAGGACTACGCGCTGCTCGCGTGGCTCATCGGCGTCGTCGCGGTGCTGTCGCTGCTGCCGCTCGCGCGTCTCGTCCTGGAAGGCATCGCGCCCGGCGGCGACTTGTCGACCGACGCGATCGCACGGGTACTCGCAAGTCCCACGACCTGGACCGCGACCGGCCATAGCCTCGTCACCGCGTTCGGCGGCACGCTGCTCGCCGTGCTGATCGGCGCCGGTGTTGCGCTGTGCGTGGGTCTGACCGACATCCGCGGCCGCAACGCGTTCGTGTTCTGCTTCGTGATGCCGCTCCTGATCGCGCCGCAGGTCGTGGCGCTCGCGTGGCTGCAGTCGTTCGGACCGTCGAGCCCGCTTCTGAAAATGCTCGGCGCCGCGCCGGCGATGGGAAGCCGCAACCCGCTGTATTCGGCGTGGGGCATCATTCTCGTGCTCGGCGTCCAATACGCGCCGCTCGTGTTCCTGACGCTGCGGGCGGCGCTGCGCACGCTGCCGCAGGAGCTCATCGAAGCGGCGCTCGCCGGCGGCGCGCCACCGCGGCGCGTGCTGCGCACGATCGTGGTGCCGCTGATGACACCGCCGCTCCTCGCCGGCATCGCATTGTCGTTCGTCTCGTGTCTCGGCAATTTCGGCATTCCCGCGCTGCTCGGCATTCCCGGCAATTACGTCGTGCTGCCGACGCTGATCTACCAGCGGCTCGCCGGGCTCGGGCCCGGCGTGCTGTCCGAGGTGGCGGTGCTCTCGATGCTGATCGGCGTGATCGCGATTGTCGGCATCGCCGTGCAGGAGTCGATGCTGCGCCGGCGCGACTTTCGCATCAGCGCCGCGACGATCGCCGCGCGGCCGTTCGAGCTTCGGCGCCTTCGGCTCCCGGCCGAGGTCGCGCTGTGGACGCTGATCGGCGTCGTGCTCGTCCTCCCCCTGTGCGCGCTCGTGCTGACGGCCCTCGTCCCGGCCGTCGGCGTGAAGCTGTCGGCCGCCACCGCAACGCTCGACAATTTTCGCTTCGTGCTGTTCGACCATGCAGCGGCGCGCCGAGCGTTCGTCAACAGCTTCGGAATGTCGGCGACGACGGCGATCGTCATCGTGGCGTTCGCGATTCCGCTCGCCTACTTTCTCGTCTGGCGGCGCTCGCGAATGCTGCGCGCGGTCAATCTCGTCACCGAGATTCCGTACGCGGTGCCGGGCGTCGTGCTGGCGATCGCGGCGATCCTGCTGTTCCTGAAGCCGCTGCCGATCGTCGGTGTCACGCTCTACAACACCGTGTGGATCATCCTGTTCTGCTATCTCGCGCGATTCCTCGTGCTCGGGCTGCGGCCCGTCGTCGCCG
Source organism: Casimicrobiaceae bacterium (assembly GCA_035278845.1). Classification (GTDB taxonomy): domain Bacteria; phylum Pseudomonadota; class Gammaproteobacteria; order Burkholderiales; family Casimicrobiaceae; genus VBCG01. Next base: position 5,040 of record DATEIQ010000279.1, on the reverse strand, counting down.
GCTACCATCAGCTCGATCGCACGCTCGAGGAGGCGTCGCAGATCGCGGGAGCGCGGCTGCTGCGACGGCTGCGCACGGTGATCGTGCCGCTCGTCGCACCCACTGCGGCTGCGGGCGCGCTGCTGATCTTCCTGACCGCATTCAACGAGCTCACGCTGTCGGCACTGTTGTGGTCGTCGGGATCGGAAACGCTCGGTGTCGTGTTCTTCTCGTTCCAGCAGGGCGGCGATTCGACGTACGCGGCCGCGCTCGGCGTGCTCACGGTGATCGTCAGCGTCGCGCTGATGCTCTCGACGCTGCTCGCCGCGAAACGGCTGCCGCCGGGCGTGCTGCCGTGGCGCGATTGACCGCCGACTTTGCGAGGCAGTCATGGCACGGCTGACGATCGAGCGACTGGTCAAGCGCTACGGCGAGTTCCGTGCGCTTTACGACGTTTCGCTTGCCGTCGACGACGGCGAGTTCGTCGCGATTCTCGGGCCTTCGGGTTGTGGTAAGACGACGCTGCTGCGCCAGATCGCCGGCTTCGACAAGCCCGATGCCGGAAGCATCCGCATCGGCGATACCGTCGTGTCGACGCCCGGGCAGCACGTGCCGCCGGAACGGCGGCGCATCGGCATCGTGTTCCAGTCGTATGCGCTGTGGCCGCATATGACGGTGGCCGAGAACGTCGGCTATGGCCTTGACGTAGCGGGGGTCAAGGATCCGGAGCGGCGCCAGCGCGTGAACGCGGCGCTCGCGCTCGTCGAGCTCGAAGGCTTTGCCGATCGGCGGCCGGCGCTTTTGTCGGGCGGCCAGCGCCAGCGCGTCGCGCTCGCGCGCTGCCTCGTGACCGAGCCGTCGCTCGTGCTGCTCGACGAGCCGCTCGCGAATCTCGACGTGCACCTGCGCGCCGCGATGGAGCGCGAATTCGCGCGCTTTCACGAGCGCACCGGCACGACGATGGTCTACATCACGCACGACCAGGCCGAAGCGATGGCGCTCGCCGACCGCATCGCCGTGATGGACCGTGGACGCATCCTGCAACTGGCGACGCCATCGGTGCTCTATCGCGAGCCCGCCGACGACACGGTCGCGCGCTTCATCGGCGAAGGCATGGTGGTGCCCGTGGCCGGCGTCGCACGCGACGGCGACACGACGTGCACCGCCGACGTGTTCGGGCATCGCGTACGCATGCGCTGCAGCCCCAGGGGGCGGATCGATGGCGGCGCTCGCGCCTGCCTGCGGGACAACGCGCTGCGCGTCGTCAACGGCACGACGCCCGGCGTGCGCGCGACAGTCACGGGCATCGTGTACCAGGGCGGGCGCTTCCGGCTCGACGCGACGCCGGAGCGGGCGCCCGAAGTGCCGCTGCATTTCGCGGTGGCCGAGCCGTGCAGCCTGCGACCCGGCGACAGCGTCACGCTCGCGATCGATGACGGCTGGGTACTGCCGGGGACGGCCGCAGCAACGAACAGGTCCTGACGCGATGCGAATCACGCTCTACGGCGGATTCGGCGAAAAGGGACGCACGTGCGTCGGCGTCGAGAGTGCCGGTTATCGCGTGCTGCTCGACGCCGGCGTCATGACGAGCGCGCGCGGAGGTACCGACTACTATCCGGTGACCGGCGCCGAAGCGTTGCGCGCGCAGGACGCGATCGTGCTCGCGCACGCGCACGAGGATCACGTCGCGGCGCTCGGCTTCTGCATTGCGAACGGCTTTCACGGCCGTATCTTCATGACGCCGGAAACCGCGCGCGAGTCGCGCGGCATCCTGGACGACTACGCGGAGCCGGCGCATGCCGCGCTCGCGCACGCCGCGAGGATCGAGCCGTTGCCGGTAGGCGCGAAGGCGCTCACGCTCGGGCCGTTTGCGGTTGCCACCGGCCGCTCGGGTCACATCGCGGGCGGCGTCTGGTGCGCGCTCGACGACGGGCACGCGCGCCTCGTGTATTGCTCCGACGTCGCGCCGGCGGGCCCCGTGTTCGCGTACGACCCGATTCCCCGCTGTGATGCGTTGATCATCGACGCGTCGTACGCCGACGACGCGACGAGCGCTGCGGAGCGCGCGGCCGACATCGCCGCGTGGATCGGCACGCGGCCGGAAGGCTGCGTTCTCCCGACGCCGCTCTTCGGGCGCTCGGCCGAGCTGCTCGCCATCGTCCCGGAACCGATCGCGCTAGCTCCGGGCATGCGAGCCGCACTATCGGCGCAAATCGAAGCCGCCGATTGGCTGATCGACGGCGTGGCCGGCCGGCTGCGTGCCCGCCTCGCACGCGCGAACGACCATGACGGCGAAAGCGAATTGCCGCGTGCGGCGCTTCTGTGCCACGACGGGATGGGCATGTCCGGGTCCTCGCCCGCGATCCTTGCGCTCGCGCAAGCGTCCGCCCATCCGACGCTCTTCACGGGCCATATTCCCGCCGGCACGCCGGGCGAGCGCATGCTGCGCGACAAGCGCGCATCGTGGATCCGGCTGCCGACGCACCCGACGTTGCAGGCGAACGTCGCGCTCTGCGCCGCCGCCGCGCCTGCGCTCGTGCTCGGTCATTCGTGCGACGCCGCGGCGCTCACGCGCCTCGCGCGCCACATCCCGAACCTGCGTGCCGACGCAAAGACCGGCGACATCATTTCGGTGTCGGAGGTGTAGTTGATGGGGGGTTGCACCTCCGACACCACGGGGTAGCACCTCCGACACCGGGTCGATACCGATGCGCATCCTGATCTCCAACGACGACGGCGTCACGGCGCCGGGTCTCGCGCTGCTCGCCGACGCCGCTCGCGAATTGTCGAACGACGTGCTGATCGTCGCCCCGGAGCGCAAATGGACGGCGGCGAGCCACCAGCTCACGTTCGATCGCGACCAGACGCTGACGCGCATCGACACGAACGCTTATGCCTGCTCGGGCGCGCCCGCCGATTGCGTCGTCGCGGCGATGACCATCCTGCACGCCGCGCCTGCGCTCGTGCTGTCCGGCGTCAACGACAAGCAGAACGTCGGCGAAGACATCGCGTATTCCGGAACGACGGCGATCGCGCGCGAGGCCGCGTTCTTCGGCGTGCCGGCGATCAGCGTGTCGCGCGTCGGCAGCGCAGTCGCGCAGGCCTCCGACCGCGACCATCTGGGAAGCTTGCTGCGCATGCTCTGGGACCGGCGCGCCGATTGGGCTCTGCCCGGGCACTGGCTCGGCGTCAACCTGCCCGCCCGGCTGCCCGCGGCCCTCGTCGAGGCGCGCGTCGGCCGCGACAAGATCGCCGGCGCCTGCGACGTGATCGAAGCGACTGCGGCGCGCATTACCTATCGCCTGCGCCGGGGCCGCGCTGGAACGCCGGCGCCGGGCGACGAAAACGCCGGCCTTGCCCAAGGGGCGGCCACCGTCGTCAGGTATCGCTGGGACACGTCGGCGCCCCTTGCCGCCGGCGTGGTCGCCTCCTGGCAGGCCGGTGGTAAAATGTGCGATTAAGCCCTTGGCTTGCAATCTCTTCCCAGTCGGCATGTTCATGTTTCCGGCGGGGGAGCGGAGGCGCGAAACCTCGAGCCTTCGGATCGTTCCAGTGCGTGCCGCGTCGGCCCCCATGAGGTCGGGCCGGCATGGGGAATGCATACGTCAGGACATCGCATGGCTGATCGCGCCGATATCGCATGGCTCCGTCTGAAATGAGCACACCCAACCGAGCGGCAATCACGCGCCACCGCACCCGCAAGGCGCTGGTCGGCGGCGTTCCCATCGGCGGCGGATCGCCGATCGTCGTCCAGTCGATGACGAACACCGACACCGCCGACGTGTCCGCGACGGTGTTGCAGGTCAAGGCGCTCGCCGACGCGGGATCGGAGCTCGTGCGCGTCGCGGTCAACACCGCTGAAGCGGCCGCGGCCGTCCCCGAGATCCGTCAGCGCCTCGACGCGCTCGGCTGCCACGTCCCGCTCATCGGCGACTTCCATTTCAACGGCCACAAGCTCCTGTCCAATTTCCCCGACTGCGCGCGCACGCTCGCGAAGTACCGGATCAATCCCGGCAACGTGGGCAAGGGCAGCCGGCACGACCCGCAGTTCGCGGTGATGATCGAGCGCGCCATCGACTACGGCAAGCCGGTGCGCATCGGCGTCAACTGGGGCAGCCTCGACCAGGACCTGCTCACGAGCCTGATGGACGAGAACGCGAAGTCGGCGAACCCGCTCGACGCCGCGCACATGATGCGCGAGGCGCTCGTCACGTCGGCGATTCGCAGCGCGCAATTCGCGGAATCGCTCGGCCTGCCCGGCGACCGAATCGTACTCGCGTGCAAGGTGTCGAACGTGCAGGATCTGATCGCCGTTTACACCGAGCTCGCGCGCCGCTGCGATTACCCGCTGCATCTCGGCCTCACCGAAGCCGGCATGGGCTCGAAGGGCATCGTCGCGTCGACCGCGGCGCTCGCCGTGCTGCTGCAGCAGGGCATCGGCGACACGATCCGCGTGTCGCTCACGCCCGAGCCCAACGGCGACCGCACGCGCGAGGTGATCGTCGCGCAGGAGATCCTGCAGACGATGGGCCTGCGCTCGTTCTCGCCGCTCGTCAGCGCGTGTCCCGGTTGCGGACGCACGACGAGCGCGTTCTTCCAGGATCTCGCCGACAAGATCCAGACGTATCTGCGCGCGCAGATGCCGCAATGGCGCAAGCGCTATCAAGGCGTCGAGAACATGACGGTGGCGGTCATGGGTTGCGTCGTGAACGGCCCCGGCGAGTCGAAGATGGCGAACGTGGGCATCAGCCTGCCGGGGACCGGCGAGGTTCCCGTCGCGCCGGTCTACGTCGACGGCCAGAAAACCGTGACGCTCAAGGGTGACGACATCGCCGAGGAGTTCGAGCAGATCGTCGCCGACTACGTGCGCGCCACCTACGGCGGCGAACCGCCCGCCGCGCATCTCCGGCCGGAGCGGAAGTCAATCGCCATCCGGCAGGCGCACCAGGCGTCGCGTCCGCCCGGGTACGACCTCAACAGCTGACTTCGGGACTTCGGGGTCAGAGCAACAAGTCGAGCTTGACTTCGGGGTCAGAGCAATAAGTCGCGCGATTACCGGCG
>DATEIQ010000278.1:0-22432 GCA_035278845.1 Casimicrobiaceae bacterium | reverse complement strand
CCGCGAGCTGGGCGATGCGCTCGTACGTAGCCTGCTTGCGCGATTTCGCGGCTGCGCGGCAGACCGCCAGCGACACGGCAAGCGTCGCATTACCGCCAAGGCGTCCCAATTGCGGCGTGCCGTCGAGCTCACGCATGCGATCGTCGATGCCTCGCTGGCTCTCCGCGTCCATGCCGCGCAGCGCCGCTGCAATCTCGCCTTCGACGCTTGCGACCGCGCGCAATACACCGAGTCCGCGATAGCGCGCGGGATCGCCGTCGCGCAATTCATGGGCTTCCGCCGTCCCCGTCGACGCGCCCGACGGCACGCTCGCGCGGCCGAGACTGCCGTCTTCGAGCAGCGCGTCGGCCTCGAGCGTGGGCCGGCCGCGCGAGTCGAGGATCTCGCGGGCGGCGAGCGCTTGGATTCTGCTGCCCATGGTCAATCTCCGAGCACGCACGAAAAAGGCGCCGCTCGGGCGCCTTGTTCGCGGTACGGCATGCGCTGCGTCACGCGGTCGGCGTCGACTCCGCGGCGTGCTGCTGCTTCGCGTCGTCTTCGGCGGCCGCCTTCATCGACAGGCGCACGCGGCCCTTCTCGTCGGCCTCCAGCACCTTGACGCGAACGACCTGGCCTTCCTTCAGGTAGTCGGACACCTGGTTGACCCGCTCCTTGGCGATCTGCGAGATGTGCAGCAGGCCGTCCTTGCCCGGCAGAAGCTGCACGATCGCGCCGAAGTCGAGCAGGCGCAGCACGGGGCCCTCGTAGATCTTGCCGACTTCCACTTCGGCGGTGATCGCCTCGATGCGCTTGCGCGCGACGTTGCACGCCTCGGCGTTGACCGATGCGATCGTGATCGAGCCGTCGTCCTGGATGTCGATCGTCGTGCCGGTTTCCTCGGTCAGCGCACGGATCACCGAGCCGCCCTTGCCGATCACGTCGCGGATCTTCTCGGGGTTGATCTTGAACGTCATCATCCGCGGCGCGTGCTGCGACACTTCCGTCCGCGCGTGCGGCACCGCTTCCTGCATGAACTTCAGGATGTGCAGCCGGCCCTCGCGCGCCTGCGACAGCGCGACGGCCATGATCTCCTTCGTGATCCCCTGGATCTTGATGTCCATCTGCAGCGCCGTGATGCCGCGGTCGGTGCCGGCGACCTTGAAGTCCATGTCGCCCAGGTGATCCTCGTCGCCGAGAATGTCGGTGAGCACGGCGAAGCGGTTGCCTTCCTTGATGAGCCCCATCGCGATGCCGGCGACGTGCGCCTTCGTGGGCACGCCGGCATCCATCAGCGCGAGGCTCGCGCCGCACACCGACGCCATCGACGAGCTGCCGTTCGACTCGGTGATTTCGGAAACGACGCGCAGCGAGTACGCGAACTCTTCGGCGGTCGGCAGCACCGCGATGATCGCGCGCTTCGCTAAGCGGCCGTGGCCAATCTCGCGCCGCTTCGGCGAGCCGACGCGGCCCGTTTCGCCGGTCGCGTAGGGCGGCATGTTGTAGTGGAACATGAAGCGGTCGCGATATTCGCCCATCAGCGCGTCGACGATCTGCTCGTCGCGCGCGGTACCGAGCGTCGAAACGACGAGCGCCTGCGTCTCGCCGCGCGTGAACAGCGCCGAGCCGTGCGTGCGCGGCAGGACGCCGGTGCGGATGCTGATCGGGCGCACCGTGCGCGTGTCGCGGCCGTCGATGCGCGCCTCGCCCGCAAGGATCTGCTCGCGGACGATTTTCGCTTCGAGGTCGAACAGCACGTTACCTGCGTGGCGACGCGCATCGGGCGAGGCATCGGCGGCGACGCATTCGGCGTCGACGCGCGCGCCGATTTCCTTGATGCGCTGAGTGCGGTCCTGCTTCGAGCGAATGCGGTAGGCGTCGCGCAAATCGGACTCGGCCACGGCGGAGACGCGCGCGATCAGCGCTTCGTCCTTCGCCGGCGGCTGCCAATCCCACAGCGGCCTTCCGCCTTCCTCGACGAGTTGATGAATGAGATCGATGGCAGCCTGCTGCTGCTGGTGCCCGTAAACGACGGCGCCGAGCATGACTTCCTCGGGAAGCTCGTGCGCTTCGGACTCGACCATCAGCACCGCCGCTTCGGTGCCCGCGACGACGAGATTCAGCTGCGACTGCGCGAGCTGCGTCTTCGTCGGGTTCAGGATGTACTGGCCGCTCGCATAACCGACGCGCGCCGCGCCGATCGGTCCGTTGAACGGAATGCCCGCGAGCGACACTGCCGCGGATGCGCCAATGAGCGCCGGGATGTCGGGATCGATCTCCGGATCGACCGAAAGCACCGTGGCGACGATTTGCACGTCGTTGTAGAGCCCGTCCGGAAACAGCGGGCGCAGCGGACGGTCGATCAGTCGCGACGTCAGCGTTTCCTTCTCCGACGGACGTCCTTCGCGCTTGAAGAAGCCGCCGGGGATCTTCCCGGCCGCGTACGTCTTCTCCTGATAGTCGACGGTGAGCGGGAAGAAATCCTGGCCGGGCTTCGGCTGCTTGGCGGCGACAGCGGTGACCAGCACGACGGAATCTCCGAGACTTGCAAGAACGGCGCCGCCCGCCTGGCGGGCGATCTCGCCGGTTTCAAGCGTCAGCGTGTGGGCGCCGTAGGAAACGGACTTGCGAATGGGATTGGGCACTCTTGACCTCGCGATGAAAATGACGATGGCCGCGCTTTTCGACGCGGCCATCCGGATGGGGACTTCAGGCGGGCGGCAGGCCTTGCTGCCTCGACGACCCGCGGCGGGTGAAGCGGTTGCTCAACGCAATGCGCTCGGTTGCGCGCAGCGTAATCGGCTGGCCGGCGCTATTTGCGCAGGCCGAGCTTCTCGATCAGCGACCGATAGCTGTCGGTGTTGCGCGACTTCAGGTAATCGAGAAGCTTGCGCCGGCGCGAAACCATGCGCAGCAGGCCGCGTCGCGAGTGATGATCCTTGACGTTGGCCTTGAAATGATCGTTGAGCCCGTTGATGCGGGCCGTGAGCAGCGCGACCTGGACCTCGGGCGATCCCGTGTCGCCTTTCGCGCGCTGGTTTTCGGCGATGACCTTCGCCTTTTCTGCAACCGTGACGGCCATGTGCGTTCCTTGTTCGCTCGTTCGTCTCTTTGGGCAAGCCGGGGATTATAGCGCGGAAAGGGCTTTGGATTCAACCGGATCGGCCGCCTCACCTGGAGCGACGGCGACGCGCCGCGGATGCGCGAGCCCGGCCGCGACATCGGCGACGCCGAGCAGCGCCTCGCCCCTGAAAACCGCGACGATTCCCTCCGGCGCCGTGCCAGCGTCGACAGGCTGACCGTGCCGGAATCGACGCGCGGCTTCCGGCGGCACGTGCAGCCTCGGCAGGTGACCCACGAGTACCCGCGCCGGTAGCAGCGCGGCGTCCCGCGCCGGCTGCCCCATCGCTTCGAGCGTCTCGAGCGTGACGGCGTCGGCAATGTCGAAGCCGCCGCTTGCCGTACGCCGCAGCGCCGCGAGGTGAGCGCCGCAGCCGAGCGCCTCGCCGAGATCGGCTCCCAACGTGCGCACGTAAGTTCCTTTGCTACAGGCGACGTCGAGCGTCGCGTCGGGGCGCTTCCAATCGAGCAGTTCGAGCGCGTGAATCGTGACTTCGCGCGGTGTGCGCGGCACGTCGATACCTTGACGGGCGTACTCGTAATGCGGCTTGCCCTCGAACTTCAGTGCCGAATGCGCGGGCGGCGTTTGCATGATCGTGCCGGTGAACCGGCCAAGCGCTCGTTCCACGTCGTCGCGCGTGCAGAGCACCGGCTTCGTCGCGATCACCTCGCCTTCGGCATCCTGCGTCGTCGTTGCAACGCCGAACCGCACCGTGGCCACGTAGCGCTTCGGCGCGTCGAGCAGGAACTGCGCGAACCGGGTCGCAACGCCGAAGCAGATTGGCAGCAGCCCCGACGCGAGCGGATCGAGCGTGCCGGTGTGGCCCGCCTTCTCGGCGTTGTACAGCCGCTTCACACGCAGCAGTGCGGCGTTCGACGTCACTCCGCGCGGCTTGTCGAGCAGCAGCACGCCGTCGATCCGCCGCCGCGGAACGCGAGTGGAAGGCTGTTTCACGTCGGTTGGCGTCGGAGGTGCGAACCCCGGTGTGATCGGCACATCGGGGTCAAGGACAGTGACTTCGCTGACGCCGACTTCGGGGTCAGAGCAACAAGTCGACTTATTGCTCTGACCCCGACAGCTTCCGGTCAGCGGCGATAGCCTCGTCGATCAGCTGCGACATCCGCATGCCGGACTCGATCGAATCGTCGTAGGCGAAGTGCAGCTGCGGCGGCGAGTAGAGATTCAGGCGATGGCCGAGCTCGCTGCGGAGGAAGCCGACCGTACGCGTCAATGCTTTGACCGCGGCTTCGGCGCTGTCGCGGCCGGCGAGGTGCGTGAAGCGCACCGTCGCATGCGCTAGATCGGCCGACACGTCGACGCCGGTGATCGTCACCGGCCCGACGCGCGGGTCCTTCACCTCGTTGGCGAGCAGGTCGGCGACTTCGCGCTGGATCTGGTCGCCGACCCGATGGGCTCGCTGCGACGTGCTCTTCATCATTCCACCGATTCGAGGACCGATCCCGACGTCACAGTGTCCGCGACACCTCGACGATCTCGTACACCTCGAGCTGGTCCTTCTGCTGGATGTCGTTGTAATTGCGGATCGACAGCCCGCACTCGAATCCGGCTTTCACCTCGCGCACGTCGTCCTTGAACCGCTTCAGCGAATCGAGCTCGCCGTCGTGGATGACGACGTTGTCGCGCAGCACGCGGATCTTCGCGCCACGGCGCACGAGACCTTCGACGACGTAGCAGCCGGCCACCGTGCCCACCTTCGAGATGCGATACACCTCGCGCACGTCCACCAGGCCCAGCCGGTTTTCCTTCTGCTCGGGCGCGAGCATGCCGGACAGCGCCGCCTTCACCTCGTCGACCGCTTCGTAAATGATGTCGTAGTAGCGGATCTGCACGCCATTCGACTCGGCGAGCTTGCGCGCCTGACCATCGGCGCGGACGTTGAAGCCGATCACCACCGCCTTCGATGCCAGGGCGAGGTTGATGTCCGACTCGGTGATGCCGCCGACGGCCGCGTGCACGATGTTCACCTTGACTTCGTCGGTAGAGAGCTTCGTCAGCGCCTGCTGCAGCGCCTCGTAGCTGCCCTGCACGTCGGCCTTGACGATCAGCGTCAGCGTCTTGACGCCGGACTCGCCCATTTGCTCGAACATGTTCTCGAGCTTGGCGGCCTGCTGCTTCGCGAGCTTCACGTCGCGGAACTTGCCCTGGCGGAAGAGCGCGATCTCGCGCGCCTTGCGCTCGTCGCCGAGCGCCAGCACTTCCTCGCCGGCGAGCGGAACGTCCGACAGGCCCTGGATCTCGACCGGGATCGCCGGACCCGCTTCATTCACTGTCTTGCCGGTTTCGTCGTTCATCGCGCGCACGCGGCCGAACACGGCGCCCGCGAGCACGACGTCGCCGCGCTTCAGCGTTCCCGAATGCACGAGCACGGTCGCGACCGGGCCGCGGCCCTTGTCGAGACGCGATTCGATGACGATGCCCTTCGCCGGCGCATCCTTCGGTGCCTTGAGCTCGAGCACTTCCGCCTGCAGGAGAATCGAGTCGAGCAGCGTGTCGATGCCCTGCCCCGTTTTCGCGGAGACCGGCACGAACTGCACGTCGCCACCGTACTCTTCCGGCAGCACGCTTTCCGCGACGAGCTCCTGCTTGACGCGATCGGGGTTCGCCTCGGGCTTGTCGATCTTGTTCATCGCAACGACGAGCGGCACGTTGCCGGCCTTTGCGTGCGCGATCGCTTCCTTCGTCTGCGGCATCACGCCGTCGTCGGCGGCGACGACCAGCACGACGATGTCGGTGACCTTCGCGCCGCGCGCGCGCATGGCCGTGAACGCTTCGTGGCCCGGCGTGTCGAGGAACGTGATCGTGCCCTTCGGCGTTTCGACGTGATACGCGCCGATGTGCTGTGTGATGCCACCGGCTTCGCCAATCGCCACGCGCGTGCGGCGAATCGTGTCGAGCAGCGACGTTTTGCCGTGGTCGACGTGACCCATCACGGTGACAACGGGCGGTCGCGGCAAAGCGTCAGCCGCGTGCGCCTGTTCGGTCTCGACGAGCATCGCGTCGGGATCGTCGAGCTTGGCGGCCATCGCCTTGTGGCCCATTTCCTCGACGACGATCATCGCCGTTTCCTGGTCGATGACCTGGTTGATCGTCACCATCGAGCCGAGCTTCATCAGCGCCTTGATGACTTCGGCGGCCTTGACCGACATCTTGTGCGCGAGGTCCGCCACGGTGATCGTTTCGGGCACGAAGATCTCGCGGACGACCGGACCCGTTTGGATTGGTTGCGCGGTGGTCGCGTCGCCCGACTCGTCGTCGCGTCCGTGCCGTCCGCCCTTGGGGCCGCGCCAGCCGGTGGCCGTCGCAGCGCCCGAGGTGTCGCCACGCAGACGCAGCGCGCGCCTGCGAGCGGCTTCTTCCTGGAACACTTGTCCGGGTGCCTTCTTCGCGGGCTTCTCGCGCTTCTCGCCCGGCTTCGCGGCCGGCCGGTGCAGCGTGCCTTCGGCCTTGCCGGCCGCGGGCTTTGCAGCGGTGGCAGCGGCTGCCTGCGCAGCGGCCTGCGCGTCCACGAGCGCCTTTGCTTCGGCGGCGGCCTTGGCCGCGGCTTCCTCGGCCTCACGCTCCTTCTTCGTCTTGCGCTTCGCGGCCTCGGCCTGCTTCTTCTGCACGTCCTCCTGCTGCCGCGCGATCAGTTCCTGCGCCTTGCGCTCCTCGGCTTCACGCGCGGCGATTTCCTCCGCCGTGAGCACGGGCGCGGCGGCCGGCTTCGCTTCCTCGACCACCGCCACCGGCACTTGCGCATCCTCTTCGCGCCGCACGAGCACGCGCTTCTTGCGCACTTCCACCTGGATCGTGCGCGCCTTGCCGCTCGAGTCGCTCGCCTTGATCTCGGACGTCTGCTTGCGGGTGAGCGTAATGCGCTTCTTGCCGTCGCCAGCGGCGCCGTGCTGCTTGCGCAGGTAATCGAGCAGGCGCGTCTTGTCCTGCTCGGTAAGGTTGTCGCCCTGCTTCTTGCCCGCGACACCCGCCGCGGACAGCTGTTCCAGCAACGAGCCGGCCGGCATCTTCAGGTCGGTCGCGAATTGTTCGATCGTCGTTTGCGCCATGCGCTCTCCGTACTGCCTGTCTACTCTTGCTTCGTTACGCTACCGCCGGCCCGGTCATGCCGCGGCGCCGGTTTGCGGCGCCTCGGCCACCGCCTCGAACCAGTGCGCGCGGGCCTTCATGATCAGGTCCTGCGCCTTCGCGGGGTCCATGCCGGTCAACTCGACCAGCTCGTCGCCCGCGAGATCGGCCAGCGCATCACGTGTGGTGATCCCGTTGGCCGCGAGCTTGCTCGCGATGTCGGTGTCCATCCCTTCGAGCGCGAGCAGCGCCTCCTCGACGTTCTCGACGCTTTCCTCGCGCGCGATCGCATCGGTCAAAAGCGCGTTGCGTGCGCGCGAGCGCAGCTCGTTCACCGTGTCCTCGTCGAACGCCTCGATCTCGTTCATCTCGGTGATCGGGACGTACGCAACCTCCTCGAGCGACGTGAAGCCTTCGCTGATCAGGATGTCGGCGACTTCCTCGTCGACGTCGAGCTTCTCGATGAAGAGCGTGCGCAGCCGGCCGGTCTCGGCCTCGTGCTTCTGCTGCGATTCCTCGACGCTCATCAGGTTCAGCTCCCATCCTGTCATCTCGGACGCGAGGCGCACGTTCTGGCCGCTGCGGCCGATGGCGATCGCAAGGTTTTCCTCGTCGACGACCACGTCCATCGCATGCCGCTCTTCGTCGACGACGATGCTCTGCACCTCGGCCGGCGCGAGTGCGTTGATGACGAGCTTGGCCGGATCTTCGGACCAGAGCACGATGTCGACACGCTCGCCCGCCAGCTCGTTCGTCACCGCGGTCACGCGCGAGCCGCGCATGCCGATGCACGTCCCTTGCGGATCGAGGCGCGGATCGTTCGACTTGACGGCGATCTTGGCGCGGATGCCGGGGTCGCGCGCAGCGGCTTTGATCTCGATCAGCCCCTCCTCGATCTCGGGCACCTCGAGCTCGAAGAGCCGCATGATGAACTCGGGCGCGACGCGCGACAGGATCAGCTGCGGTCCCTTGGCAGTGCGGTCGATCTTCATCACGAAGGCGCGCACGCGGTCGCCCACGCGCAGCATTTCCTTCGGAATGAGCTGGTCGCGCGGAATCAGGCCCTCGATGCGACCCGATTCGACGATCACGTTGCCGCGCTCGATGCGCTTGACCGTGCCCGACAACAGGTTGTCGTCGCGCTCGAGGAAATCGTTCAGGATCTGCTCGCGCTCGGCGTCGCGGATCTTCTGCAGGATCACCTGCTTCGCGGCCTGCGCGCCGATGCGGCCGAACTCGACCGGCTCGAGCGGCGCTTCGACGACGTCGCCGAGCGCGAGCGCCGGATCGCGCTCCGCCGCGTCGGTGATCGCGATCTGGTGCGCGGGCTCCTCGTGCTCCTCGTCGGGCACGACGGTCCAGCGCCGGAACGACTCGTAGTCGCCCGTCTCGCGGTCGATCGATACGCGCGCGTCGATGTTGTCGGCGTACTTCTTCTTCGTGGCCGACGCGAGCGCCGCTTCGAGCGCCGTGAACACGATTTCCTTCGGCACGTTCTTCTCGCGCGACAGCGCGTCCACGAGCAGCAGCAGTTCGCGGTTCATGACCTTTTTCTCCAGTCGATTGCGGGGACGAGCCGCGCCCCCGTGATCGTTCCGAACGGGAACGACTTCACGCCGGCGGCGGTCTCGACGAGGACGTCGTCGCCCTCGGTACCCCGCAAAATGCCCTTGATCCGTTTCGCGCCGTCCACCGGCGCCGCGAGCGTCAGTTGCGCTTCCTGGCCCGCAAAGCGTGCGTAATCGGCAAGCCGCTTGACCGGCCGGTCGAGCCCCGGCGACGACACCTCGAGGCGCTCGAAGTCGACATTCTCGACCGCGAACAGCCGCGTCAGGTGGTTCGAGACGTCCGCGCAGTCCTCGACGTCGACGCCGCCGGGCTTGTCGATGAACACGCGGACGAGCCGGCTGCGCGCCGACATATCCCAGTCGACGAGCTCGTACCCCAACGCCGGTACGGTGCGCTCCAGCAGTTCACCGAGGCCCATTCACGTCTTGATGCCGAGGAAAAAAAAATGGGCTGCGCCCAGCCCATTTCTCCTTACTTATCCGGGTTCCGATTATAGCAGGGAATCGCCCGGATTGGCAGGTCCGAGCCCACGCGCGCGGCGGTTTTCCAAGCTAAACTTTACGCCGGATTCGCTCCGGAGCCCCGAATGCCCGACCCCCTGCCGATCGCCAGGCACGGCGACCTCGTACTCGAACTCCTTCCCGCGCTCGCCAACCGCCACGGCCTCATCACCGGCGCCACGGGAACCGGAAAAACCGTGTCCCTGCAGGTGATTGCCGAGCGCATGAGCGGCATCGGCGTGCCGGTGTTCATGGCCGACGTCAAGGGCGACCTCGCCGGCATGAGTCAGGCGGGCGCCATGTCGCCCAAGCTCGGCGAGCGCCTGAAGACCATCGGCGCCGACGCGCCCGCATTCGCCGCCATGCCCGTGGTGTTCTGGGACGTGTTCGGCGAGCAGGGTCACCCGGTGCGAGCGACGGTGAGCGACCTCGGGCCGCTGTTGCTCGGGCGCATCCTGGACTTGAACGAGACGCAGCAGGGCGTGCTCGCGATCGTGTTCAAGCTCGCTGACGACAATGGGCTCCTTTTGCTCGATCTCAAGGACCTGCGTGCTTTGCTGCAGTACGCATCCGACAACGCACAAAGCCTGCAGACGAGCTACGGCAACATCTCGGCAGCCTCGGTCGGCGCGATTCAGCGGGGGCTGCTGAAGCTCGAGCAGCAGGGCGGCGACAAGTTCCTCGGCGAGCCGATGCTGAACATCGACGACCTGCTGCAGACCGACGGCGGCAAGGGCTACGTCAACATCCTCGCAGCCGACAAGCTGATGCAGTCGCCGCAGCTCTACGCGACGATGCTGCTGTGGCTTCTGTCCGAGCTCTACGAGCGGCTGCCCGAAGTCGGGGACCGCGACAAGCCGAAGCTCGTGTTCTTCTTCGACGAGGCGCATCTGCTGTTTGCCGACGCGCCGAAGGTGCTGCTGGACAAGATCGAGCAGGTCGTGCGGCTGGTGCGCTCGAAGGGCATCGGCGTCTTCTTCGTGACGCAGAATCCGCTCGACGTGCCCGACATCGTGCTCGGGCAACTTGGCAACCGCGTGCAGCATGCGCTGCGCGCGTTCACGCCGCGCGATCAGAAGGCCGTCAAGGCCGCGGCGGAGACGATGCGCGCCAATCCGAAGCTCGACACCGAGAAGACCATCACCGAGCTCGGCGTCGGCGAGGCACTGATCTCGTTCCTCGACGAGAAGGGTCGGCCGAACATCGTCGAGCGGGCTTACGTGCTGCCTCCGGCGTCGCGCATCGGCCCGATCACGCCCGACGAGCGCAAGGCGGTGATGGCGAGCTCGCCGGTGAAGGGCACCTACGACAAGGCGGTCGACCGCGAATCCGCGTACGAAAAGCTCGGGAACCGCGCCGCGGTGTCGGCCGGCGCGGCCGATGCACCGGCGGCCGGCGGCGGCTTCATGGACTCGCTGAAAGGCTCGCTCGGCGGGCTCATGACCGGGAGCGGGCGCAAGGACAGCCTCGTCGAGGCGATGGCCAAGAGCGCGGTGCGCACGATGGGCTCGACAGTGGGCCGCGAGATCGTGCGCGGCGTGCTGGGCTCGCTGCTCGGGGGACGGCGGCGCTAACAGGTGCGCCGGCCGTTGTTGCACTTATCGCGTCATCCGTTTCAGGCTCGCGTCACCGCGCCTTGACGGCATGAACGAGTGCCCCTGCGAGCACTCCGCTCTGGTACAGCCCGACGAAGTGCTCGTACGCGCGGTCGTAGCGCAGGAAGTGCTCGCGCCCGAAGCGGGCGACCGTGTCGGGCTCCAGCGAGCGGTACATCGCATGCCGCTCGACCAGGATACTCGTCCACTCTTCGGTCAGATCGAGCATCCGGACGACCGCCATCCCGCACGAGTTCAGCTTCTGCGCGTATCCGTCCAGCGTCTCGATCTCCGAAAAAGTCATCCCTTCCAGCAGCCGTCGTGCATCGTGAACCGACAGGTTGCCCCGGTGCAGGATGTCCGAGAACACGAGCCGGCCGCCCGGTTGCAACACGCGCGCGCATTCGGCAAGCAGTCGCGGCTTGTCCGGGATGTGCGCAAAGGACTCCTGCGCGATCGCGAGCGTGAACGATGCGTCCGGAAACGGCATTTCCAGCGCATTGCCGTGAACGAAACGGACGGACCGGGACAATCCCGCGAGGTGCGTGAGCTCGGTGGCGCCTTCCACGCGGCTGGCCGTCAGGTCGAGGCCTGTGACGTCGCAGCCGGTCTTCCAGGCGAGGTAGCGTGCCGGCCCACCCATGCCACTGCAGACGTCCAGCACCACGTCATCGGTTCGCACGGCCGCCCCGGCGATCAGCCGGTCGGTCGCCGCGGCGCCGCCGTAATGGTCCTGGTCGTGTTGCTGCAGTATTGCTTCGTTGATCGCGTTCGACGCGATGCCGCGGGCAGCGACCGCATCGAGAATCTGTTTGGCATTGATCGGATGAAAGTCGTAGAAGCGCTCGACTGCTGCAAGACTGGAATCGGCCATGTGCCGCGGCTCCTCCGAATGCTTCATGAAGATGGAACGGCCAGCCCTTTCAACCGGAACGCCGGCACCGGGTGCGCATAGCCCTTGAGGGTGATCGCGCCAAGGGCGTCCACGGTGGCGGCTTCGTCGAGCGCGGCGCGCGCGCGGCGGTCGAGCAGTATTTCGCCCGGACCGGCTTCGCCGCATAGACGTGCGGCAAGGTTCACGACGCCGCCGATCGCCGAATAATCGAAGCGCCCCTCGTATCCGAACGCGCCGAGCGTCGCAAAGCCTTTCGCGATGCCGATGCTGAGATCGAGGTTGTAGTCGAGCTTCGCCCAGCGCTCGCGCAGCGCGCCGAACTGCCGCTGCATCTCGAGCGCCATCGCGGCCGCACGCTGCGCCGCATCCGCCACCGGCAGCGGATCGTTGAAGAACACGAGAATGCCGTCGCCGGCAAAGCGGTCGAGCGTGCCCTCGAAGCGCGTGATCAGCGGACCCATCGTCGTGTGATACTCGCGCAGCATCGCCTGCACTTCCTCAGGCTCCGCCGAGTCGGTGAATGCGGTGAAGCCGCACAGGTCGACGAACGCGTAGCAGATCTCGCGGCGGTGCGGCGCGAGAATAGACTTGTCGCCCGCGCTCAGGATCGCGTCGCATACCGCCGGCGCGAAAAAGCGCTTCAGCGCCGACATCCGGTCGATCTCGTCGACCTGCGCGGTGACGCGCTCCTCCAGCTTCGCGTTCCAGTCGGCGAGCGCGGCCGCCTGCCGCCGGACTTCGTCCTGCAGCGCCTTGATGCGCAAAAGCGAGCGCACGCGCGCGAACAGCTCGGGCTGATTGATCGGCTTGCCGAGAAAATCGTCCGCGCCCGCCTCGATGCCCTTGATGCGCTCCTGTTGCGCGTCGAGCGACGTGACGAGCACCACCGGCAGCAGCGCCGTCTGCGGATCCGCGCGCAATCGGCGGCACACGTCGTAGCCGGAAAGGCCAGGCATCATGATGTCGAGCAGCACGAGGTCGGGCATGTCGGCGGCGATGCGCGCGAGCGCCTCCTCGCCATTCGTCGCCGTGGCGACGACGTAGCCCTTGACGCCGAGCAGATCGGCAAGCAGCTTGACGTTGTGGGGCGTGTCGTCGACGACCAGCACCTTCGGCTGTGTCGTCGCGGGCGGCGTCTCGACCACCGCGGATTCGACGGCGCTCATGATTGCTCTCCGAGCCACTTGCGCACGGTGGCGAGAAACTCCTTCAGGTTGATCGGCTTGCCGATGTAGGCGTCGAAGCCGGCTTCGGTGATCAGCTTGCGATCCTGCTGCATCACCGACGCGGTGACTGCGATCACCGGGATCTTCGCCGTCGCCGGATCGGCGCGCAGCACACCGAGCGCCTCGATGCCATTCATCCCGGGCAGCTGGATGTCCATCAGCACGAGGTCGGGCTTGCGCTCGTTCGCGAGCCGGATGCCGTCCTCCGCGGTGGCGGCCTCGAGCGTCGCATAGCCCTTGACCTGCAGCACGTCACGGACGAGCTTCATGTTCTTCTCGTTGTCTTCGACGATCAGGATCAGGCTCATCGGAACCTCTTCCAGCTTGCTGGAGAACTGCGCGGCGATATTCAGCGCGCGCGGGGCAGCGTGAACGTGAATGTCGAGCCCTGGCCGGGCTTGCTCTCGACGCCGATCGTTCCGCCGTGCAGCTCGACGAAGCGTCGCGTCAGCGCGAGGCCGAGCCCGGTTCCCTCCTGCTTGCTCGTGTAATTCGCGCCGACCTGACGGAATTCCTCGAACACCGCTTCCTGGTCGGCTTGCGCGATCCCGACGCCGGTGTCCGCGACCGATATCCGGATGACGCTCTCGTCCTGGCGCGCGCGCACGTAGATGCGCCCGCCGTCCGGCGTGAACTTGACAGCGTTGGACAGCAGGTTGAGCAGGATCTGCTTGAGCTTCCGCTCGTCCGCGACGATGTCGCCGAGACCCGGATCGACGTCCATGCCGAGCGCGATGCCGTGCCGCTGCGCACGCTCACGGATCAGCGCCATCGCGTTGGTTATCGATGACGGCAGGTCGAACGTCGAAGGCTCGAGCTCCATGCGTCCGGCCTCGACCTTCGAGAGATCGAGGATGTCGTTGATCAGGTTGAGCAGGTGCCGCCCCGACGAGTGAATGTCCTTCAGGTAGTCGGCCTGCTTGTCGTTGACGTCGCCGAACAGGCGCTCGAGCAACACCTCGGAGAAGCCGATGATCGCGTTGAGCGGCGTCCGAAGCTCGTGCGACATGTTGGCCAGAAACTCGGACTTGTGCTTGTTGGCGATCTCGAGCTGCCGGCTCTTGTCCTCGATTTCGTGGAACAGGCGTGCGTTCTGGATCGCGATCGCCGCCTGATTTGCGAAGGTCCGAAGGAGCGCGATGTCCTTGTCGGAGAATGGGCCAGCGTGGTCGCGGCCCACGCTGATCGAGCCGATGCCGCGGCCTTCCCACAGCATCGGCGCCACCGCAACGGATCGCACGCCGACGATCTGCGAAATGTGGCGGGTCAACGGGGGCACCGATTCGGCATCGGCATCCGGAAAATGCTGCACGTCCCCGGTATGGATGCACCGGCCCGTCGCTGTCCGATCGTCGATCGCGACGGGAGGCATTTGCATGAATTCGTCGCGCTTCGGTCCATGGTGCGCCGTAACATGGATCAGACCGTCTTCCGCGACGACGTTGATGCTGATGGATGTTCCGGCGAACAGCCGCGCGCAGCTCGCCAGTATGCGCTCGAAGACCGGCGCCGTGTCGGCGATCGAGCTGCTGATCGCCGTCAGCACCTCGCCGGACGCGCGCTGCTGGTCGAGCGCCTCCTTCGTCTCGTTGAAAAGGCGAACGTTCTCGAGCGCAATCGCCGCCTGGTCGCCGAACGTCTGCAGCAGTGCGATCTCGCGCTCGTTGAACCGCCGGACGTCCTGCCGCCGGAGCAGGATCGTGCCGATGGGCTGTCCCTCGCGGTAGAGCGGCACGACGACGACCGAGCGGTGCCCGTAGCGCTGTGCGAGCTCGGCGGAACGCGGATACTCGGCCGCCTCGGCGAGCAGGTCGTCGATATGCAGCGTCTTGTGCGTGAGCAGCGCCCGGCCGGATACCGAATCGCGGTCGATCGGCAGCACGGCAACGTGCGTGACCGGCTCCGCGGCGGGACCCTTCGAAGCGAGGTGGCGCAGCACCTGGCCGTCGATCAGATACATCGACGCGGAAGATGCGTCGCACAGGCGGGCGGCGCGCTCGGCGATCGCGTCGAGCACGGGCTGCACGTCAGTGGGCGAGCTCGAGATCACGCGCAGTATCTCGGCGATGGACGTCTGCTGGTCCAGCGCTTCCTTCGTCTCGTTGAAAAGGCGGACGTTCTCGATGGCGATCGCCGCCTGGTCGGCGAATGTCTTGACCAGCGCGACCTGCTTGTCCGTGAACTGCCGCGGTTCCATCCGCCAAAGCGCAATGGCGCCGATGGCACGCTCTTCGCGCAGCAGCGGCACCGCGAGCATGGCGCGGTGGTGGAAGCGGCGCTGCAGCTTCAGTCCCAGCGGATACTCGTGCTCGGACGCCGCGGCGAGATCCTCGAGGTTCAAAACCGTGCGTTCGGCAACGGCACGCCCCGTCACCGACTCGCGCGTGAGCGGCATGTGCTCACCCTCCGCGAGCGTCGGTGTCGTGCCGAACTGCGCAGCGCACCTGAGGGTCTCGTCCTCTCGGAGCAGAATTGTCGCCTGCGCCGCGTCGCAAAGCTTGAGCGCACGCTCAGCGACGGCTCGCAGCATCGGCCGCACGTCGGTAGGCGAGCTCGAGATGACGCGCAAGATCTCGCTGATCGCCGTCTGCTGCTCGAGCGCCTCTTTCGTTTCATTGAACAGGCGCACGTTGTCGATCGCGATCGCTGCCTGACGGGCAAACGTCTCGACAAGCGCCACCTGGTTCGGCGCGAACAGTCCGGGTACGCGGCGAAAGAGGAAAATGCCGCCGTACGCGCCACCCTCGCGCAGCAGCGGCACGCCGAGCACCGCCCGCGCGCGAAGGCGCTGGACATTTTCCGCCGCATCGGGAAATTCGGCTTCGGCAACCGGTGCGATGTCGGCGACGTGCACGGTCGCCCTCTCGATGACGGCGCGGCCGGTGACCGACGTGCGCGCGACGGGTACCGGATTTCCGACGAAGCCCGGTTCGCTCGAAAAGCTTGCAGCTGGCTTGAGCACGCTGCCTTCGATCACCATCACGCGCGCGAACGGCGCGTCGCACAGATGGGCGGCGCGCTCGGCCACCGCCTCGAGTACCGGCTGCACGTCGGTGGGCGAGCTCGAGATGACGCGCAGGATCTCGCTGATCGCCGTCTGCTGCTCGAGCGAGTTGGACAGCTCGCGCGTGCGCTCGTCGACCTTGCGCTCCAGTCCCGCATAGGACTCGCGCAGCTGGCCCGTCATCCGGTTGAACTGCTCCGCGAGTCCCTGCAGCTCGTCGCCGGTGCGCACGTCGATGCGCTGGTCGAGATCGCCTGCGCCGATGCGCCGCGCGCCCTCGTCGAGCGTGCGGATCGGCCGCGCCATGCCGCGTGCGAGCGCGAGCGCGCCGAGCGCAGACAGCGCGAGCCCCGCGAGCAGCAGCAGACCGGTGCGCAGAATCGACGCATAAAGCTTTGCGTAGACCTCGGACACCGGCTGCTCGACGAACACGCGCCAGGCAAGCGGCTCGATAAACGCCACCGACGTCAGCGTCGGCGTGCCGGCGAGGTCGGTCGATACCATCGCCGCCTCGTCGGATTTGCTCGCGTCGGTCGCCGCCTGCACGTGCGGCAACGCGCCGAGATTCGTTTTGCGCAGGACGAGGCCAATGTCGGGGTCGGCGACGAGGAAGCCGTTGGCGTCGACGACGTAGGCCTTGCCCTTCTCGCCGATGCGAATGCGCGAAACGACGTCCCAGATGAACTTGAGATTGACGTCTGCGATCGTCACCGGGCCGTCGTCGCCCCCCCCGCGCACGGCGATCGTCAGGTAGGGTTCCGTCTCCTTGCGGAAGTAAACCGGCCCGAACCACGTCTTGCCGCGCGTCGCGCCGCGGAAAGCCGGCTCCTGCGATCGGTCGATGCCGGAATTCAACCGGTCCATTCCGAGCCGGGAAACGAGCACCTGCTCCCGCCCGTCGCCGGCCAACTGCGCGATGTCCGTAATTTCCGGCACCTGGCGCAGCAGCTTGAGAAATTCGATTCGCCGCAACTCCGCTTCGCCCGCCCCGAGCTGGGGCAACGCCGCGTACCTGAGCTGGCGCTCGATACCGGTCACGTATTGCTCGATGCGAGACGCTGCCGCGACGGCCTTCTCGTGCTGCAGGCTCGCGAGCGCGGAGCGGTTCTCCTGATACGAGAAGAGCGTTCCGATCACCCCGGAGGCGACGAGCGCGGTCGTCACCAGCGACAGGATCAGCAGCAGGTACTTGCGGAACAGGCGGCCGCTGTGCGCCGGCTCCTCCTGCGGCGGCGCATCGGAATGCGGAGGCGAAGCGGCGGAGGCGGAATCGTCGAAAGGCGGCGCATCGCGCGCATTCGACCCGGGCGTTCCGGCATCGCGCGCGATATCGCCGAGCACCATGCCGGGCAGGCGTTGCGTCGTCGTCATCGCAGGACGTGCACGACCCACTTTGCACCCGGATGGGCTTGGGATGCGCCACCCTACCGAGGACGGCCCCCGGAAGCAATACCCGGTGGGCCGGACGGCCGCCCGGCCTTCGGGAGGCTCTTCGCCGTGCTCTTACGGCGTCTTTTGTGCGTCCATCTGCGCGAAGACTTCCTCCGCCATGTGGAAGGCCGAATTGGCGGCCGGCACACCGGCGTAGACGGCACAGTGGAGCAGCACCTCGCGAATCTCCTCGCGCGTCACGCCGTTGTTGAAGGCTGCGCGTACGTGCAACCGGAATTCCTCGCCGCGATTGAGTGCGACCATCAGGCCGACCGTGAGCAGGCTGCGCGTGTGCCGTGGCAGGCCTTCGCGGGTCCACATCTCGCCCCAGGCGTAGCGCGTGATCAGTGCCTGGAATTCCTCGTTGAACGCGTTGCGCTTCGCGAGCGAGCGATCGACGTGGGCGTCGCCCAGTACCGCGCGCCGCACCTGCAATCCCTTCTGGTACCGATCGGCTTCGTCCATTGGCGTCACTCCTTGCGATTGGCCAGGAACTGCACGAGCGTCTGCGTGAAACCCGGCGCGGCCTGGATGTTGGACAAATGCGCGGCCGGCAGCTCGACGAAGCGCGCGCCGCGCACATGCTCGGCGATGTACCGGCCGTCGTCCGGTGTCGTCACGGCGTCGTTCGTACCGGTGACGACGAGCGTCGGCGCATGAATGCGTCCGAGCGCATTGCGCTGGTCCATGTCGCGCACGGCCGCGCAGCACGCGACGTATCCCTCCGGCGAGATGCGTTCGAACTGGGCTCGCACCTCGGCAATTTTCGGCGTGGGCGACTCGAGCACCGACGAGGTGAACCAGCGCGACATCAGCGCCGGCGCGACCGACGCCATGCCGCCTTTGCGCACGGACTCGATGCGTGCGTTCCACATTTCGGGCGTGCCGATCTTCGCTGCTGTGTTCGCGAGGACGAGGCGATCGACGCGCTCCGGCGCATGGATGCCGAGATGGATGCCGATCATGCCGCCCATCGACAGCCCACAGAAGTGCGCGCGCGCAATTCCCAGCCGGTCGAGCAGGCCCAGAGCGTCGCGGCTCAACTGTTCGATCGAATACGGCCCCGGCGTCACCTGCGACATCCCGTGACCGCGCGTATCGTGGCGGATCACGCGGAATCGCCCGGCGAGCGCCGGCATCTGCGGCTCCCACATGTCCGCGGTCGTTCCGAGCGAATTGGCAAGCAAGAGCGGCGGCGCGTCGTCCTCGCCGTCGATCCGATAGTGCAGTCGAACGTCCGCAAGCTGGGCAAAAGGCATGGCGATGCTGTTTCCGTCAGGCTGCAGATACGGGTCGTTGCGCGAGCGCCCGTGCGATGAACGCGTGCGCGCTGCCGAGGTAGCCGTGCGGGTCGAACAGCCGCCCCAGCGTCTGCGCGTCGAGGTGCCGCATAACGTCCGTTTCGCTTTCCAGAATGTCGCGCAGATGACGGTCTTCCGCGACCGCGCGCCGACAGGCGCCCGCGACGAGCGAATGTGCGGCATCGCGCCCGATCTTTGGAGCGAGCGCGGTCTGCACGGCTTCGGCGAACACGAGCCCGCGCGTGATATCGAGATTGGCGCGCATACGTCGCTCGTCGACGTCCAGCCCTTCGACCACCTCGATCATCGCGGCGAGCGCACCTGCCGTGAGCAGCGCGATCTCCGGCAGCGTCTCCCACTCGGCCGGCCAGTTTCCGAGCCCGCGCTCGTGCTCGGCGAGCGCGGCGTGCAGCATCGTGGCGACGAGCCCCGGAACCCGCGTCGCCGCGGCGAGCGCGATCGACGCACCGACGGGATTGCGCTTCTGCGGCATCGTCGACGAGCCGCCGCGACCGGTTGCAGCCGGCTCGCGCGCCTCGTCGACCTCGGTTTGCGCGAGCAGCGCGAAATCGCGCGCCAGTTTGCCTAGCGTTGCGACCAGCATACCGAGCACCGACGCGACTTCGCACATGCGGTCCCGCTGCGAGTGCCACGGCATCTCGGGCGCGCGCAGCGAGAGCTGCTGCGCGAGACGTTCGGCGACGGCGAGTCCCTGATCGTGCAGCGACGCCAGCGTGCCCACGGCGCCGCCGAACTGCACGACCAGCGCGCGCGTCCGCGCAGCGGCAAGGCGTTCGCGGTGGCGATCGAGCGCGCTCACGAAGCCGGCGAGCTTCACGCCGAGCGTCAAAGGCAGCGCCTGCTGGAGCCACGTGCGCCCGGCGAGCACCGTGTCGGCATGCTGCCGCGCCCGCGCAGCAAGCGCCGCAGCGAGCCGATCGACGTCGGCGTCGATCAGCGCGAACGCGTCGCGCAGTTGCAGCACGAGACCGGTGTCGATGAGATCCTGGCTCGTCGCGCCCCAATGGACGTAGCCCTTGGCGCCCGGGTCGGATACGCCGACCTTCTTCGTGAGCTGTGCCACGAGCGGGATGGCGAGATTGCCGGCGGTGTGCACGGCCCCCGAGATCGCCGCGGCATCGTACGCGGCGGAGTCGCATTGACGCACGATCGCGTCGGCCGCGTCCTGCGGAATCACGCCAACCGTTGCCTCGGCCTGCGCCAGCGCCGCCTCGAATTCCAGCATGCGTGCGATGCGCGCGCGGTCCGTGAAGACAGCGCGCATCGCATCGGTCGTGAACAGGCTGTCGGGCACGTCAGCCAGGCGTTGCGACAGACGGGGCGGTCCGTGCGGATACGGCCTTGCGAGGAAGCGTCATGCTAGACGCGCTCGATCACCATCGCGATCCCCTGCCCCACGCCGATGCACATCGTGCACAGTGCGTGACGGCCGCCGCCGCGCTGCAACTGGTAGAGCGCCGTGGTTACGAGCCGTGCGCCGCTCGCACCGAGCGGGTGCCCGAGTGCGATCGCGCCGCCGTCCGGATTCACGTGCGCGGCATCGTCAGGCAAGCCAAGGTCGCGCGTCACCGCCAGCGCCTGCGCGGCGAATGCTTCGTTGAGCTCGATCACGTCCATGCGGGACAACTCGAGGTTCGCCAACGCCAATACCTTGCGCGTCGCGGGTGCGGGTCCGAAGCCCATGATGCGCGGCGCAACGCCCGCCACCGCCGCCGCGACGACGCGCGCGCGGGGGGTGAGCCCGTGGCGCCTTGCCGCAGCTTCCGATGCGACGATCACTGCGCAGGCACCGTCGTTGACGCCGGAGGCGTTGCCCGCCGTCACCGTGCCGTCGGGACGGACCACGCCCTTGAGCTTCGCGAGCGCCTCGAGCGACGTCGCACGCGGATGCTCGTCGGTGGTCACGATGACCGGATCGCCACGCTTTTGCGCGACGCTGACCGGAACGATCTCCTCCGCCATTCGACCCGAAGCGATCGCGGCCGCCGCGCGCTGCTGGCTGCGCAACGCGAATGCATCTTGATCGGCACGCGCGACGCCGAACTCCTGCGCGACGTTCTCGGCCGTCTCCGGCATCGAATCGATGCCGTAACGCGATTTCATCAGCGGATTGACGAAGCGCCAGCCAATCGTCGTGTCCTCGATCTTCGCCGCACGCGAGAACGCTTCGGTGGCTTTGCCCTGCACGAACGGCGCGCGCGACATGCTCTCGACACCGCCCGCGAGCACGAGCGACGCTTCGCCTGACTTGATCGCGCGGGCGGCGATCGCGATAGCGTCCATGCTTGACCCGCACAAGCGATTGACCGTCGTGCCGGGCACCTCCTGCGGCAGGCCGGCGAGCAGAAGCGCCATGCGTCCGACGTTGCGATTGTCCTCGCCCGCCTGGTTCGCGCAGCCGTACACGACGTCATCCACCGCAGCCCAGTCGACGCGCGGATTGCGTTCGATCAGCGCGCGCAGCGGCACGGCGCCGAGATCGTCGGTGCGTACGCTGGATAGTGCACCGCCGTAACGACCGAACGGCGTGCGCACGGCGTCGCAAATGAATGCCTCGTTCATGCTCGCTCCTTCAAGGCGACGCCAGTCAAGCGCTGCAGTTCCTCGAATTCAAGGCCGGGCGCCATCTCGATCACGCGCAATCCGTCCTGCGCGACGTCGATGACCGCGAGGTCCGTGAAAATCCGGTTCACGCAGCCGATGCCTGTCAACGGATAGGTGCAGCGTTCGACGACCTTGCTTTCTCCCTGCTTCGTCAGATGCTCCATCATGACGTAGACGCGCTTGGCGCCGATCGCGAGATCCATCGCGCCGCCCACGGCGGGAATCGCATCGGGTGCGCCGGTGTGCCAGTTGGCGAGATCGCCCGTCTTCGACACCTGGAATGCGCCGAGCACGCAAAAATCGAGGTGACCTCCGCGCATCATCGCGAACGAATCGGCGTGATGAAAGTACGCGCCACCCGGAAGCAGCGTGACCGGCTGCTTGCCCGCATTGATGAGGTCCGGATCCTCGGCCCCCGGCGCAGGCGCGGGCCCCATCGCGAGCACGCCGTTTTCGCTGTGCAGGAGGATCTCGCGGTCTTTCGGCAGATGATTGGCGACGAGCGTCGGCAACCCGATGCCGAGATTCACGTAAGCGCCTTCCGGAATGTCGCGCGCGACGCGCGCCGCCATCTGATCGCGTGTGTAGCGTTGCATCGTGTTCCTCCTTCAGCCGGCGGCCTGCGGCTCGGCGAGCGCGCTCGCCGGAACCCGGACGATGCGATGCACGAAGATGCCCGGCGTGACGATCGCCTCCGGATCGAGTCCACCGAGATCCACCGTCTCGCGCACCTGCACGATCGTGCAACGCGCAGCACTCGCCATGATCGGCCCGAAATTGCGTGCCGTCTTGCGATAGACGAGGTTACCCCATCGGTCGGCGCGGTCGGCCTTGATCAGCGCGTAATCGGCGTGAATCGGATACTCGAGCACGTAATTGCGTCCGCCGATTTCGCGCGTCTCCTTGCCTTCCGCGAGTTGCGTGCCGTAGCCCGTTGGCGTGTAGAACGCGCCGATCCCCGCGCCCGCGGCGCGAATGCGCTCCGCGAGGTTGCCCTGCGGCACGAGCTCGAGCTCGATTTCGCCGGCGCGGTACAGCGCGTCGAACACCCACGAGTCGGTCTGGCGCGGAAACGAGCAGATGATCTTGCGCACGCGCTTCGTCGC
>DATEIQ010000277.1:0-13078 GCA_035278845.1 Casimicrobiaceae bacterium | reverse complement strand
CGAGGCATTGACGCGCGCGAGCAGGAACGGCGTGACCGCCTTGCCGGCGACGCCCTCCTCGCGCGCCTGCGCGAGCGCCTGCTCGATCGCCTGGTCGATGCGCTCGCGCGGCAGCTCGTAGCGCTCGGGGATCGGATTGGCCACGACGATGCCGCCCGCGAGGCCCATCGACCACTTCGCGTGCATGAGCCGCGCGACTTCCCCCGGCGCGTCGGCACGGGCATCGACCGCAAAGCCGCTGTCGCGGCTCCAGAACGCCGGCAGCCGATCGGTCCCGAAGCCGACCACCGGCACGCCGTGCGTTTCGAGGTATTCGAGCGTGAGGCGCAGGTCGAGCACGGCCTTGGCCCCTGCGCACACGACGGCTACGGAGGTGCGCGCGAGCTCCTGGAGATCGGCGGAGACGTCGAAGCTCGCTTCCGCGCCGCGATGCACGCCGCCGATGCCCCCGGTAGCGAAGACCGGGACGCCCGCGAGCGCGGCGACGATCATCGTCGCGGCGACGGTGGTCGCGCCGGTGTCCCCTCGCGCCACGGCGATCGGCAGATCGCGGCGGCTGAGCTTCGCGATTGCCGAACCGCCGCGGCCGATGCGTTCGATGTCGTCCGCGGACAATCCAGCCTTCGGATGCCCGTCGACGACAGCTATCGTTGCCGGGACGGCACCGAGCGCACGTATCTCCGCTTCGACGGCGAACGCATTCTCGACGTTCGCGGGCCACGGCATGCCGTGCGCGATGATCGTCGACTCCAGGGCGACGATCGGCCGCTTGTCAAGCAGCGCGGCCGCGATTTCGTCGCTCGTGCCGACCGCGCCGTTACGCACCCTCATTCGTATGTGGCATCAGCGTTGCGCGAGCGCCGCACCTAGCCTGCGCAGCATGGCCGCGCCGTCGCCGCGCCACGCGCTGCCGTGCATGCAGGCGAGATACGTTGGCGCGAGGCTGGCGAGCTTGTCGATGAGCTTCGCGGTGTCGCAGGAATGCGCGTAGTAATCCATTTGCCGGCGAAACGCCTCGCTCGGCGCGAGGATGTCGTCTTCGACGAGCGGCTGCTCGCCGACACCGGGCTGCGTGAACAGGTCGCCGCAGAAGAGCGTTCCGGTGGTGAGGTCGTGAAGATACCCGCATTCCCAGCCGTGCGGCAGGTGCGGCGTCGATTGCCACGCCAGCTGGTGCTTGCCGAGCGAGAGCCTCTGTCCGTCGGCCATGCCGATCGGCTCGACGTCGACCAGATCGCTGATCGACACCAGCGCCGCGACATCGCTGCAGACAGGCCGCGCTTGCGGCGCAGCGAGCAGGAATTCGGGCAGGCTGCCGCACTCGTCGGCCTCGACGTGCGAGAACGCGATGTAGCGAAGGCGCTCCAGCGGCAACACCTTCTCGATCTGTTCCCGGATCACCGGGAAGAGCTTCTTCGGTCCCGTATGGAACAGCAGGGGCATCTCGTCGACGACGAGGTACTGGTTGAACGAGAACCCGCCTGGCAGCGCGTCGGGCAGCGGGACGCTCACACGGTAGGTGTCGGGGGCGATCTCGGCGATCGACGGCGTTACGGACGATTTCATCGCTTTCTCCTGAGAGTGGGTTGTACTGCGAGGTCGCGTTGTGGTGAGGCGATCGCCAGCAGCGAGCGGACGACGATGCGACGAACGCGCGGGCGTGACAGCCGATGGCCGTGCGTCAGCCGGTGCCAGAAATCGAACGACAGCGTGGATTCCCAGGCGGCGACGGCTTCTCGATGGTCGCCGGGTCCGAGATGGCGACGCAGCACGCGGGCGATCAGCGCCGCGAATTGGTCGCGCCGCGCGCCGGACAGCTCGGCAAGGAAAGGAATGACGCGGTCTTCGCGCCACGCGAGCCAAGGCTCGAAATGGTGGTGCCGCGCATCCATGGCGGCCGCGAGCAATTCCGCCGCGCTGGGGAGGTCGGTCGACGCGAGAATCTGCTCGATGGGCAGGGCGGGGGCGCGCGCGCCGACGTGCGCGGTGCAGCCGGCGAGCAGGTCGCGTTGCGTCGGGAAATGGGCGTACACGGTCGGCAGCGATACCCCGGCATGCGAGGCGATGTCGGCGTAGCTCGTGTCGGTGGCGCCCTTTTGTGCGTGCAGCGCCGCCGCGGCGTCGATGATGCGGGCTTTGAGCTCGGCCTGCTTGCGCAGGCGCAGCGCGGAGTCGTAGGGGCGGGTGGTCATGGGTTTCATTCGTGATTGGATTTAGTTTATCACAATTTAAACGAAATGCAAGCGGTACGGTCCGCCCGCCCGGAAAGTCCGGGTAGCGGGAACACCGTGGAAAATTTGAAAGAGCCGTACCGGTGCGACGGCCACGCCACCCTACGGCGTACCCTTGCCGCGCCTGCCGGCGCGGCGCGGCGAATCGCGCCATTTCTGCGATTGCCGACGCCACCAGCGGAAAAGGTAGCCGGTGGGCGGCTCTGTTCCGGAACACACCCACGTTACGGCGCTCGGCTCGTCGAGGTAGCGCTGCTGCAGGCGTTCCGCATCCGCATCTCCGACGACGAGCAGTCGATCGCCTGGCTTCAGTGCCACGTCGTCACCGGGCAACAACTCGAATTCGCTTCCGCGCTCGAGCATCAGCACGGACGCGCGCAAGCGCTCACGCCGCTTCGTCGGATCGGCCATCAGGTGCGCGATCTTGTACGCCGCGCCTCGACGCTGGAAAAATGCCGCAAAAAGGCCCGCCCGCATCACGTCGCACTCGAAGCGCCACGCGTGCGGCGAACCCTCGCCCACTTCGGCGCGCACGCGCTCGAGCGTGCGCGTCGCCTGCTCGGCATCCCCGCTGCGCATGCGCGCGATGAAGCGGCCGAGCATCGGCGTCTTCAACCGCTGCAGGCACTCGTGCACCATCAACTCGGATTGCACGAATTTCATGTTCGCGTTCGCCGCGTCGATCAGCGCGCTGTCCTGCGCGTGGTTCTGGCGGATGACGACGTAAAGCCCGGGCTTCACGCGCCGGCCGAGTGTGGCGGCCCCCAGATTCACCGCGTCGACGTCCGCGCCGGCAACGAGCGCGTCGCTGTTCTCGATACCGCCATCGCGCAGCATGCTCTCCGTATAGTCGCCGCCCTGCAGCCGGCGATCCGAGCCGTCGGTGATGCCGGGATCGAACGCCTTCCATTCGATGCCCTCTCGATCGAGCACCGCCGAGATCGAGTGTCCGAAGCGGCCGTAACCGACGAGGAGCCAGCGGCCGCGCGGCGGGCGGACGATGGCGGGGCAGGGCGACCCCGGCGTCGCGGTGAGCCAGTCCTCGACCTGCAGCACTTCGGGCTTGCGCAGGCTGACGGCGAGATTGTCCGCGAACGTGTCGAACGGATTGATGACGGTGACGCCGCCAAATGATTCGAGGTTGATTTTCGCGACGGCCGATTTCGCGCGCGCGACGATCGGCAGCGACGGATTCAGCACGCGCGCGCCGATGGCGATCGCCTGGTTGGCGTCGTCCTCGCCGGCGAGCGCGATCAATCCGACGCAATGCGCGCTGCGCACGCCGGAGATCTCCAGCACATCGGCGAGCCGTGCGTCGGCCATCAGCGTGAGCGGCGGCGCGGCGAATTCCTGGATGGCGGCGCGTGCGATGCGCTCGAGGCGCGGCTCCACGATGACCACCCGATTGCCGGTGCCGTCGAGTGCGAGGGCCAGGCGCGAGCCGCTCTGGCCATAGCCGCACAGGATGTAGAACGGCTCGGCGAGATGGCGCACGCGCCTCGCGAAATGCGCGCGCGCGAGCAGGCCACGGAAGATCGGATCGTTGGCGAGCGCGATCACGGACGCGAGCGTGAACGCCCATCCGATCACCGACATGTAGATCGAAAACGTGATCCACATGCGTTGCGCATCTGAAAATGGAAACGGGATCTCGCCGAAGCCGATCGTCGTGGCGGTGAAGCTGACGACGTAGAAGGCGTGGAAGATCGTCATCCGCTGCGGATTGCCGTCGCCGTCGATCCCGGGCACCAGCGCAAGTCCGGCGATCGAGATCGCATAGACGACGATCAGCGTGATCAGCGGCGCGCGCAGCCGCCGCATGACCATGAACAGCAGGTCTTCGCCCATTTCGCGATCGGCTCAGGCGCCGCGAAGCGCGGCCGCTAGCGGCCCTGTCGCAGCGTTTCGCCCAGCAGCAGGATGACCGAGACGACGTTCGCAAGCAGCGCGCCACCCGAAAGCGAGACGACCACCGCGATCATCTCGCCGTTCATCGGCATCTTCGCGACATAGAGCTGAAACGCCCAGACCAGCGATGCGGCAATCAACTGGAACGTCGCGACGAGACTGGTTGCGAGGTGCGTCGCACCGACCTGCGTGCGGTCGCCGAACTTGATCACCGTGGCGATCAGGTTGACGACGACCGCGGCGAACAGCTCGAACGGGTGGTGGAGCTCCGGCCGGTCTATGTCGCCGACGAAAAAGCCGAAATTGAGCGTGCAGGCGAAGATGATGAAGAAGCCGAAGATGACTTTCTCGAGATTCACGTGCGCTCCTGGTTGATCGCGTCAGCGCTGCTCGAAGCCGGCGATTCCACCAATGCCGCTCCAGCAGTTGACGACGACGGGGAACGGCTTGCCGGCGCTCCAGCCGGACCTGCGCGACTCGGGAACGACGTCGTAGCGCGTTGACCCGAAGCCGTGCTCGATCACCGCAGTAGGACCAACGCGCGCGTTGATCTCCGCGCGGCACATCCGGTCTTCGCGAAACAGCCAGATGCCCGCGACGACGACACCGATGATCACGGCGAACTTGAGCGCGCGCAGGAAGTCCATGGGCCGCGATTATTGCATTCGGCGTCGCGGCGCGGGCGCGCGCCCTGCGGCGAGGCGCAGCGGCGCCGCGCTAGGCGCGCCGCTCATCCGCTCGCGCTTTTCACGCGCTCGGGTGTGAACGGTACCGTGCGCAGGCGGATGCCCGTCGCATCGAATACTGCATTGGCGAGTGCGGCGGGAACAGGCGTCGCGGCAGCCTCGCCGGCGCCGAGCGGCGGATCCGTCGGGCGGATCACGAGGTCGATGGCGATGTCCGGCACGTCGGGGAAGCGCAGGATCGGGTAGCTCGCGAAGTCGACGCTCGTCACCCGGGCATGATCGAACCGCACCTCCTCGTAGAGCGTGCGCGACAGCGTCTGCAGGATCGAGCCCTCGATCTGCAGGCGCACGGCATCCGGATTGATGACGAGCCCGCAATCGTGCGCGCAGCCGACGCGCAGCACGCGGATCGCGCCCGAGCGCTTGTCGACTTCGACCTCCATCGCCATCGCGACGTGGGTCTCGTTGTTCTTGTAGTGCAAATATGCGAGGCCGCGACCGATGCCGCCGGGACCGGGCGACGGTCGCGCGCGCCAGCCGATCATCGCCGCCGCGCGCTTCACGACCTCGATGCCGCGTGGATCGGAAAGACCGGCGAGCCTGAATTCGAGCGCGTCGCGGCGCGCCGCCGCGGCGAGCTCGTCGGTGAAGCTCTCGACCGCGAAGCCGTTTGCGATCTTGCCCGGCGCGCGCAGGTTCGACGGGCGCAGCGGCGCGTCCTTCAGCCAGTGCACGACCACGTCCTGATGCGCGACCGCATAAGGCGGATTGCCGTTCTGGCTGATCAGGCCCGTCGACAGGCCCTGCGTTTGCGCGATGCCGGCCGCCTCGGGACCGAGCAGCGGAATGTTCGGGAGGTTCGCCGTTGCCTTCGGCAGCCACATTTGCGTGCGCCACGCCGCGATGCCGCCGTCGGCGCCGACCGCGCCTTCGAGCGCGAGCAGCTGCGGCGGGCCTTTGGGATCGAAGCCGAGCTCGTCCTGGCGCGTCCATTGCACCCGCACGGGCGATGCGACGGCGCGCGAGAGCAGCGCCGCGTCGGCGGCCGCGTCGTCGTGACCATTCATGCCGTAGCAACCTGCGCCATCGGCGTAGATAACGCGCACGGCGTCGCGCGGCAAGCCGAGCAACCGCGCGATCGTTACGCGGAACCGGTGTGTCGCCTGCGAGGCGCTGTAGATCGTCGCGTTGCCGTCGCGTACGTCGGCGATCGCGCACGACGGGCCGAGCGAAGCGTGCGATTGCATCGGCCAGTAGTACTCGCCACTGAGCCGCTTGTCGGCATTCGCGAGCGACGCCTTCGCGTCGCCTTTCGCGACGAGTGTTTCGTCGGCCTCGAACGGGCCGGCGCGCAGCCAGTCGCGCACGCCGGCGTCAGTGACCAGTTTCACGCCGGCGCTCCAGCGCACTTTCAGCATCCGCGCTGCCGACATCGCGTCCCATTCCGTGCGCGCAACGACGCCGAGAAAGTCGCGGATACGGACAATAAGCACACCTGGAATCGCGGCAACGGACGACTCGTCGACATCGTCCAGCTTCGCGCCGATCGACGGCGGGCGGACGACGGCGCCATACAGCATCCCGTCGACGACGATGTCGTGCACGAAGCGATGGCGGCCCGAGACCTTGGCCGGAACGTCTGGCCGCGGCAACGGCTTGCCGACCACCTCGTACATTTTCGGGTCTTTGAGTGGCGCCTTCGGATCGATCTTCAGGTCGAAACGCTTGTCGCCGATCAGCTCCGCGAACGACACGCTCGCTCCGCCCGAGCGCGGGCGAATCGCGCCTTCTATTGCAAGCAGTTCGGTCCGCGAGCGGCCCAGTTTTTCTGCCGCGAGCCCCAGCAGCGCCTCTCGCGCCGTGGCCGCTGCCTGGCGAATCTGCACGCCGCCGCGCGTGATGCCGGTGCTTCCCGCGGTCGGTCCCTGATCGGGCGTCAGCGCCGTGTCGCCTTCGACGAGCGCGATGCGATCGACCGCGCAGCCCAGCTCTTCCGCCGCCATCTGGCGAATTGCGATCCGCAATCCCTGTCCGAGATCGACCTTGCCGCAAAAGATCGTGATCGTTCCGTCGGCGCCGATCGCGAGAAAGCCGTCGACTTCCGCCGCATCGACCGATTTGGCAAGCGAAGCTTGTGCACCGGACGCCATCTGCGCGAGCGCACGGCCCGGCATTGCGAAATCGACGACGAGCGCACCGCTCGCGCCGAGAAATGCGCGTCGCGATCGCTGGCTCGCGCCGAAAGATCCGCGTCGCGAAACGTGGCTCGCACCCGGCGCATCGCACGCAATGGGGATATCGAGCGGCTTCATGCCTTGCCTCCCGCGCGAACGACCGCGTTCAGGATCCGGTGATGCGTTCCGCATCGGCACAGGTTGCCCGCCAGCGCGCGCTTCGCCTCGTCGCGCGTCGGATGCGGCTGCCGGTCGAGCAGTGCGACGGAGCTCATCACCATGCCGGGAATGCAATAGCCGCATTGCGCCGCTTGCTCGGCGACGAACGCGGCCTGCACCGGATGCGGCAGCTCGCCGGCGCCGATGCCTTCGATCGTCGTGATCGCCTTCCCCGCGACGCTCCCGACCTCGACGCTGCAGGAGCGCGCAGCGTCACCGTCGATCAGCACCGTGCAAGCGCCGCATTGCCCGAGGCCGCAGCCATACTTGGCGCCGGTGAGCGAAAGCCGATTGCGCAGCACGAACAGCAGCGGCTCGGCGCTGTCGCGCACGTCAAGCGTGCGCACGGTGCCGTTTACGTTCAGGGATACGGTTGGCACGCTACCTCCTCGGGACACGCGCTTCGGAAAAGCGCCCGGCGCCGTATGCGCATGGCGGGTTCGGCAGCGGGCTGCTACAGTATCCGCCCATTTCATCGCGGACGGAGGACGGTCATGATCATGCGCCTCATTGCGGCGCTCGTTGCCGGAACGGCGCTTGCTGCACACGTTGCGTACGCGCAGGCCCCGGTGGACACGCTGGCGAAGATCAAGGCCGCCAAGGCGATCAACGTCGCGTACTCGCCGGATTCGCTGCCCTTTTCCATGAAGGGCACAGGCGCCGAGCCGACCGGCTACTCGATCGACCTGTGCAAACGGGTGATCGCGCAAATCGGCCAGGCTGTGGGCGAGCCCATGCTCAAGGTGAACTGGATGCCGGGCACGGTCACCGAGCGGCTGCAGATGGTGGCCTCGCACCGCGCCGATCTCGAATGTGCCAACACGACGCAGACGCAAACACGGCTCGCCAACGTCGATTTTTCGAACCTGATCTTCATCGATGGCGGCGGGTTTGTCGTGAAGGCCGGCGCGCCAATCAACGAGATGGGCGATCTCGCCGGCAAGAAGGTCGCGGTGCTGAAGGGCACGACGACGGAAACACGGCTCAACGACGCGCTGCGACGGCGCTTGATCAGCGCGTCGGTCGTTACGATCAACGACGCCGCCGAAGGCATGACGATGCTCGACTCGGGAAGCGTCGACGCCTACGCCGGCGACAAGATCAAGCTGGTAGGCCTCGTCGCGGTTTCGAAGGAGCCCACGAAGTACGCGATGCTGCTGCAGGATCTTTCGTACGAGCCGTACGCCTTCGCGTTACCTCGCGGCGACTCCGCCTTGCGGCTGCAGATCAACAAGGCACTCACGCAGGTTTACGTGAGCGGCGACATCGAGGTGATCTTCGCGCAATGGCTCGGCAAGCTCGGCCGACCGAGCGGGCTGCTCGCCGCGATGTATCTTTTGAATGCGATTCCCGAATGACTGAGCACTGGAGAAGCATGATGACTTTGATGCAACATTCCTGGCGACGTTTCGCGGCCGCGTTTGCAGCGGGAGCGCTGCTCGCGATGGCCGGCTGCAGCACGCCGCCGGCGTACCAGGTCAGCGAGCAGCCGGCTGCGCGCATAGGAACGGTCGACTCGATCCAGCAGGAAGCGGTTCAGAACGTGCCGAACGCTGTCGGTGCGATCGGCGGCGCGCTCGTCGGCGGCGGCTTGGGCAGCCTGGTCGGCGGGGGCACCGGCCAGACGGTGGCGACGGTCGTCGGAGCGATCGGCGGCGGCTTCGTCGGCAACGAAGCCGCGAAGCGCAGCCAGACGATGGTGTGGCGCATCGGCGTGCGTTACGACGACGGTTCGATGGCGTCCATCCAGCAGACGGCGCCGCCCAACCTTCGCATCGGCGACCGCGTGCGCGTCACCGGGAACGGCATAGAACTACTTCGCCGCTGAACGGCGCGCGGCGGCGCCTGATCAGGGCCGATCGGCCGATGCCGCCGGAGCTTCGCAATCTGCGGGCATTCCTGGCCGTCGCCGATCAGGGCAGCGCCAGCCGGGCAGGCACGACGCTCTTTCGCGCGCAATCGGCCGTTTCGCGCTCGATTGGCAAGCTGGAGCGCACGCTCGGCGTCACGCTGTTCGAGCGGCGTGCGCACGGGATGCTGCTTACGTCCTTCGGTCGCGCGCTGCTCGTCCGCGCGCGGCGCGCGCAGGCGGAAATGCAGCACGCACGCGCCGACCTTGCCGGCCTCGGTGCCGTTCGCAGCAGACGCAATGCGGCAAGTTTCGGGTGGGCTATCGCGGAGCGGCGGGTTCGCGCGTTCGTCGCGCTCACCGAGCAGCATCACATGCCGTCCGTCGCGGAGAGTCTCGGAATCACGCAGCCTGCCGTCAGCGTGGCGGTTCGCCAGCTCGAAGACGCGGTCGGCGTTCCGCTGTTCGAGCGCACGGCGCGCGGAATGATGCCAACACTGGCCGGAAAGGCGCTCGCATTGAGACTGAAGCGCGCGCAGGCGGAGTTGCGTCACGCCGTTGCCGAAATCGCGTCGCTTGCCGGTGTCACGCAGGGCATCGTCAGTGTAGGCGCGCTTCCGCTCGGGCGCACACGGCTGCTGCCCGAGTCCATCGCGGGCGTCGTCGCCCGATATCCGGGACTGCGTATCGAGACGATGGAAGGCTCGTTCGAATCGCTTGCCGCCAGCCTGCGCGCGGGTGATCTCGATTTCATTCTGGGAGCACTGCGACCGGCGAATTACGCGAGCGATTTCGTAGGCGACTCGCTCGCCGACGACGAGCTCGCGATCGTCGCACGGAGACGGCACCCGTGGTCGGGCAGGCGACGCCTGAGCGGCCGCGATCTCGCGCATGCGCGCTGGGTGCTTCCCCGTGCCAACACGCCCAATCGCAAGCTGTTCGAGCGCGCGCTGGCGGCGCGCGGCCTCACGCCGCCGGACGTGGCCGTGGAAACGAGCGACCTCGCGATGCTGCGCGGCGTGCTGGTCAACAGCGACCTGCTGACGGCGATTTCGCCACGCCAGCTTGCCTACGAGCTGCGATCCAAGCTGTTGACGGTGCTTCCGTTTCCACTTGTCGATACGCGGCGCGTCATCGGCATCACGCGCCGCGCGGACAGCCTGGCGTCACCTGGTGCCGCGATCGTCATGGAGGAGATTGCGCGGCGCTGCTCGACACTCTTGGACTAGCTGCGATGTATTCTGGCGTGATCTGGAAAGACGAAGCGGGTCACCGCACAGGGCGTCGCCGACACGAGAAACGACATCATGCTGTATTCCATCGTCGAAGCCGAATCGCTCGATGCGGCCGCAAAAGCCTTCCAGGACCATCCGCATTTCGGAATCCCGCAGGCGTCGATCGACGTGATGCCGCTCAGTTCGTTGCCGGGTTAAGGACAGCAAATCGTTGGTCTGAGCGTCGATGCCGAGTTACCGCGAATGGAGAAACAACCACCACCGGCGGCGTAATGTCGCGATACTGGCACAACCCAACTGCCCTAGCGCGCGGGTTCGCAACGCTGTTCCGTACCGCTCTGGCACGCACCGAGGCATTTGACCTTGCCGTAGGAATCCATGGCGGCGCCACCGCCGGGCTGCGTCGAACACCTGACCTGGCCATCGTCGTTGATCGCGCACATTCCAACGCCGCACTTCACCACGCCGTTTCGATCTCTTATCGCGCCACCGCCTTCTTTCGCGCAAAGTACCTTGCCGTACTGATCCACCGCGCACTGACCCTTTCCGCAAACGACGTTGCCGTACTGATCCTTGATGCAATCCCCTGCATCGACCGGCCCAGGAAACGTCAGGATCAGTACACAAGCGAGAACGAGTCGATTTTTCATATTGCCTCTCGAAGGACCGGCGTTAATGCGTGGCGGGGCTCGGAGAGGCAGCCTCGACCGCGCGTATGCAATTTGCCGTGAGGTGTGCGACCCCGTCTCATTGCCGGAGCCGTTACCGCACGCGCGGGTATTCGGCAGCCGTCTCGATCGAGTCCTCATCGGCGGGCACCGCGTCGAACACACCCTTGTGGTGGAAGTAGATAATGCCGGCCGCGGTGCGCATCGCGCGCGTCGACAGCATCAGGTCGAACAACAGATCGCTCTGAAAGTGATCGAATCCGAACCGCAGCAGGCGCTTCAAACGATAACGCGGATACGATCGTGTGAACCCCAGGTGCGGATCACCGGACCGGCCAGTCAGATAGTCGGCAATCGCATGACCGGCAGCGAGACCATGCTTGAGCGCCGTGTGGATGCCGCCGGCCGTGACCGGCGAAACGATGCCGGCAGCATCGCCGACCAATAGCGCGCGCTGCATCGACGCGGGACGCACCACGCCCCCGCACGGAATCAGTCCTGCGCGCACCGAGTTCGGCCGGCGATGCGTCAAGTCGATCACCGGTGCGACTTTCCGCAGGAACGCGCTGATCACGTCGTTCGGCTTCCAGGTCTCGCCACGCATGCGTCGCGCAACGCCGACCTGCAGTCCCGTGACCCCGGAAACGATCCATCCGATGTAGCCGGGCGCGAGGCGACGGTCGACGAAGCAGTGCAGATGGTCGGGCGCGGTAAATGCATTCGAGGAATCGAACGCGAATTCGTGCTCGACACCGAACAGGTATTTGCGGCTGGTTCCGAGTCCCAGCTGCTTTGCAATTGAAGAGCGTGGACCGTCGGCACCCACCAAATAGCGCGTCGTGCCGAGGTCGCCAAGATCGAATCCGCTCCGTCCACGTTTGGCACCCGAGTAGCGAGTCCCGTACCGGATCGTCGCCCCCGCATCGGTCACGCGCTGTGCGAGCCAGCGCATCAGGTTCGGCGTGTCGGTCGCCAGGAAGTAATAGCCGGGAGCCGCGAGGTCGACATGCCGCATGTTAGGGGCATATAGCCGCACGCCACGAATTCGTCGCGTCAGCGCTGCAGGAAGGGTGTCGAGCAATGCGATCTGATCGATCGCATCCTTGACGATGATCCCGGTCGTGTGAAGTTTCTCGCCAGGATCCGTCTTCTTCTCCAGCACCGTGACATGCAAGCCGCGGCGCGCAAGCGAGAATGCGCAGGCGAGCCCTGCAAAGCTCGCGCCGACCACGACGCAATCAGTACATCCGGCACGCATGGCACTCTCTGTTTGCGCCCCACTGCCTATGTTTGCACACAACGCTGAAGGTGCGACGCCTCCGACCGACGTCCTGGATTTTCGCACGATCGGGTTTGAACTGTGTCG
The DNA here is from genome assembly GCA_035278845.1 of Casimicrobiaceae bacterium. GTDB lineage: Bacteria > Pseudomonadota > Gammaproteobacteria > Burkholderiales > Casimicrobiaceae > VBCG01. The sequence goes on along the minus strand of DATEIQ010000277.1, from coordinate 742 downwards.
CGCTTCCGGGAGGCAGTCGTGACTTCCCTGACACTTCGATATAGCATGGCGTCTCGCGTTTGACTGCGTCGCAGCGCAAACCCGATGAGAGCGTCGTATCTATCGGACACTGAGGAGGCGCTCATGTCGTATCGATCTTTTCCGTTCGGATTCTCGCGCGCGCCCGATCGCCCGAGGGGACTGCGAACGCATGTCGGTGCGCTCGTCGTCGCGTGCGCGGCGGGCTTGATCCCGCTCGCAGCCTCGGCCGCGGATTTTACGGTCACGCCGACGACTCTCGTTTTCGGCAGCGTGCCGGTCGGCGCCACCGCGACGATTGTCGTGACGATTACCAACACGACGGCGGTTTCGCAAACGCCGAATTTCTCCGGCGGCGCGCCGCTCGATCCGACCAACTTCGGCGGCTCCCAGAATTGCGCAGGCGTTCCTCTGGCCCCTGGTGGCTCCTGCCAATTCAACTACGAGTTCAGCCCGGCGACGCTTGGCGCCAAGTCCTCTAGCACGTCGATCGGCATCAACTCCGACAACTTCCCGATCACGATGTCGGGGACGGGCATTTCCGCGTTCAGCGTGGCGCCGACGGATCTCGCTTTCGGCGGCGTACCGCTTGGCACCACTGCGACGATCCCGGTGACGATCACCAACACGTCGGGCGTCTCGCAGACGCCGAATTTCTCCGGCGGCGCGCGCTCGATCCGACCAACTTCGGCGGCTCCCAGAATTGCGCAGGCGTTCCTCTGGC
>DATEIQ010000276.1:0-9653 GCA_035278845.1 Casimicrobiaceae bacterium | reverse complement strand
TATAATGAAGACGTCCGAAAGGTCTATCTCGGCGAGCATTTCCGGCTATAGTGCACGTCGGCGGCCGATGCCTTTGGCTCGCATTGGCCGATAGCCGTGCGAACGGGCCCCGATGAAGCAAACGCTCCAGCTCAAGCTTTCCCAGCACCTCACGCTCACGCCGCAACTGCAGCAGTCGATTCGGCTGCTGCAGCTGTCGACGATCGAGCTGAACGCGGAAGTGGAGCGTATGCTGCAGGAAAACCCGCTGCTCGAGCGTGCCGAGTCCGAGGACGAGCGCGCAGTCGAAGTTCCGCTCGCGGGGCCAGGACGCGCAGGCGACGAGCGCGAGCACAGCGTGCGCGAAGTATCCAGCGACGAGGGCGAAACGCGCGTCACGCGTGACGACGTCGCGTCCGACACGTCCGACTTCGCCGACTACGGCAGCGGCGGCGACAGCGATTGGGGCGGCGGCGGAAACGCCGACGACGAGGATTTCCTTCCGCAACAGATCGCGACCAGCACGCTGCGCGATCACCTGAACGGCCAGCTCGCGCTCCTCAACCTGCCGCTGCGCGATCGGCATGTCGTCACTGCGCTGATCGACGCGCTCGACGACGACGGCTATCTGGCCACGCCGCTCGAAGAGATCGCAGAGCTCTTTCCCGCCGAGCTCGAGCTCGAACCGGAAGAGCTGTCGATTGCACTCAAGTACGTGCAGAGCTTCGAGCCGGCGGGGGTCGGCGCGCGCGATTGCGCGGAGTGCCTGACGCTGCAGCTCAAGACGTTGCCCGAATCGACGCCGCATCTTGCCGACGCACTCAAGGTCGTCGACGGCCATCTCGCGCTGCTCGCCAATCGCGACTTCACCAAGCTGAAGCGCCTGCTGCATACCGACGACGCCGGCGTGCGCGGCGTGCGCGACCTGATCCGCAGCCTGAGCCCGCGCCCGGGTGCTGCGTTCTCGAAGGCTGAGGCGAACTACGTCATTCCGGACGTGGTCGTACGCAAGGTGAGAAACCAGTGGGTGGCGTCGCTCAACGAGGCGGCGATGCCCAAGCTGCGGCTGAATCGCATCTATGCCGACATCCTGACGCGCAACCGCGAGAGCTCGAACCAGCAGCTCGCGGCGCAGTTGCAGGAAGCCAAATGGCTGATCCGCAACGTGCAGCAGCGCTTCGACACCATCCTGCGCGTCGCCAAGGCCATCGTGGAGCGGCAGCGGCGTTTCTTCGAGCACGGCGAAGTCGCGATGCGGCCGATGGTGCTGCGCGAGATCGCCGACATGCTGTCGCTGCACGAATCGACGATCTCGCGGGTAACGACGCAGAAGTACATGCTGACGCCGCGCGGCACGTTCGAGCTCAAGTATTTCTTCGGCAGCCACGTCGCCACCGACACCGGCGGCGCGGCGTCCGCCACCGCGATCCGCGCGCTCATCAAGCAGCTGATCGCCGCCGAGGACACGAAAACGCCGCTCACCGACAGCAAGATCGCGGACATGCTCGGCGAGCAGGGCATCCTGGTGGCCCGCCGCACGATCGCGAAGTATCGCGAGGCGTTGCAGATTCCGCCCGTCAACATGCGCAAGGCGCTGTAGCGGACTCGCCTGTTTCAAAAAGCCACCAAGGAGAGCCTGATGAACCTGCACCTCACTGGCCATCATCTCGATATCACGCCGGCAATCCGGGCCTATGTGGTGAGCAAGCTCGAGCGGATCAACCGGCATTTCGATCACGTGATCGACGTCAGTGTCGTGCTCTCCGTGGACAAGCTGCAACAGAAAGTGGAAGCGAACGTACACCTGCGCGGCAAGGACATCCGGGCCGAAAGCGTGGACGAGGACATGTACGCGGCGATCGACGCGCTGGCCGACAAGCTCGACCGGCAGGTCGTCAAGTACAAGGAAGTGCTGAAGGATCACCGCACCGACAACGGCGCGATCGAGCGCGCGACCGTCGGTCCGCGGGCGGAAGGCGGACGCTGACCGAGTCCGTATAATCGCCACGCGATACCGGCGGGCGGACGATCCCCGTCCGGCTCCGCGCGCTGCGCGCGGAACGGGCGACGGGCTCACGCACCGCCGGTTTCCGTTCGAGCTGACGCTCACCCAAACCCGGCGCCACTCACGTCATGAATCCGATTGCCGCCCTGCTCCCGGCGGCCAATATCATCGTCGACCTCGATGTCGCGACGAAGGCGCAGCTGTTCGCGGCCGTCGGCGAAATGTTCGAGCGCAATGCGGGGCTTTCGCACCAGGGCGTTGCCGCGAGCCTCGCCGCGCGCGAAAAGCTGGGTTCGACGGGACTGGGCCAGGGCATCGCGATTCCGCACGGGCGCATCCACGGCCTGCGCGACGCTCAGGGCGCTTTCGCGCGGCTGCGCAAGCCGGTGCCGTTCGACGCACCCGACGGGAAGCCGGTCGACCAGCTGTTCGTTCTGCTCGTGCCCGAGCACGCGACCGACCAGCACCTGCAGCTGCTCTCGGAGCTCGCGCAGATGTTTTCCGACCGCGGCTTTCGCGACCGCCTCGCGCACGCACCCGATGCGGGCACCGTCGCCGACGTGTTTCGCAACTGGCAATCCGCGGCGTGACGCGCCGGGTAACGTCTTCCGCATAGCGCTATGCGTCAGGTAAGCGTCGAGCAGTTCCTCGGCGACAACCGCGAGCGGCTCGGCCTCGTGTGGCTCGCCGGGCGCGACGGCGGCGACCGGATGCTGATCGGCGAGAGCGCGTTGCGCCCGACGATTGGTCAGGTAGGCCACATGAACCTGATCCACCCGTTCCGCGTGCAGATCCTCGGCGCGGCCGAGATCGCGTATCTGCGCGCGCTGCCGGAGGACGAGCTCAACCGTTCGATCAACCGGCTTTTCACGACCGAGCTCGCCGCGATCGTCGTCGGCAACGGCGAGCAGGTGCCGCGCCACCTGATCGACATGTGCAACGAGCATCGGATCGCGCTCGTCACGTCGCAGCAGCCTTCGCCGCACATCGTCGACGTGTTTCGCATCTACCTGTCGCGCGTGCTCGCGCAGTCGACGACGCTGCACGGCGTGTTCCTCGACGTGCTCGAGCTCGGCGTGCTGATCACCGGCGCTTCAGCGATCGGCAAAAGCGAGCTGGCGCTCGAGCTGATTTCGCGCGGCAACGGCCTCATCGCCGACGACATCGTCGAGCTGTACCGGATATCGCCCGACACGATCGAGGGCCGCTGCCCCGAGGTGCTCCGCGACTTCCTCGAAGTGCGCGGCATCGGCATCCTCAACATCCGCACGATCTTCGGCGAAACGGCCGTGCGCCCGCACAAGCTGCTGCGGCTCATCGTGCACCTCGAGGACCATGGCAACGAGGCGATCTCCGACCTCGATCGACTGCAGGTGAACGCGACGTTCCAGGAGGTGCTTTCGGTTCCGGTGCGCAAAGTCACCATTCCGGTCGCGGCGGGTCGCAACCTCGCCGTGCTCGTCGAGGCCGCCGTGCGTAATTTCGTGCTGAACCAGCGCGGTATCGACAGCACCAAGGAGTTCATCGAGCGCCAGCAGAAGCTGATGGACGCGGACGGAGGGACGGGGAGCTAGGATCGAGGGAGCGGGGCACGCCCGCGGGATCGCTTCGATTTGCCGCATTCCTCGATCCTTCGACTTCGCCCCTTCTCGCGGAAGCCACCTGACATGGACCTTTTGCTGATCGGCGGCGTATCCGGCTCCGGCAAGAGCGTCGCGCTCGCGGCGTTCGAGGACGCGGGGTATTACGCGGTCAACAACCTGCCGGTGCCTCTCGTTGTCGAGACGGCGCAGTACCTGGCGCAGGCGGGACAGAAGCGCGTCGCGATCGCCCTGGACGTGAAAACGGGCCCGGGCCTGCCCGGCCTCGCGGAAGCGATGGGACAGCTCGCGGGCCGCGGCTGGAGCGTGCGCTTCATCTTTCTCGATGCAACCGTCGAAACGCTCGTCATGCGCTTCTCGGAAACGAGACGGCGGCATCCGTTCTCGAGCGAGGATCGCACGCTGACCGAGGCGATCGAATACGAGCGCGGCCTCGTCGTCGCCGCCCGCGACCTCGGCATGACGTTCGACACGTCCGGACTGCCCGCCGCGGGGTTGCGCGCATGGATCAAGGATTTCGTTTCCGTCGATCCGTCGCAGCTCACGCTGCAACTCGCATCTTTCGGCTTCAAGCACGGCCTGCCGCTCGACGCGGATCTCGTGTTCGACGCGCGCTGCCTGCCGAATCCGCACTACGAGCCGGCGCTGTCGCCGCTCACCGGCAAGCATGCGGACGTCGTCGCGTTCCTCGAGACGATTCCCGAAGTGGAGCGGATGTACGCGGACATCTATCATTTCGTCGCGAGCTGGCTGCCCGATTACGCGCGCGACAATCGCAACTACCTGACGGTCGCCGTCGGCTGCACCGGCGGCCAGCATCGGTCGGTGTACCTGGTCGAGCGACTCGCGAAGCAGTTCTCGCCGCGCTACCAGGTGCTCGTGCGCCACCGAGACATTTCGCCGACCGACCGGCGGCGCGTGTCAGTGCCGGTTCTCGAAGACCGCCGCGAAATCTCATGAGTGCGTCAAGTCACGAAGCTTCCGCGCAAAATCCTGACGGCGTTACGCGACGCATCACGCTGGCGTTCACCGGCGCATCCGGGATGCCATATGGCCTGCGGCTGCTCGAGTGCCTGCTCGTGGCCGGCGTCACCGTCGATCTCGTCTATTCCGCCGCGGCGCAGATCGTCGCGCGCCAGGAATGCGACCTCACGCTGCCGACGCAGCCGCGCGAGGCGGCGCGCTTGCTGGCCGAGCGCTGCGGCGCGCCCGCCGGCCGCCTGATCGTGCACGCACGCGAGGACTGGCTCGCGCCGATGGCGTCGGGCTCGAATCCCGGCGACGGCATGGCGATCTGCCCGTGCACGATGGGCACGCTCGGCGCCATCGCAGGCGGGCTCGCCGACAACCTGATCGCGCGCGCGGCCGACGTGATGCTGAAGGAGAAGCGTCCGCTCGTGCTCGTGCCACGCGAGACGCCGCTGTCCGCGATTCACCTCGAGAACATGCTGAAGCTCGCGCGCGCCGGCGCGGTGATCCTGCCGCCCGCCCCCGGCTTCTACACGCATCCGCAATCGGTGGCCGACCTCGTCGACTTCGTCGTGGCGCGCGTGCTCGACCATTTGCACGTTCCGAACGCGCTCGTTGCGCGGTGGGGCGAGGCGCGCGCCTCGACCGAGCCCGGCACCGAGCGCGCCTGATGCGACGCTGATGCCACCGTCCCGCAGCCTGCAGGCGCTGCCTCTTTTCCCGCTGCGGACCGTGCTCTTTCCCGGGGGCCTGCTGCCACTCAAGGTGTTCGAAAACCGCTACGTCGAGATGACGAAGGCGTGCCTGCGCGACGGGCGTCCGTTCGGCGTCTGCCTGATCACGCGCGGCGACGAGGTCGCGCCCGCCGACGGCGCCGTTCCCGAATTCGCGTCGATCGGCACGCTCGCGCGCATTACCGATTTCGACATGCCGCAACTCGGCATACTGCACATCCGCACCGAAGGGCTTGCGCGATTCGAAGTGCGCGAGCATGCCGTCGATGCTTCCGGGCTCGTGATCGGTCAGACGACCCCGCTTGCCGACGAGCCGCGGCAGCCGATGCCGGCACACCAGGCCCCGCTCGCTCGCGTGCTCGAGCAGATTGCCGCGCGGTTGCCGGCGGAGCATTTCCCCGCGCCGGCGCGCTACGACGATGCATCCTGGGTCGGGTACCGGCTCGCCGAGCTTCTGCCGCTGCCATTGTCAATCCGGCAACGCATGCTCGAAGTGAGCGACGCGAGCGTGCGTCTCGCGGCGCTGCGCCAGTTCATGGAGCGACAGGGCCTCGTATAATCGAGCGCATAGCTTGCAACGACGCATGCGGGATTCATGGCCGGCCATAGCAAGTGGGCAAACATCAAGCACAAGAAGGCCGCCGCCGACGCGAAGCGCGGCAAGGCTTTCACGCGCCTGATCAAGGAAATCACGGTCGCCGCGCGCCTCGGCGGCGGTGATCCGGGTGCCAACCCGCGCCTCCGGCTTGCGTGGGACAAGGCGACCGATCACAACATGCCGAAGGATACGATCGAGCGCGCGATCAAGCGTGGCACCGGCGGTCTGGAAGGCGTCAACTACGAGGAAGTGCGCTACGAAGGCTACGGAATCAACGGCGCGGCCGTCATCGTCGACTGCATGACCGACAACCGCACCCGCACCGTGGCCGACGTGCGCCACGCCTTCTCGAAGTACGGCGGCAACCTCGGCACCGACGGCTCGGTTGCATTCCTGTTCCGGCACTGCGGCCAGGTCGTGTTCGCGCCGGGCGTGAACGAGGACGCGTTGATGGAAGCGGCGATCGACGCCGGTGCGGACGACGTGATCACGCACGACGACGGCAGCGTCGAAGTCGTCACCGCACCGGCGGATTTCATCGCCGTGAAGGACGCACTCGTGAAAAAGGGATTCAAGCCCGAATTTGCCGAGGTGACGATGAAGCCGCTGTCCGAGGTCGAGATGCGCGGCGAGGACGCGCAGCGGATGCAGAAGCTGCTCGACGCGCTCGAGTCCCTCGACGACGTGCAGAGCGTGAGCACGTCGGCCGTTATCGAAGACGCGTAAGGCGCGCATCGCGGCCGCGCCCGGGGTATCCGCCATCGCCGCCCGCAGAATTCTCGGCATCGATCCCGGACTTCGCGTAACGGGATTCGGCATCCTCGAAGCGCGCGGTGGCAAGCTCGCCTACGTCGGCAGCGGATGCATCCGCGCGACCGGCACGAGCCTGCCCGTTCGTCTCGGCGTGATCGTGCGCGATCTGTCGCACGTGATTGCCGAGGAGCGGCCGACCGAAGTCGCGGTCGAAAAGGTGTTCGTCAATGTCAACCCGAACTCGACGTTGCTGCTCGGCCAGGCGCGTGGTGCCGCGATCGCGGCCGCCGTGCTCGCGGGTTTGCCGGTCAGCGAGTACACGGCCGGGCAGGTGAAGCAGGCGGTCACCGGCGGCGGCCGCGCGCACAAGGCACAGGTGCAGGCGATGGTGTGCAGGCTGCTGTCGCTCCCCGGCGTTCCGGCGGCCGATGCGGCGGACGCTCTGGCGGCGGCGATCTGTCACGCACATGCGTCCACCGGCGTCGGAACGTTCGCGCAACGCGGCTACCGTGTACGCGGTGGTCGGCTGCTCGCGGTGTAGGGCTTGTTGCATTCGTGAACGAGTGTGAACAGGCCCTGAAGCGCGTGCGATAATCGCCGCCGCAGCACAAGCCCACGCCATGATCGGACGCCTCTCCGGCATCCTCCTCGAGAAATATCCACCGCAGCTTCTGCTCGACGTGCAGGGCGTCGCCTACGAAGTCGACGTGCCGATGAGCACGTTCTACAACCTGCCCGCGAACGGCGAGCGCGTCACGCTCTTCACGCACCTCGTCGTGCGCGAGGACGCGCATCTGCTGTATGGGTTCGGCAGCGAGAGCGAGCGCCAGGCGTTCCGGCAGCTCCTGAAGGTCAACGGCATCGGCGCGAAAATCGCGCTGTCCGTGCTGTCCGGCCTCTCGGTCGCCGAGCTCGCGCAGGCGATCACGCTGCAGGAATCGGGACGGCTCACGCGTGTGCCGGGCATCGGCAAGAAGACCGCCGAGCGGCTGTTGCTCGAGCTCAAGGACAAGCTCGGCGCCGACGTCACGCAGGCGGTCGGCGTGAACCGTACGCCGCCTGCGACGTCGGATATCATGCACGCGCTGATTTCGCTCGGATACAACGAGCGCGAAGCGACGGCGGCCGTGCGGCAATTGCCGGAAGGCGTCGCCGTGGCCGACGGCATCAAGCAGGCGTTGAAGCTGCTCGCGAAGCCGTGACCTGACCGATGGCGATCGAGAACGACGAACTGACGCGAATCGTCGCCGGGAAAGTCACGGGGACGCAGGAAGAGGCGCTCGAACGCGCGCTGCGGCCGCGCCGGCTCGCCGAATACGTCGGCCAGGAAAAGATCCGCGACCAGCTCGGCATCTTCATCGAAGCCGCGCGGCGGCGCGCGGAGGCGCTCGACCACGTGCTGCTGTTCGGCCCGCCCGGCCTCGGCAAAACGACGCTGTCGCACATCCTTGCGCACGAACTCGGCGTCAACCTGCGGCAGACGTCGGGACCGGTGCTCGAGCGGCCCGGCGATCTCGCGGCGCTGCTCACCAATCTCGAGCCGCGCGACGTGCTGTTCATCGACGAGATCCATCGGCTCTCGCCGGTCGTCGAGGAGATCCTCTATCCGGCGCTCGAGGACTTCCAGATCGACATCATGATCGGCGAAGGTCCGGCCGCGCGCAGCGTCAAGATCGACCTGCCGCCGTTCACGCTCGTCGGCGCGACGACGCGTGCCGGCATGCTGACCAATCCGCTGCGCGACCGCTTCGGCATCGTCGCGCGCCTCGAGTTCTATTCACCGCAGGAGTTGACTCGCATCGTGACGCGCTCGGCGGCACTGCTGTCGATCACCGTGGCGCCCGAAGGCGCGCTCGAAATCGCGCGCCGCTCGCGCGGAACGCCGCGCATCGCGAACCGGCTGCTGCGCCGCGTGCGCGATTACGCGGAGGTGCGCGCGGAGGGCGAGATCACGCTGCCGGTCGCGGCGAGCGCGCTGTCGATGCTCGACGTCGATGCATCGGGACTCGACGTGATGGACCGCAAGCTGCTGTCGACGGTGCTCGAGAAGTTCGGCGGGGGACCGGTCGGCGTCGACAATCTCGCCGCGGCGATCGGCGAGGAACGCGACACGATCGAGGACGTGCTGGAGCCGTACCTGATCCAGCAGGGATTCCTGCAGCGCACGTCGCGCGGGCGCATCGCCACCGCGCTCGCCTACCGCCATTTCGGCCTCGCCGCGCCCGCGGCCGGGGCGGATCTCTTCCCGGGTCCATGACCGGTTCGCACGCCATGCCGACTGCGGCTCCTTTCGTGGCAATCGCCGCGTGAACGTCCATCCCGACCTGTCGTTCGTCACGCTGATCGTCCATGCATCGGTGGTCGTGCAGGCGATCATCGCGCTGCTCGCGCTGCTGTCGCTGTGGTCGTGGTGGCAGATTTTCCTCAAGCTGTTCCAGCTGCGCCGCACGCTGCGCGAAACCGACGCGTTCGAGGACGCCTTCTGGCAGGGCGGGAACCTCGAGACGCTGTACCGGCAGGCCGGCCAGGCGCGGGTCGGCGGAGGGCTCGAGCACATCTTCACCGCCGGCTTTCGCGAATACTCGAAGCACCGGCGGCAGGGAAGTCCGTCTGCGGTGACGCTCGACGCGGCGCGGCGCGCGATGCGCGCGGCCTACCAGCGCGAGATCGACGCGATCGAAGCGAATCTCGCAGGCCTTGCCACCGTCGGTTCGGTGTCGCCGTACATCGGGCTGTTCGGCACCGTGTGGGGCATCATGAACGCGTTTCGCGGCCTCGCCAATGTCAGCCAGGCCACACTCGCCAACGTGGCGCCGGGCATCGCCGAGGCGCTGATCGCGACCGCCATCGGGCTCTTCGCGGCGATTCCCGCGGTCGTCGCGTACAACCGCTTCACGCACGACGTCGATCGCCTCGCCGTGCGCTTCGAGACGTTCATCGAGGAGTTCTCGAACATCCTGCAGCGCCAGGGCTGAAGCTGGCCGATCTTCGAGTGCTGATACCTGATACCTGAT
>DATEIQ010000275.1:0-18333 GCA_035278845.1 Casimicrobiaceae bacterium | reverse complement strand
AGGATTGCGCCGCATGTCGGCGAACGTCAGCTCCGTGGTCTGTCCGAATGCATCCGTCAGCAGCATCTTGCGCGGCAGGTTGTCGACGAATCCGATCCGGATACGCGTGAATTGTGACTCGGACGACTTCGGCGTCGCGTCGACGTATTGCATGCCGTCGCCCTCACCGGCTGCGACGAGCGTGAAGTTCTTCTCGAGCGCATTGTCGCCGGCCAGCAGCGCAGCAGGCGTCGCACCGAGCGCGGCGTCGAGCTTGCGCACCATCACCTGGTTCAAGTCACGGTCGTAGACCCATACCTTCTCGCCGTCGCCGACGATCAGCTGGTCGAACGGCTTGTCGTACGCCCAGCGGAATTTGCCGGGGCGCCTGAACGCGAACGTGCCCGATGTGGTCTGCGACGCGCTGCGGTCCTTCTTGACGACGACCTGGCGGAACGTTCCCTGCGCGCTTTGCGTCCCTTCGAGAAACGCGTGCAGCTGGTCGAGGCCGGAAGCCGCGGCCGTGCCGGTCGCGAGCGCGAGTGCGAGTGCGACGACGGCAACGCCGCGCAGCGTTGTGCGAAAACAGGGACGCGTCGTCATCGGGGTGCGCCGGGTTCCGTCCCGGGGATGTTGGCGTAGCAGTTACCGACGGGGTCGAGCACGACGTAAGTATGCGTGAGTCCGCCCCAGTCGGGCTGTCCATTGCGCAGCTGGAACTGATGGAAGTAGATTCGCCACGATCCGTTCGCGTACTCGGGCAGCACGTCGCAGCCGCTCACGAAGCGCGTTGGACCGCAGAAATCACCGGGAAGCAGCGTGGCCGCACGATCGATCGCCTGCGCTTCCGTAATTGCAACGCCGTGCGGGTCACGATCGCGCGGGCAGTAGCGCGGCCCTTCGCGATAGACCTCGATAGGACCCGCGTTCGCAAGCACGGCGACGCACGCGAGCGCCGCGCACGAAGCGCGCCGTATCCATCCGAGCGCCGCGTACGCGCCGCGCCGCAGCGTGTTCCACCGCCGGCGCGCCGTCACTCCTTGCCCGCAGGAACGAGAACTTCGCGGTTGCCATTCGTCTGCATCGGCGACACCATTCCCGCGCGCTCCATCTGCTCGATGAGCCGCGCCGCGCGGTTGTAGCCGATGCGCAAGTGCCGCTGCACGAGCGAGATCGACGGGCGGCGTGTCTTGAGCACGACGGCGACCGCCTGGTCGTACATCGGGTCGGCCTCGGCATCGGCGCCCTCGATTCCCGCGCCTTCCTCGCCGTCGGCGGCCGTGCCCCCTTCGAGGATGCCTTCGATGTACTGCGGCTCACCCTGCGCCTTCAGATGCTCGACGACGCGATGCACTTCGGCGTCGGACACGAACGCGCCGTGCACGCGCAGCGGATATCCGGTGCCCGGCGGCAGGTACAGCATGTCTCCCTGGCCGAGCAGCGCCTCCGCGCCCATCTGGTCGAGAATCGTGCGCGAGTCGATCTTGCTCGCGACCTGGAATGCGATCCGCGACGGAATGTTGGCCTTGATGAGCCCCGTGATGACGTCGACGGACGGCCGCTGCGTCGCGAGCACCAGATGAATGCCGGCGGCGCGCGCCTTCTGCGCGATGCGCGCGATCAGCTCCTCGATCTTCTTGCCCGTCACCATCATGAGATCCGCCAGCTCGTCGACGACGACGACGATCAGCGGCATCTCCTCGAGCGGCTCCGGCGATTCGGGCGTGAGCGAGAACGGATTGACGAGCGGCTTGTCGGCCTTCTTGGCATCGGCGACCTTCTGGTTGTAGCCGGCAAGATTGCGCACGCCGAGCTGCGACATCAGCTTGTAGCGACGTTCCATCTCGCCGACGCACCAGTTGAGCGCGTTCGGCGCGAGCTTCATGTCGGTGACGACCGGCGCGAGCAGATGCGGAATGCCTTCATAGACCGAAAGCTCCAGCATCTTCGGGTCGATCAAAATGAGCCGCACCTGCCGCGGCTCCGCCTTGTAGAGCAGCGACAGGATCATCGCGTTCACGGCCACCGACTTGCCCGAGCCCGTCGTACCCGCGACAAGCAGGTGCGGCATGCGACCCAGATCGGCAATCGCCGGCTTGCCGGCGATGTCCTTGCCGAGCGCGAGCGTAAGTGCGCCCGGCGCATCGTTGTACGTCGTCGACGCGAGAATTTCGACGAGCTTCACGACCTGCCGCCGTGGATTCGGCAACTCGAGCGCCATGCACGACTTGCCGGGAATCGTCTCGACGACCCGGATCGACACGACCGACAACGCCCGCGCCAGATCCTTCACGAGGTTGACGATCTGCGCGCCTTTGACCCCGACCGCGGGCTCGATCTCGTAGCGCGTGATCACCGGTCCCGGATACGCCGCGAGAACCTTGACCGACACGCCGAAGTCGGCGAGCTTGCGTTCGATCAGGCGCGACGTGAATTCGAGCGTCTCCGCGCCCACGGTCTCCGTCGCCGATGGCGCATCCTCGAGCAGCGACAGCGGCGGCAGCGGCGAATCCGGCATGTCCATGAACAGCGGCCGCTGCTTCTCGCGTGTAGCCCGCTCCGACCGCTGCACCGCGGTCACCGCAGGCACCACGATCACCGGCTCGCGGTCCTGGGGATCTTCGCGCAGATGCTCGATTGCGAGCTCACGCTCCGCGGCCCGCGCATCGCCGATGCGCCGCTCGAGCGCCTGTGCACGGCGAGCACGCGCGCCCGCGAACAGCGCCTCGACACCGGCGCCAATGCGTTCCATCACGCGCAGCCACGACACGCCGAACAGCAGCGACGTGCCGATCGCGAGCAATGCAAGCAGCAACAGTGTGGCGCCGTTGAAGCCGATGCCCCGCGCGAGCCCCTGTCCGACCGCGTCGCCGAGGGCTCCGCCAGGCGCGAGCGGCAGCGGTACCGGCAGGCGCCATAACCGGATCGCCTCGAGCGCGGCACTGGACACCAGCACCAGCGCAAACCCCACCACGCCGAATGTGAACGGATGATCGCTCGCGCGATCCGGGTGCACGACCCGCCGATAACCGGCGATCAGCAGCACGATGCCGCCGACGACCCACCACCACGCGGACAATCCGAACAGGTAGAGCAACAGATCGGACAGCCATGCGCCCACGACGCCACCGCGATTGGCCAGCGGCGCGCCGGTTCCGGTCGACGACCAGCCGGCGTCGCTGCGCGAATACGTCACGAGGATCAGCGAGAGATAGAGAAATGCAGCGACGACGAGGAGCCACCACGATTCGCGCAGAAGCCGCGCAAAGCGCGGTGACAGCTCACGGCTGGGCTGTGTCCCACGTCGCCGCGCATTTCCGTTTTGCTTGAAAATCATGGGATTGCCGTGGATACCTAAGACACGGCATTATACGGAGCACGAGGGCCCCGCTGCAAATTGCAAGACATGCCGGACGCGCTTGCGAGCGGCATCCGCATCCCCATTTGCAACGCATGCCGGCATGCGGACCGCGCGGCCCGGCTTGCTACACTCGAATCGTTTTGTGTCGACGAGAATGCCATGCCCACGAAGCACGCCCGCCTTCTGATTCTTGGTTCCGGCCCGGCCGGCTACACCGCGGCAGTATACGCCGCGCGGGCGAACCTTCATCCCGTCGTCATAACGGGTCTCGCGCAGGGCGGGCAGTTGATGACGACGACGGACGTCGACAACTGGCCGGCAGATGCCGAAGGCGTTCTCGGGCCGGAACTCATGGCGCGTTTTCAGAAGCACGCGGAGCGATTCGACACCGAAATCATCTTCGATCATGTCCACACGGTCGATCTTGGCGCACGGCCGTTCCGGCTCGGCGGTGACAACGGTGAATACACGTGCGATGCACTTATCATCGCCACCGGCGCATCGGCGCGCTATCTCGGGCTGCCATCCGAGCAGGCGCACATGGGCCGCGGCGTATCGGCCTGCGCGACGTGCGACGGCTTTTTCTACAAGGGGCAGGACGTGGTGGTCGTCGGCGGCGGCAACACCGCCGTCGAGGAAGCGCTGTACCTGTCGAACATCGCGCGGAGCGTGACGCTCGTCCATCGGCGCGATCGACTGCGCGCCGAGGCGATCCTCGTCGATCGGCTGCTTGCGAAAACCGGCGACGCAGGGAACGTGCGCGTGCTGTGGAATCAAATCGTCGACGAAGTGCTTGGCGATGAAGCGGGCGTGACCGGCGTGCGGGTCAAGGACGTTGGCAGCGGCGCGGCCACCGATATTCCGGCCCACGGCGTCTTCATTGCGATAGGCCACACGCCGAACACGCAGATCTTCGACGGACAGCTCGACATGGCGGGCGGCTATATCCGCGTGCAGGGTGGATTCGAGGGCAACGCGACTGCGACAAGCGTTCCGGGCGTGTTCGCCGCGGGCGACGTCGCCGATCACGTGTACCGGCAGGCGGTGACGTCGGCGGGTACCGGCTGCATGGCCGCGCTCGACGCGGAAGCCTATCTGGAGGCAACGGGCAAGCTTGCGCCGCATGCGGCCGCCGTGCCCGACGTCGCCGCCGTAGCACCGGCCGCCTAGAACGCGCGTGGCCAAGCTGTCCGATCTGCGATCGCTGGTCGACGCGGCGCGCGAGCGCGGTGCAGATGCGCTCGAGCGGGCAGCCGATGCGCAGGAGCCTGCCGCCAATGCGCACGCGGCTGGCGCTGATGCGCGCGAGCCCGCGAGTCGTAACGCGGCGTCACTGTCCCAATCGCCGGCACCGCGGGGCAGAACGCGAGCCGCGGCGCCGCGCCGGAACGTCTCGGCGACCAAGCACGCCGACGGCGACATCGACATTGCCCAGGCGTTCGCGGACGTCACCCGAATGCCGCCGCGCAATCGCGCCGCATCCACGCGTCCGCGGCCGACGACGATCCCGCGCCTTCGCATCGAAGACGAGCGCAATGCGCTCGAGCTCTCCAAGTACGGCGCGGAGCCCTCGCCTGCGAGCTGGGACATCGGGCAGGAGCTCGAGGCCGAGCAGACGTTTCTGCGTCGCGGCCTCGGCAGCGACGTGCTCGTCAAATTGCGTCGCGGTCACTGGGTCGTGCAGGCCGCGCTCGACCTGCACGGCATGACGACCGACGAGGCACGCGACACGCTCGCGGATTTCCTGCTCGACGCGCGTGGACGCGGCTTGCGCTGCGTTCGCATCATCCACGGCAAGGGGCTCACGTCGCCGAATCGCGAGCCCGTGCTGAAGGGCAAGGTCCGGCGCTGGCTCGCGCAATGGGACGACGTCCTCGCCTATTGCGAAGCGCCGCGCCATGCCGGCGGCGGCGGCGCTGTCATCGCGTTGCTGCGCGGACGCTGACGCGCCTAATTCGCCTGCGCACGCCGACGCGCGCGTTGCTGCGCGGCCGCTGAAGCGCGCCATTGCGCGTAACTGCGGACGTCAAACCGCCGGCGCGCCGCGCACTCGCAACTGCTCGCCCAGCACCGCCGCCAGGCGAGCCATCGAATACGGCTTGATCAGCGGAATCGCGCCGCATTCGGTTGCCGTTTCCACCGCTTCGGCGTAGCCCGTCGCAAGCACGACGGGCATCGACGGATCGCGCTCGCGAACGAGCCTCGCAAGCGTAACGCCGGTCGACTTCGGCATCACCACGTCAGAGAATACGAGATCGACGTGCGCGCCTGCGTCCAGAACGGCGATCGCCTCCTCGCACGAGCCCGCGGCAAGCGTGCTGCAGCCCAGTGCCTCGATGAGGCCGCTGGCCGCGTCACGACTGTCGGCGTCATCGTCGACGACGAGCACGACGTAACCTCGCAGCTTTGGTTCTTCTTCTGCCATGCATGCCTCCCCACGGCGATTCTAATCGCGCCTGCGCATTGAGCGCGTGTCCAAATCACACGGGAGGGCCCAGGAGCGTGCGGTGCGAAAGTGCAGGCAGCCGCCCGCGCACGTCCGCAATGCGGGCAGGGTCGACGTCGCCAACGACAACACCCTCGCCATCAGGCCGCACCGCCAGGACCTCGCCCCACGGGTCGACGAGCATCGAGTGTCCCCATGTCCGGCGGCCGCCCGCGTGCGCTCCGGTCTGCGCAGCCGCCAGCACATAGCACTGGTTCTCGATCGCACGCGCGCGAAGCAGCGTCTCCCAGTGCGCGCGGCCGGTACGCGCCGTGAAGGCCGCCGGTACGACCAGGAGCGCGACGTCGCCCTGCGCGCGGAAGAGTTCCGGAAAGCGCAGGTCATAGCAAATGGACAAGCCGACGCGGCCACAAGGCAGCGTGAACCAGCGCGGCTCGGCGCCGGCCGCGATCGTCCTGGCCTCGTCGTAGTCCTCGTCGCCGTGCGTGAAGCGGAACAGATGAATCTTGTCGTAGCGCGCAACGCGCACCCCGTCGGGGCCGTATACGAGCAGCGATTGCCGCGCGCGCGCCGGATCGCCGCTCGCGATGGGGACACTGCCACCGATCAGATGGATCGAATACTCGCGTGCGGTGCGCGATAGGAATGCCTGCTGCGGACCATCGCCGTCACGCTCCTGCGCCGCGAGCTTGTCCCGCGCATGCAGCCCCATGAGGCCAAAGTTCTCCGGCAGCAGGACGACGCTTGCGCCGTCGGCGAAAGCCGCGGCCGTCAGGCGCTCCGCTGCCTGGAGGTTGGCGGCCACGTCGGTTCCCGACGTCATCTGGACCGCCGCGACGCGCAACCGGGCGGGCATCGAATCCATTTTGGCCTCCTCGTTTCAGGGCCCCCATCAGCGGGCCGCGCCGGACTGCGCAGTTGCCGCGCCAGCGTTGACGCGCGTAACGACGGGATCGTCGAAGCTTCCCGTCACCGAGTACTCGTAGCTGAATAGCTGGTCGAACGGATTGTTGAGCATCTTCTGCGCGAGCAGCGTGCCGGCCCCGACAGCTGCGCCGACCAGCGGGTTCGCAATGAACAGCGCCGCGGTGCCAACGGAGACACCGGTCGACATCGCGGGCTGTACGCGGATGCGCAGCTCCTGCGTCTCGCGCGCGATGTCGGCGTCGCCTGCGATGTTCACCGCGGCGGCGGGACCGACCAGCCGAAAATCGTCCGTGTGCATTACGCCCTTTTGCATTTTCACTTCCGCGGTAATCGTGTCGAACGCGAACCCTTCGCTGAACACGTCGCGGAAGTCGAGCGATATGCGGCGCGGCAACATCTGCAGCGACAGGACGCCAAGAAGCCGGCCAACACCCGGATCGATCTTCGTGAACTGTCCCGCGCCCGAGCGTAGCTTGAACGCGCCCGACAGCGACGGATAATCGAAGTCGCTCGGCGCACCGTCCCATTCGAGGCGGCCGTCGATCTTCGTCGGGGCGCCCCGTATCGCATTCGGCCAGCCGAACCGGCTCAGAAACTCGCCCGCTTCCTTGACATCGATGCTGATGTCGAGCGCCGTGCTCGACCGGCTCGCCACGTTGCGCCACGCGCCCTGCGCGTCGATGCGGCCGTGGTCGTTCGCAAGCGCCAGCTTGCGGATCTGCCAGTCGTCGCCCGAGGGATTGGCGACGAGCTCGAGCTTGCCGAGCGTGCGCTCCTTCGAGCGCAACGCATCGGCCACCACATCCACCTCAGGCCAGCGATTGGCGCCCGCGGTCGCGTCGGCCGGCGATGCGCCGCGCGTTTCGGTCGCGTGCGGCATCGCAAGCCGAGACAGGCGCGCGACGAGCCGGCCGTTGGGCTGCGCGGGAGTGGGCCCGCGCCACACCGCGGTACCGGCGAGCTCGGCACCGTCGAGCGTGAGCCGCCAGTCGTTCCCCTGCCTGCGCGCGCTCGCAGAAAAACGCGTGAACCGGCGACCGAACGCGTCGAGCGTGCCCGCGGTAAGGTCGACTCCGTTCAATTGCAGCGCAGCGGTCGTGGCGGACGTGCCCTTTGCGTCCCGCCCGCTCGTATCGAGCGCAAGCCAGTCGTCGAGCCTCAGTGCGTCGACATCGCCGCGAATCCATACGCCCGGCTGCTCCGCCGGCGCGGGCTCGCTCGCCGCCTTGCCGACCTGGATCAGCGCGCGATCGATGCGCGAGCCGTCCGCGCCGATCTGCCGATGCAATGCGCCGCGCACACCTGTTCCGAGACTGATCGCGATGCGGTCGTCGCTCGCGGTAACGTCACGCCGCTCGACGCGCAACGCCATTTTGTCCGCCGCAGGCTTGCGCAGCGGCGTCGGCAGATCGATCGCGGCGCCCTGCAGCGACGATTCCAGTGTCCACGCGACACGCTGTTCGCGCGCGTCGAGCGCAAGCTGCCAGTCCGTCCGCCCCGTGATGCGATCGATCAGCGGGATCGCGTATTCGCGGCGAACCGCATCGATGTCGGCGGTTCCGGCGGCATCGATGCGCACGCGCCCGGCTTCGCTCGTGACGTCGAGGGTAAGCGGTCCGCCGAGCGCTTCTGCCGCGACGCCGCTTGCGCGCGCCGAGCGCTCGGTGAATTCGATCGTTCCGCCGGCGGCGGCCAGCGACGGCACGCCAGCGATCCGGATCGCGTTCGCCGTGAACGCGTACTGGCCGGCGATCTTCACCGCACCGGGGTCGTGCAGCGGAAGATCGAATGCAAGCGTCAGCGCGCCGTCGCCCTCCGCAGTCGCACCGCGCGTCACGCGATCGGTCCACTGATCGATCGGCGTCTTGGCGATGAACTCCAGGAACCGCGCAGTGGCGCCCTTCGCCGTGCCGGCGATGCGCAGCACCGGCGCGGCGCCGTGGAAATCGGCGATCTCCGCACGCGTCGGGCCGATGTCGGCGCCGAGCGAGCGGGCCGACGATGCCGAGATCGCGAGCCGGGTGCCGTCGACGCGCACGTCGGCGGCAATCCCGGTGATCGGCGGCCAGTTGGCTGCATATTCGATCGTTGCATCCTGCGCCTTGGCGGTGAGCAGGAAGCGGCCGCCCTTTCCGCCTGCGAAAGGAAATTGCGCGAGGTCGCCCTCGAGCGTCAGCTTCGCCTCGTTCGACGTGCCCGCGACGAGGGCCCGACGCAGCCAATCGCGCACGGCAATGCCGGCGCCGAGCGGCACGTAGCGCCACGTGCTCGCGATGTTCGCGCGCGCGAGCTCGGCTTTGACGTCGATCTCGCCGGGCCCGTGCGCGCGCGATCGCCACGTGCCGGCCACCGTGCCGGCCGCGTCACCGTTCGCGAACGCGACGTTCGTGAGCGTCACCGTGGTGAATTCGCCGTCGCGTTTCCAGCCGACTTCACCACGCAGCGTTTCCAACGCAAGCGGCTCAGCGAAGATCGTGGGCAGCGCGAGCGTTGCCTTGCGGCTGTCGAGATGAACCTGGCCGCCGCGCTCGCTCGCTTCGAAGCTGCCCGTGAGGTTGGCCACGCCGGGATGCGCATCCGATGCGCCGACCCCCGCATCGCGAAAATCGGTTTTGGCCGAAAACCGCTCGGGCGTATCGATGGCGCCCACCCATTCGAAGACGCCGTTGTGCAGCGTCCCGTGCGGATCGTACGCGCCGACCTCGCGTCGCAGCGACTCGCCGAGCGGCAATTGCGGCGCTATCGCGGTCAGTGGCGCAAGCGAGAGCTCGGAAAAGGCGAGCGTGCCGCCTGCTTCGCGAACCCCGTTGGTGATCGTCAGCGTGAAGTCGGCCGGCGGATGCGCGACACCGCTCGGCAGCGCAAAACTCACGTGGCGCGCCATGAGCTCCGTTTTCTCGGCCGTGCGCTTCCATGCGGCGCGTCCCGCGAGGTGCGCAACCGCGAGCGGCGCAAGGCCATCGCGCAGCGTCGCGCGCGCGTCGGCGAGCTCGAAGTCTGCGGTCATCCCGACCGGCTGCGACTGTGCGAAATCGACCCACGCGCGGAACGCACCCTTTCCGCTGTCCATCGCGAACGGCAATGGCAGCCATTCGCGCCACGCGGCGAGATCCGCATAATCGAGCCGCATGTACATCCGCCCGCGCAAGCGAGACCAGTCGTTGAGCGAATGCCCGGAGACGTCGACGCGCAGTTCCAGCGGCGATGCGATTTCCGGCGGCGGCACGCCGGTCAGGCCGGCATGATGGCGGCCGAAGCGCTGCTCCAGGTGGAAGTCGACGTGGTCGAGCAGCAATTGCGGCGCGCGCCGGTACTCGTCGTTCCACGCGACGAGCGCATCGCGCACGACGATTTCCGGCTGCCGCATCAGCCAGTCGGCCAGCGCGGTGTCCGGCACCGGCGTCTCGTGCTCGCCCTCGATGCCGGCGAGGTGCAGCCTGCCTTTGGCATCGCGTCGCACGGAAAGCCGCGGGCCCTCGATCAACAGCTCCTTCATCCGTAGATCGAGCAACGGCAGCGACGTCCACGCAACTGACAAATCGACATGCGGCAGCTCGAGCAGGATGCCCTGGTCCGGCTGCCGGTCGCGAACGCGAAAGCCGCGCACTTCGAGCTTGGGATTCCACCCGTCCCACCCGGTTTTGATGGCGTCGATCTCGACCGGCTGGCCGACGCGCGCTGAAAGCCACTCCGCGATATCGCCGCGGCGGCTTTCGATTTGCGGAAACGCGACGAACCGGATGGCGAGCAGCAGCGCGAAGAACGCGCCGGCGACGACGATCACGGACATCGCGAGAAACCGCAGTGCGCGGCTCACGCGGGATGACGTCGCAGGACTCGCAGGCATAATGGCGCGGTTTGACGAACGATTGTAGCGGAAGCACCCGCGCGTGCTGCGTGGCGGCGACCGCCCGCCCCGCTCCACTCCCTTCCGAAAATTCGATGGACCTCGACCGCGCGCTCGCGTTCAGCCGCTATGCGAAAAGCGCGCTCGACAGCGACGCCGGGCTGCGGGCCGGCATCGACGGGACGCTCGCTGCGCCATTCGATTGGACGGATCCACTGGCGGCGCTCGACGCCACCGTCGCCGAAGGCGATGCCGCGCGGCTCGCCGCTGATCTGCGCGCGTTGCGCAGGCGCGTGTTCGTGCACGTGCTGCTGCGGGACCTGACCGGGCGGGCGCCGCTGTCCGAAGTGATGCAGGCGATGACACTGCTCGCCGACCGCTCGCTGCAAGCAGCGGTCGACGTGCATACGCGTTTGCTCGCAGCCGCGTACGGCATGCCGATCGGAGCAGAATCCGGCGCGCCGCAGCGGCTCGTCGTCATCGCGATGGGCAAGCTCGGCGGCGGCGAGCTCAACGTCTCGTCCGACGTCGATCTCGTCTTCGCGTATCCGGAGGAAGGCGAAACCGACGGAGCGCGACGCATAGCCAACCGCGAGTTCTTCGACCTGCTCGGGCGGCGCGTGATCGGCGCGCTGTCCAGCGTCGACGCCAACGGCTACGTTTTCCGCGTCGACATGCGGCTGCGGCCCTACGGCGACAGCGGACCGCTGACGGTTTCGTACGCCGCGCTCGAGCACTACCTCGTCACGCAGGGCCGGGCATGGGAGCGCTATGCGTGGCTGAAGGCGCGGCCGCTCACCGGCGAGCGCCACGAAGAGCTTGCCGAGCTGGTCACGCCGTTCGT
Organism: Casimicrobiaceae bacterium; assembly: GCA_035278845.1. Lineage (GTDB taxonomy): Bacteria > Pseudomonadota > Gammaproteobacteria > Burkholderiales > Casimicrobiaceae > VBCG01. Next base: position 6,929 of record DATEIQ010000275.1, on the reverse strand, counting down.
GTATCGGAAATACCTGGACTACGACGCCTACGAAGGCTTGCGCGCGATCCACGGCCAAATCCGCGCGCAGGAACGCCAGCGCGATTACGCGGACGACGTGAAGCTCGGCGCCGGTGGGATTCGCGAAATCGAGTTCGTCGTGCAGGCGCTGCAAATCGTGCGCGGCGGCCGCGAGCCCGCGTTACGCCTGCGCAGCACGCTGCAAGCGCTCGACGCGCTTGCCGAACGGCAGGTCATCGCGCCGCACGCGGCCCGGGTGTTGCGGCACGGGTACGCCTACCTGCGCAGCCTCGAGCATCGGTTGCAATATCGCGACGACCGGCAAACGCAACGGCTGCCCGCGGATCCTGCCGAGCGCGCGTTGCTGGCGAGTGCGATGGACTGCGCTTCCACGTCCGCATTCGATGAGACGCTGGCGAAGCACCGCGGGGATATCGCGCGGCAGTTCAACGCCGTCTTCGGCGCACCGGCAAGCGAACCCGATGCGAGCGCGGCCGGCGACCGATTGGCGGCAACGTGGAACGAGCCGGCGGCGGCAGCCACCATCGACGACTTGGCGGCCGCCGGCTTCGCGGATCCGGATGATCTCGCGCGCACGCTCGCACGAATCCGGGAAAGCCGGCGCTACCTGCAGTTGCCGGCGTTGTCGCGCGAGCGATTCGACCGGCTGGTGCCGCAGGTGCTTGCCGCGTCCGTCGCGCAACGCAGCGCGCTCGCAACGCCCGACGTCGTCGCGAAGCGGCTGTTCGACTTGCTCGAAGCGGTCGGCGGACGCAGCGCGTATCTAGCGCTGCTCGTCGAGCACCCCCCGCTGCTGCCGCGGCTCGCCGAGCTGATGGGCGCATCGGCGTGGGCCGCCGACTACCTGACGCGCCGGCCGCTGCTGCTCGACGAGCTGCTCGATGCGCGCGTGCTGCTGGCCGAGCCCGACTGGCAGGCGTGGCGTGCCGAGCTCGAGCGCCAGCTCGCCGCGCACGCCGGCGATGCCGAAGCCGCCATGGATACGCTGCGCCACTTTCAGCACGCGCAGACCTTTCGCCTGCTTGCGCAGGACCTGGCGGGACGGATGACGGTGGAACGGCTGGCCGACCACTTGTCGGCGCTCGCGGACACGATCCTCGATGCGACGCTTACGCGTTGCTGGCAGCAGCTGCATGTTCCGACCGCCGCGCCTCCGCGCTTCGCCATCGTCGGGTACGGGAAGCTCGGCGGCAAAGAGCTCGGCTACGCGTCCGACCTCGACATCGTGTTTCTCTACGACGACGATTCGTCCGATGCGTCAGAAACGTACGCGAAGCTTGCGCAACGGATCAACACGTGGCTCACGAGCGCCACCGGTGCAGGTCGCCTGTACGAAACGGATCTGCGGCTGCGGCCCGACGGCGCCGCGGGATTGCTGGTGTCCAGCATGGCGGCGTTCGCGCGCTACCAGCACGAAAACGCGTGGACCTGGGAGCATCAGGCGCTCACTCGCGCGCGCTTCGTCGCCGGTGACGCGCGGATTGGCGCGCAATTCGAAGCGACGCGCGAAGCCGTGCTGAGCCTTCCGCGCGACGCCGCAAGTCTGGCGCGCGACGTCGTCGACATGCGGGCGCGGATGGCCGCCGGCCACGTGAACCGCACGGCGCTTTTCGACCTCAAGCACGACGAAGGCGGCATGGTCGACATCGAGTTCGCCGTGCAGTTCATCGTGCTCGCGCATGCGCATGCGCATCCGCAGCTCACGCGCAACGCCGGGAACATCGCGCTGCTGCAAATGGCAGCGGACGCCGGGCTGTTGCCAAGTGCGCTCGCGCACGACGCAGCGGACGCTTACCGCGAATATCGCCGCCAGCAGCACCAGATACGGCTCACCGGCGCGCCGCACGCACGGGTCGAGCGCGATCCGCAGAAGGAGCGTCGCGCGGCCGTGTCGGCGCTGTGGCAACAGGTTTTCGGCGCTCCGCGCGGCGGGCAGGCGCGTTGACCCGCCTGCTAGAATCGCAGCTTCCCAAAGGCTCAGGACGAATCGCCATGTCGATGGCCGACCGCGATGGATGGATCTGGTACGACGGCAAGATGGTACCGTGGCGCGATGCGACGACGCACGTGCTCACGCACACGCTGCATTACGGCATGGGCGTTTTCGAAGGCGTACGCTGCTACATGACGCCATCCGGGCCCGCGATCTTCCGGCTGCGCGACCACACCGAGCGTCTGTTCCGCTCCGCGCGCATTTTCGGCATGAAAATCCCGTTCGACGTCGAGACGCTGATGGAAGCGCAGCGCGCGTGCGTGCGCGACAACAAGCTCGAAGCGTGCTACATCCGGCCGATCGCGTTCTACGGTTCGGTCGCGATGGGGGTCGCGGCGAAGTCCAATCCCGTTCTGGTCTCGATCGCCGCGTGGCCATGGGGTGCGTATCTCGGCGCCGACGGCCTCGAGAAGGGTATCCGCGTCAAGACGTCCTCGTATACGCACCACCACCCGAACATCACGATGTGCGGCGCGAAGGCCGTGTGCAATTACGCGGTATCGATCCTCGCGAACCAGGAGGCGACGCACGACGGCTACGAGGAGGCGATGTTGCTCGACCCGCAGGGATTCGTCTGCCAGGGATCCGGCGAGAACGTCTTCCTCGTGCGGGACGGCAAGCTGCACACGCCCGATCTGTCCGGCGGCGCGCTTGCCGGCATCACGCGCGAGACGATCATTTCGCTCGCCGGCGAAGCCGGCATCCCGGTGGTGGAGCGCCGGATCACGCGCGACGAGTTCTACATCGCGGACGAAGCGTTCTTCACCGGGACCGCGGCCGAAGTCACGCCGATTCGCGAGTACGACCATCGACCGATCGGCGAAGGCCGGCGCGGGCCGGTGACCGCAAAGCTGCAGACGATGTTCTTCGACATCGTCAACGGCCGCAGCGCGAAGCATCGCGAGTGGCTGACGGCGGTGTGATGGCCGAGACGCGAAGCACGCCCACGGTGACGGTGCACGCGGACGACCTGCCCGTCTACTGTCCCAATCCCGGCATGCCGCTGTGGAGTTCGCATCCGCGCGTCTATCTCGACGTCGCCGGCGCGGGCGAGGCGATGTGCCCGTACTGCGGGACTCGCTATCGTCTCGAAGGCGAAGCGAGAGCCGGTCACTGAGCCGTACGACGCAACAGGACAACGCATCGTGCGCCGGCGCGCACGCACCGGACGATCGTGTGCTCGCCATCGCGCCGTCGTGGGTCGGCGATGCGATCCTGTCGGAACCGCTGTTCGCGCGCATTCGCGGTGCTGGCGTCGAGGTGCCGATCGACGTCATTGCGCCGCCCTGGTGCGGCCCCGTCTACGCGCGCGTGCGCGGCATCGGCAGGATCATCGACAGTCCGGCAGCGCACGGTGAGTTTGCGTGGCATCGACGGCGCGCGCTCGGCATTGCATTACGCGCCGCGCGCTACACGCACGCCTACGTGCTGCCCAACACGTGGAAATCCGCGCTCGTGCCCTGGTTCGCGCAAGTGCCGCGGCGCATCGGCTATCGCGGCGAGGCGCGTTACCGCCTGCTGACCGATGCGCGCCGCCTCGATCGCCAAGGTTTGCCGCAACTCGTTGCGCGCTATGCGGCGCTCGCGGTGCCTCGCGGCGAGCCGGCACCCGCACCCGCACCGCCGAAGCTCGTGCCCGATGCGGACAATCTCGCACGGGCGATGCACGCGCTCGGTCTATCGCGCGAGAAGCCGATTGCGGTTCTGTGTCCGGGCGCCGAGTTCGGCCCGGCCAAGCGTTGGCCCGCCGAGCACTTCGCCGACCTCGCGCGGCGCCTCGCGCGCGACGGATTCGCCGTATGGATCATGGGCTCGCCGAACGACGCCGCGGTGGCGTCCGCGCTGGTCGGTGCGCTGGGCGCTGACGTGCACGTAACGACGGATCTCACGGGGCGCACCGACCTCGGCACGGCGATCGACCTGATGTCGGTGGCGAGGCTCGTCGTCAGTAACGATTCGGGGCTGATGCACGCCGCAGCGGCGGTCGGCGCACCGCTGGTCGCGTTGTTCGGCTCGTCGTCGCCGCTCTATACACCGCCGCTATCCGCCAGCGCGCGCATCGCGCGCATCGAGATCGCTTGCAGCCCCTGCTTCAAGCGCGAATGTCCGCTCGGACATTTTCGTTGCATGCGCGAACTGCACCCCGAGTTGGTCTACAATCTGGCGCGCGAACCGACGCCATCCGCCGCCTCCGTTCCGCCCGCTGATTCCCGCTGATTTCGCCATGGCTCCGGCCCGCACACCGCCGATCTACACCTCGCCGCAGGACGCTTCGAACGCCTTCTATCAGGCATTCGAAGCGCGCGACATCGACGCGATGATGGCAACGTGGGCCGACGACGAGGACATCGTCTGCATTCATCCCGGCGGCGTCCGGCACGTGGGCTACGAAGCGGTACGCCACAGCTTCGAGCAACTGTTCACGGGCGACAGCAAGCTCGTTTTTCGCCTGGACCAGGTCGTGCTGCTCGAGACGGTGGGCCTTGCGATGCAAAGCGCCGTCGAGCACGTACATGCGGGGGATGAAGCGCAGCGCGGCATCGCCGTCGCGACGAACGTGCTGATGCGCACGCCGTCCGGCTGGCGCATCGTCTGCCATCATGCGTCGCCGGCGCCGGCGGTGACGGAAGCGCACGCCGCGGGGCCGTTGCACTAGGGTCCGCCTCAAAGTAGCCCTCTTCGCCGAAGCCAATCATTACTGGCAGCGGTCGGCGTGCGGCGCGCGTTGTATTGCGCATGGCAGCGGTCAGCGTGCGACGCGTATTCTATTCGCATGGCAGCGGTCAGCGTGCGGCGCACGCTCCGGTCCGTTGACGCCGGTCTACGGGTCCCGGCGCTAGCTTCGCGCGCGCCTACAGCGATTTCGGCGCATGTTTTCCTATCATCGTGCTGGTGCCGCGCTCGTACGCGCCACCCGTGACGACCGGCACTTCCAGTCGCGCGCGCCGCACGCGGACGACTGCCTCGACACGTCAGTGCCGATTCGTGACAACACCCCCGACATTCGCGCTGTTGTGATGAGCCGTGATGGGGGGCGATGCGGACTTTCCTGCCGCGAATCGGCACGACGCTGCGAGGACGCGGGCCCGCGTCCTGTGACGGACGACTGCAAGCACTGGAAACGCATGGCACGCGCGCCTTCGCTGCGGAGGGTCCCGCGCCGGCTGTCGCCAGCGCCCGACGGCGCGATTTCCGGGTTGGCCGCGCTGCGGCTACAATGCGCGGTTCCGCATTTCCGCCTTCCCGATGAGCGTCGAAACCACCGGCACCGTCCCGCCGACGGGTCCGATCGAAACGGCTGTGCAGTTGACCGACGTGTCGTTCGGCTACGATCGCCGGCGGCCGATCCTGCGCGGCATCGACATGACGATTCCGCGCGGCAAGCTCACGGCAATCATGGGCGGGTCGGGCTGCGGCAAGACGACGATCCTGCGCCTGATCGGCGGTCAGCTGCGTCCGCAGCGCGGCAGCGTCGTCGTCGCGGGCAAGGACGTGGCCGCGCTCGACCGCGACGAGCTCTTCGCGCTGCGGCGCAAGATCGGCATGCTGTTCCAGTTCGGCGCGTTGTTCACCGACATGACGGTGTTCGAGAACATCGCGTTCCCGCTGCGCGAGCACACCGAGCTGCCCGAGGAGCTGGTCCGCAACCTCGTGCTGATGAAACTCAACGCGGTCGGCCTGCGCGGCGCGGCGCAACTGCGTCCATCCGAACTGTCGGGCGGCATGGCGCGGCGCGTGGCGCTCGCGCGCGCGATCGCGCTCGATCCGCTGCTCGTCATGTACGACGAGCCGTTCGCGGGACTCGATCCGATCTCGCTCGGCATCGTCGGCCAGCTGATTCGCAAGCTCAACGACGCGCTCGGCATCACGTCGGTCGTCGTCACGCATGACATCTACGAGTCGCTGAAGATCGTCGACTACATTTATTTCGTCGCCGAAGGCCGCATCGTCGCGCACGGGACGCCCGAAGACGTGCGCGCGTCGACCGACCCGTTCGTGCGCCAGTTCGTCGACGGCGAGCCGGACGGCCCCGTGCCGTTCCACTATCCGGCGAAGGCGCTGTCGCGGGAGTTCGCCCGTGCGGTCTGAGGTCGTCACGTGGACGCTGCGCCGCATCGGCGAGCGCACGCTGAACTCGATCGAGCGGCTCGGCTTCGCCGCGCGCTTCTCGCTCGCGGTGTTCGCGCATTCGCCGGCCGCATTGCGCAGGCTGCAGCTCACGCTGCGGGAGATCTACTTCGCCGGCGTGCTGTCGCTCGTCATCATCCTGGTATCCGGGCTGTTCGTCGGGATGGTGCTCGCGCTGCAGGGCTACGAGGTGCTTACGCGCTACGGCGCGAACGAGTCGCTCGGCATCCTCGTCGCGCTGTCCCTCGTACGGGAACTCGGCCCGGTCGTGGCCGGTCTGCTGTTTGCGAGCCGCGCGGGTAGCGCCATCACCGCCGAGATCGGGCTGATGAAGACCACCGAGCAGTTGTCGGCGATGGAAATGATGGCCGTCGATCCGCTCGCGCGCGTTGTGGCGCCGCGGTTCTTCGGCGGCGTGTTGTCGATGCCGTTGCTGGCCGCGCTGTTCTCGATGCTCGGCATTTTCGGCGCCTATCTGGTGGGCGTGCGGCTCATCGGCATCGACGCCGGCGCGTTCTGGGGCAACATGCAGGCGGCGGTCGACTTCCGCTACGACATCGTCAACGGCATCATCAAGAGCGTCGTGTTCGGCATCGCGGTGAGCCTCATTGCGGTGTTCGAGGGTTACAACGCGCGGCCGACCGCCGAGGGCGTGTCGTCCGCCACTACGCGCACTGTCGTCGCGAGCTCGCTTTCCATTCTCGCGCTCGACTTCGTGCTTACCGTCTTCATGTTCCGCGGCATAGGCGTATGAACCGCTCGACAATCGACTTGTGGGTCGGCATCT
>DATEIQ010000274.1:0-45220 GCA_035278845.1 Casimicrobiaceae bacterium | reverse complement strand
CGCGACAATCGCAATCAGCAACAGCAGGCGGCGGCGCAGCAGCAGCAGGCGCAGTCGGCGCAGAACGCGGCCTACGCGAAAGCGCGCGCCGCGTGCCTCGAAGGCCGCGGCTACACCGTCAAATAAACCGTTCGTCCGGAGAACTTCATGCAGATATCCGAACGCCGCTCGCTGGCATCACGCGTCGTCGCCGCCGTGACGATCGGGCTGCTCGCGCTGCCCGCACCGGTGATGGGCCAGGCACCCCCGCCGCCACCGCCCGCTTCCGGCACGGCGTCACCGCCGGCGGGCGCCGCCGCGCAACCGGCGCAGACGTTCTCGCAGGAAGAGCTCGATCAGCTCGTGGCACCGATCGCGCTCTATCCCGACTCGCTGTTTGCGCAAGTTCTGATGGCGTCGACGTATCCGCTCGACATCGTGATGGCCGAGCGCTGGCTGAAGTCCAATCCGGGGCTCAAGGACAAGGCACTCGAGGATGCGCTGCAGAAGCAGCCGTGGGACCCGGCGGTGAAGTCGATCGTCGTGTTTCCGCAGGTGCTGACGATGATGAGCGAGAAGATCGACTGGACGCAGAAGCTCGGTGACGCGTTCCTCGCGCAGGAAAAGGACGTGATGGACACGGCGCAGGCACTGCGCGCCAAGGCGGCCGCGCAGGGCAGCCTCAAGGATTCGAAGGAGCAGAAGGTCGTCACCGAGAAGGTCGAATCGACGACGATCATCAAGATCGAGCCGACGAACCCTGAAGTGGTCTACGTGCCGACGTACAACCCGACCGTCGTGTACGGCGCGTGGCCTTATCCGGCGTATCCACCGTATTACTACTATCCGCCCGGGTACGTCGCCGGCGGCGCTCTCCTCGGCTTCACTGCCGGCGTGATCGTCGGGGGCGCGTTGTGGGGTAACGTCGGCTGGGGTCGCGGAGATGTGAACGTCAACGTCAACCGCTACAACAACTTCAACAAGACCAACATCTCGAACGGCAACTGGCAGCACAACTCCGACCGCCGTGGCGCGGTGCCTTACCGCGACAGCGGCACCGCGCAGAAGTACAACCGCGGCGCATCGTCGAATGCGGCGAGCCGCGACGCTTATCGCGGCCGTGACGGCGGCAGCATGCAGCAGACGCGGGCTGGCGGACGCGACGCGGGTGCGAGCGCTTCGGCCAATCGCGGCGGCGGAAGCCGCCCCGATCTCGGTGCAAGCGCGTCGCCGGTCAACCGTGGTGGTGGCGGCGGCGCGTCCGGCCGCGACTATTCCGGTCGCAGCTCCTCCGCCTTCGACACCGGCTCGCGCGCACAAACCAGCAACTTCAGCAATCGCGGCGCGTCGAGCATGAACAGCGCGCGGTCGTCGTCCGGTGCGCGCGCCGGAGGTGGCGGCGGTGGCGGGCGCGGCGGCGGAGGCGGACGCGGGGGCGGAGGCCGGCGATGAATCGCAACCATTGCATGTCTTCCGCGGCGAGCCCGCTCGCGACGCGCACGTACGTTTCACGACACGAGGTAGCCGACATGTTCTTCCACGTTTCGCGCTTTCTGGTACTCGCGCTTGGCGTGCTGCTTGCATCGTCGGCGGCGCACGCGGCGCAGCGCACGTTCGCGACACCCGAGGAAGCAGCCGACGCGCTCGCCCGCGCAGCCAAGGCTCACGACAGCGCCACGATGCTGGGCGTCCTCGGCCCCGAGGCGGAGAAGTCGATCCGTTCGCCGGACAAGGTGGCCGACCGTGCGCGGGCCGAGCAGTTCGCCGCTACCTACGAACAGAAGCATGCGATCGTGCGTGACGGCGACAGCCGTGCCAGTCTCACGCTCGGCAACGACGACTTTCCATTCGCGTTCCCGCTCGTGAAGACAGGAGATCGCTGGCGGTTCGATACAGCCGCGGGCGTCAACGAGCTGAACGCGCGCCGCATCGGCGAGAACGAGCTCTCGGTCATCAACGTGATGCTCGCGATCGTCGACGCGCAGCACGACTATGCGAGCGCGGATCGCAACCGCGACGGCGTGCGCGAGTACGCCCGCAAGTTCGCGAGCGCGCAGGGCCGCCGCGACGGCCTGTACTGGCCGACTAAGGCCGGCGAGCCACCGAGCCCGCTTGGTGCATTGATGAGCACGGCGACGGCGGAGGGCTACCAGCAGAAGAGCGGACCGACGCCGTATCACGGCTACTACTTCCGCATGCTGACCGGCCAGGGATCGCATGCGAAGGGCGGTGCGCTCGACTACGTCGTCAAGGGACACATGATCGGCGGGTTCGCCGCCATCGCCTATCCTGCGAAGTACCTGCAGACGGGCGTCATGACGTTCATCGTCAATTACGACGGCGTCGTGTACCAGAAGGATCTCGGGCCGAACACGGCCGAGCTCGCGCGCAAGATCACCCGCTACGACCCGGGCGACGGCTGGGTCGCGGCATCCGGCAAATGAACCCGCGCCGGTCGACGATGACGCGCGCGCTGGGCTCGCTGGCCGTCGCGAGCGCGCTCGCGCTTGCAGGCTGCGTCGTCTACGAACCTGTCGCGGTATCGCAACCGTCCGTTTCGCAGCGCTACGACCGGTCGTGGAGCGCCGCGTCCGGGGCGATGGCCGACGCGGGTCTCACGATTACCGCGCAGGATCGCGGCGCCGGCGTCATTCGCGGCGAGCGCGGTGGCACCGAGATCACCGCGATGGTGCAGACGCTCGCCGACGGCCGCATCCAGGTCAAGTTCGATTCGAAGGGACCCGGCGGCGCGGATGCGGGCCTCGTGCAACGGGTGTCGGACAACTACGAACGGCGCATGGGGCGTTAGCAGCCGTACCGCGAGCATTTACTGCCGCTTCCTCGGCTGCACGCCGCTAGCGCGCGTCGGCGTAGCGCCGCGCCAGCGGCTCGACCAGGTGCTCCGGGATCCGGCGCGCGATCATCGCCATGCTGTCGTTCGGCTGTCGCGCCTCGACGATCGCCGGATCGCCGCGCCATAGCCACAGGCGCGCGGCGAGATAACCCGCCTTTTGTCCGGCGAGCACCGGGTAATCCGGCCGTTTGCCCGGCGCGTGACATTTCGCGCACGCGGGCAGGTCGTGCTCGGGCAGGCCGTTCGCGACGATGCGCTCCACGAGCGCCTGCTCCGGCGCCGCTTCCGCGATCTCGGTTGCACTTGCGGCCTTCACCGCATTCGTCGCCTGCGGCGCATCGCGATCCTCGTCTAGTCCAGGCAGCTTCGCATAGTGCTCGGCGAGCGCGCGCATCGTCTCGACATCGAGACGAGCAGCCGCCGCGCTCATCACGCCGCTCGGGCGTCGATTCGCGGCGAAGCCGCGCAACGCTTCGAGCAGGTACGCCGGTTTCTGGCCAGCCAGCACCGGGATATCCGGCTGGTCTCGGCCATCGTCGGCATGGCAGCGCTCGCAGTCGGCGAGCGCATCGTCGAACGTCTGCGGATTGCCGGCAGGTACGCCACCCGCGCCATACGCGAGCGTGCGATAGGTTTCCGGCGTCATCGTCGGCAAACGCCGCACGAACGCCGCCATGCGCCTCACTTCGTCCTCGCGCGAAAGCGCCGGCCAGGCCGGCATCGGCGTGAACTTGATGCCATTGCGAATGATCCAGAACAGCTCCTTGTCGTTCCAGGTGCCGGCCGTTTGCATGAGATCCGGCGCATCCGGAGTCGCCGACTGCATGACCGGGGAAGGCCGCTCGCCGGGTGCGCCGTGACACGTGGCGCAGGTCGCCGCGAAGTGGCCGGCGGCGGAAACGAGCCCGGTCGGATCGATCGCGGGTGCCTGCACCGTCAACGCCGCGTACGTGCGCACGGTGTTGCGCATCGACCAGTGCAGGAACCAGTCGGTGATTGCCCAATGACCCGTCGACGCGCCGATGTTGACGATGCCCGACCATGCAAGCGCGAGGCCTGCGAGTACCAGCGCGGCGAGCGCGCCGAACACGCGTTTCCACGTGAGGCGCACCGTAAGCTTCAACGGCAATCTCCGATCAGGGCCGCCGGCAACGCGGTGAAAACGATGGCGACGGCGCTCAGTCCTGCGAGCAGCAGCCCGGCGACGCCAAGAAAGCGAACGCGATCCTCGTCGGTCGATTCACGATGCGGCGGCGGATCGCCTTCGACGCGTGCCTGCGCCCAGGCGACGAAGGCGCAGGCCCCGACGAGGCCGAGCGCGACGACGGTGGCCACGCCGATCTCGACGCGGATCGCCGCGAGGCTCGCGATGCGGCCGGCTTTTGCGCAATGGATTGCCGCGAAAATGTAGCAGAACAGGAAATGCACCGCCCAGATCGACGGCGGCACGACGAGCGTCCATAGCGAGTAGCGATACCGCTGCGCGCGGTCGAGCAGCGCGGCGATCAGCGAAGCGTCGCGGTCCGTCATGCGAGTGCCGGAAACAGGGCGGTCACGGCGAAGGCAACCAGCGCCTGCAACGCAAGGAAATGCGCATACAGCGCGACGTTGCGCAAATCGCCGTCGTGCTCGCGAGTGGTGTTGCCGGCGATGCCGCGCGACAGCGCGTAGAGCTGCATGACGACGCCGAGCACCGCATGTGCCGTCACCCAGGACACGAGCACCCACACGATGGCCGCATACACGTGCGCTTGCGGCGCAAGACCCGCGTGCCATGGACCCATGAGGCCGGCGATGCCGCCCGCTGCCGTCGCGAGTGCCGCGAGCGCGAGGGCGCCGCACGCGCCCGCGCGAAGGCCGCGCGCGTTCGCCTCCCGTGCCGCGAGCGTCGCAAGCCAGCCGGCACCTACGAGCGCACAGGCGACTGCCGGCCAGCGCCAGCCCGGTCCCGCGAGACCCGGCATTGCCGCGGGCGGAAACTGCGCCTGAATCGTCCAGTAGTAGAAGTAGCCGAACACCAGCGACGCAAACGCAACCGTGTCGGCCACCATCGTGATGAACATCGCCCACCAGCCCGAAGACGCGGGTCCGGTCGCATGCAGCGGCAGCACGAGACCGAGGCCCGCATGCTTCGCGCGCTTCTCGGGCACGACCGACGTGCCGGTCCACAGCCACCACACGATCGTGGCGAGCGCGGCGATCGCGAACACGGTCGCGATGACATAGCCGTGGTAGGTCGTCGCGATGAAAACGCCGCCGAGCGTCGCCGCGGCGAGCATCGGCTTGACCGAGGGCGTGGCGACTCGGTGGACGTGCAGCGGCTTCGCATCGAGCACCGACGTGATCACGAGTTCGCGCTTGCCCTCCTCGGCATCGGGGAGAAGATAGCGGCCCTCGTCGACGTTGCGCACGAAATCGGGCTGGTCCCAGATCGGGTAACGGCTTTCGATCAGCGGCACGCTGCGCACGCCCCAGTATTCCTGGCGCTTCGGGTGCGCGAGCCATTCGAGCGTGCCCGCGTTCCACGGATTGCGCGGCGCATGCGAGCGGCGCGGCGACAGGCACAGGTCGACGACGACAACGGCGACGCCGGCGGCGAAGAGAAACGCGCCGGCGGTCGACACGAGATTCAGCGCATCGATGCCGAGACCCGCCGGATACGTATACACGCGCCGCGGCATGCCCATCAGGCCCGACACGTGCATCGGAAAGAAGCCGACGTTGAACCCCACGAACATCAGCCAGAACGCGATCCGTCCGAGGCGATCGGAAAGCTTCTTGCCCGTAACGAGCGGCCAGTAGTAATAGAGGCCGCCGAAGAGGGGCATCACGGCGCCGCCGACAAGCACGTAATGCAGATGCGCGACGATGAAGTACGTGTCGTGCGCCTGCCAGTCGAACGGCGCGACGGCGACCATCACGCCGGTCAGGCCGCCGATCACGAAGATCGCGAGCGCGCCGGCGCCGAACAGCATCGGCGTCGATCGCACGAGCTGGCCCGCCCACACGGTCGCAATCAGCGTGAAGATCTGCACGGCCGTGGGAATCGCGACCGCTTCGGATGCGGCCGAGAAGAATCCCTGGCTCAACGCCGGCATGCCCGTCGCGAACATGTGATGCACCCACAGCCCGAAGCTCAGGAAGCCGGTGCCTACGGCGGCCAGCACGACCCACGGATATCCGAGCAGATGCCGGCGGGAGAACGTGGGCACGACCATCGCGAAAATCGCGATCGACGGCAGGAAGATGATGTAGACCTCGGGATGGCCGAAGATCCAGAACAGGTGCTGCCACAGCAATGGATCTCCGCCGCGCGCCGCGTCGAAGAACGGCCAGTCGGCGAGGCGCTCGAGCTCGAACAGGATGTCCCCGGCGATCAGCGGCGGAAACGCGAACAGGATCATCACCGCAACGACGAGCACGTACCATGCATAGAGCGGCATCAGGTTGAGGCGCATGCCGGGCGGCCGGCACTTCAGGACGCCGACGATCAATTCCACCGCAGCCGCGATCGACGAGACCTCGACGAACGACAGACCAAGCATCCAGATGTCGGCGCCGATCCCCGACTGCGACGGTTCCGTCGCGAGTGGCGGATACATGAACCAGCCGCCGTCGGGCGCGGCATCGAAGAAGATCGAACCGGCGACAAACACGCCGCCGATGGCGAAGCTCCAGAAGCCGAACGCCGACAGTCGCGGAAACGGCAGGTCGCGCGCGCCGAGCAGCGCGGGCAGGATCAGGATCGACACCGCCTCGAAGATCGGCACGGCGAACAGGAACATCATCGTCGAGCCGTGCAGCGTGAAGAGCTGGTTGTACGTCGACGCCGAGACGAGGTCGTTGTCCGGGACCGCGAGCTGCGCGCGCATTACGAGCGCGAGCGTGCCCGCGAAGAGCATCATCGCGAGCGCACCCAGCGTGTACCACTTGCCGATGGCGTCGTTGTTGGTGTCGGTCCACCGGAGAAAGACGCCTTTCGGCGGCGCCCATACGGCGCGGAGCCGCGCTTCCTGCGCGCGCCGCACGGCCGGATCGTTCTGGTCGGGGATGCGGGCGACCGCTGTGGAAGCTTCGGGGTCCGGCATCAGCGCAGATCCGTCAGGTACGCGGCGACACGCTCGGCATCGTCGGGCGGCATATGGCGAAAAGCCGGCATGCGCGAGCCCGGCTTGAGCGACGACGAGTCGCGGATGAACCGGGCAACGGCGTCGCCCGTCATTGCCGACGTGCCGGCGCCGAGTGACAGCCGCGATCCGAAATGCGTCAGATCGGGTCCGATCGTGCTGCCGGCAAAATGCCCGCGTATCGCGTGGCAGCCGTCGCAGCCATACGCTTCGAACAATTCGCGCCCGACATCCTGCGCGTCCGGTGCCGGGCGTTGCGCTTCCGCGAGCCAGCGATCGAACTCGGGTGCCTCGAGCGCGACGACGTCGAGCGCCATGCGCGCGTGCGAAAGGCCGCAGAACTCCGCGCATGCGCCGCGGAATCGTCCCGCGTGCGTGGCGTGCACGACGAGCGTATTGGTGCGCCCCGGGATCATATCCACCTTCCCGGCGAGCCCCGGGATCCAGAAACTGTGGATGACGTCCGCGCTCGCGAGCTCGAACGTGACGGTGCGGCCGACCGGCACGCGGATTTCGTTGGCGGATTCGACGATCCGGCCGGGTGTCGCGGCATAGCGCACGCGCCACCAGAACTGTTCGCCGGCGACGGCGATGACGAGCCCGTTGGGCTCCGCGCGCAGCGATCGCATTGTCGGTAGCGACAACAGCAACAGCACGGTCAGGAGCGCCACGGGACCGATGCCGCCGAGCCAGAGGATGACGCGCATGCCGCGCCGATGGTCGAGCCTGCCGGGGGGCGAGCGTATCGCGTGGACGACGAGCGCGGCGACGCCGATGGCGATCAATGCGCCCGCGATCGTCATGCCGATCGTGATCGCGCGCGTGGATTGCGCTTCCATCCCGAAAGCCGAGAACGTCGACTGGACGCCGGCGCAGCCCGCAAGGAAAGGCGCAAGGGTGAATGCGAGCCGGCGGGGAATCGCCGGCACGTCCTGCCGCGCGCGCATGAGTGCGGTCTCCCGCAATGGGTTCCGGCCGATGCTCCCATCGACCGGCCGCCCCCACAATCGGAATGCGCCTACATCGGCGGCGATTGTTGGGCGCCGCGCCGTTCCCCCAGGGGCGGCGGCACGGCCGCGCCTGCGGCGCGCTTGCGGAGCAGGGCGGCGCGGGCGAGCAGTACCGTGGTCACGGGCGCGGTAATCGCCAGCAGGATGTTGAGGATCAGCGGGTAGAGCACCAGCGTCGACGCGAGCGCCGAGAAATAGACGACGGAGGCAAGCGCCGCACACCACGTTGCCAGCGTGTTCGCGAGCGCGGGCGGATGCATGCGTTGGAAGAAGTCGCGCAGCCGCAAAAGACCGAGCGCACCGGTGACGGCGAGCACGCCGCTCGCGACGAGCAGCAGGGAGACGACGGCTTCGATCCAGAGATTCATGTTCCGCTACTCATACGCGAACGCCTCGCCTCGCGTCCCGGCGCTCACTCGATGACCTCGCCGCGCAGCAGGAATTTCGCGAGCGCGGCCGAGCTCACGAACCCGAAGAGCGCGATCAGCAGCGCCGCGACGAAGTACATGCCGCTCGCGAAGAAGATGCCGAGCGTCAGCATGACGAGCATGCCGTTGACGTACAGGAAATCGAGCGCCAGCACGCGGTCCTGCGCCGACGGCCCGCGCAGCAGGCGAACGACCGCGAGGATCATCGCGATCGAATAGCACGCGAGCGCGACGAGGATCGCGGTGGAAAGCAGCGTCGTCATTCGAAGATATCGAGCAGCGGCCGCTCGTAGCGGCGCTTGAAGAACGCGATGAATTCCGCCTCGTCGACGAGGTCGAAAACGTGCAGCAGGAACGCGCTGCGGTCGCGCGCGAGCTCCGACCAGACGGTACCCGGCACGATCGTCGTGATGAGCGCGAGCACCGCGATGCCATTCGCGTCCTGCAAATCGAGCGGGATGCGTACGAACGCGCCGCGCGGCGGACGGCGGCGCGCATGAACGATCCGCACGCCGACCTCGACGTTCGACGCCACGACGTCGTGCGTCACCACGCCGATCAGGCGCAGCACCGCCAGCGGATTGCGCACGCGCACCGGCAACGGACGCAGCGGCGCGCACAGGATCGGCACGGCGACCGCGAGTACCAGCGCGAGCACCAGATGGCCTGCGCTCACGCTGCCGTTCAGCACGAGCCAAAGCACGAAGAGTGCAGCCGATACGAGCGGTGCGGGAAGAACGCGCTTCATCGGGGAGCCCGATCGGATCCGGGCCTCGGCGCCGCCGCCAGCACCGCCGCGATGTAGTTGGCCGGCGCGATCACGCCTTCGGCGGTCACGCGTGCGTAACGCAGCATCGGCTCCGCGCGCACCGTGAGCACTGCGCATCCAAGCAGCAGCGCGGCGATCGGCGCGCATTCGATGACGCGCAGGCGCGGCGCCGGGCTCACGTGCGGCAGCCAGAAATGGCGAACGCCCGCACGCGACAGCGCGATCGTCGCAAGCAGGCCCGATGCGAGCAGCAGGCCGAGGAGTGCCCACCGCGCCGCGTCGATCGGCGCGTCGGGAACTTGCGGCGGCTCGAACGCGGCCGCCAGCATGGCGAACTTGGCCAGGAATCCCGACAGCGGCGGAAAGCCCGCGATCATCAGCGCGCAGGCGGCGAAGGCGAGCGCAAGGAACGCCGTCGCGGCCGGAATTGCGCGACCGATCAGCGGCGCCCGGTCGAGGGCCTGATCGTCGGAGTGCTCGGACCGCTCGAGGTAGAACGGCAGGTGGTCGGTCTCGTCAGTACGAAGCGGCGGCAGCGGCTCGGTCTCGCGCGCACGCTCGATCAGTTCGACGAGCAGGAACAGCGCGCATGACGCGAGCGTCGACCCCATCAGGTAATACAGCGCGCCGCCGATCAGGTTCGCGCCGCCGATGCCGATCGCCGCAAGCAGCGTCCCGGATGAAATCACGAGCGAGTATGCGGCGAGCCGCCGGAGCTGCTGCGAGGCGAGCATGGCGATCGTGCCGAACGCCAGCGTCGCGAGCCCGCCGTAGACGAGCGCATCGGCACCGAATTGCAGAACGGTACCGGCCTCGGCGGAGACGAGCAGCGGCCACAGGCGAAGCACGGCGTACATACCCACTTTCGTCAGGATGACGAATGCGGCGGCCACGGGTGCTGCGGCGGCGGAATAGGCAGGCGCGAGCCAGAAGTTGAGCGGCCACGTCGCGGCCTTCGCGAGAAACGCGATGGCGAGAATGGCGGCCCCCGCGTGCAGCAATCCCCGGTCGGCCGCGGGAACCTGCGCGACTTTCTGCGCCATGTCCGCGAAGTTCAACGTGCCGGTGATGCCGTACAGCAGTGCGACACCGACGAGAAACAGCGACGACGCGAGCAGGTTGAAGGCGATGTACTTGAGCCCGGCCCGCACGCGCACCGATCCCGAGCCATGCAGCAGCAGCCCGTAGGACGCGGCAAGCATCACCTCGAAGAACACGAACAGGTTGAACAGGTCGCCGGTGAGGAACGCGCCGTTCACGCCCATCAGCTGGATCTGGAAGAGCGTGTGGTAATGCACGCCGTTGCGCTGCCAGTGCGCGAGCGCAAACAGCACGGAGGCGAGGCCGACGATGCCGGTCAGCACGAGCATCAGCGCCGCGAGCCGGTCCGCAACGAGGACGATGCCGAACGGCACGTGCCAGTTGCCGGGCAGATGCACGCCGATCGCCGCGATGCCTTCGTGCCGGTTCGTCCACGTCAGCAGCGCGATCGCGACCAGCAGCCCGGCGACCGTCGCGGCGACGTTCATCAGCGCCTTCCAGCGACGGTGCGATTCGTCGAACAGCAGCATGAAGGCCGCAGCCGCGAGCGGAAGCAGGATCGGCACGACGACGAGGTGCGGCATCGCCGAATCGATGATGTCTTTCAAAGCTTCGGCCTCCGGCTCACCCTGCGATCGCTCAGGGTTCCTCTTCACGGCCGTCGACGTGGTCGCTGTCGGTCAGGCCGCGTGACGCGAGCAGGACGACGAGGAACAGCGCGGTGGTCGCGAAGCTGATGACGATCGCCGTCAGCACGAGCGCCTGCGGCAGCGGGTCGGTGTAGTTCATGAGATCCGGCGGCAGGCCCGGCTTGATGATCGGCTCCTCGCCGACGGACAGGCTCCCCATGCTGAAGATGAAGAGATTGACGGCGTAGGCGAGCAGCGCGAGCCCCATGATCACCTGGAAGGTGCGGGGACGCAGCACCAGCCAGACGCCCGAGCCGCCGAGAATGCCGATCGCGACGGCGATCACGACCTCCATCATCGGGTCGTCTCCATTTCGGCCGCCTCTTCGTCCTGCGCGACCTGGCGCCGGCTGCGGATCGACTGATGCGCGAGCGCGACGAGAATCAGCAGCGTCGATCCGAGCACCGTCGAGAACACGCCGACGTCGAAGAACGTCGCGCTCGGCACGTGCATCTCACCGATGACGGGCAGCGACACGTGCGCGGCGTGCGACGTCAGGAACGGATAGCCGAGCAGCATCGAGCCGGTGCCGGTCAACATGGCGGCGAGGAGGCCAACCGCGATGAGGCGCAGCGGATTCAGCGTGAGATGCGCCTCCACCCATTGCGCGCCCGCCACCATGTACTGCGCGATCAGCGCGATCGCGACGACGAGTCCCGCGACGAAGCCTCCGCCCGGCTCGTTGTGCCCGCGCAGGAACAGCCACGCGGCGATGACGCCCGCGATGGGCAACAGCAGACGCACGAGCACCGCCGGCACCATCAGATAGCCCTGTGCGGTGTCGGTCGCCGTGCGCGGATGCAGAAGATCGTCGGCCGCGTGGGCCATCCGCTGTTGCCGCGGCAGATCGCTCGTCTCCTTCGGCGGGCGGAAGCGGCGCAGCAGCGCGTACACGGTCAATCCGACCGCGCCGAGCACCGTGATCTCGCCCATCGTGTCGAAGCCGCGGAAGTCGACGAGGATGACGTTGATGACGTTCGTGCCACCGCCGTCGGGCAGCGAACGATCGAGGAAGAACGGCGAAATGCTGTGCGACGCCGGGCGCGTCAGCATCGCGTACGATAGGGCGGCCATGCCGGAGCCCGCAATCACCGCCAGCGCGAAATCGCGCACACGGCGCAGCGCGGCGCGCGTGGCGATGCGTGGGTCCGTCTGCACGACCCGCTTCGGCAACCAGCGCAAGCCGAGCAGGAACAGCACCGTCGTCACGACTTCGACGACGAGCTGCGTGAGTGCGAGGTCCGGCGCCGAGAACCATACGAACGTCAGGCACACGACGAGCCCGACGACGGCGAGCATCGTCAGCGCGGCCAGTCGATGGAACTTCGCGTGCCAGGCCGCGGCCACCGCGCACACGACGCCGATCAGCCAGAACGCGACGATCTCGGTGGATGCCGGCACGCGGGGCCGATCGCCCCATTCGAGTCCTTCGTGCAGCGCGGCAGCGCCGGCCAGAATGCCGAGCACGACGAGCAGCAGCATCTGCGGCTGCAGCCTGCGCGTGCCGAACGTCTCGAGGCACCAGCGCGCGGCGAGATTGAGATGCACGAGCCAGCGCTCGAACGTCGACTTCCCGTCGAGCCGATCGACGAACGGCGCGTCGCGAAAGCGGCCGCGTGCGAGTTGCCCGCGCAGCCAGAGGTAAATCAACACACCGAGCACCGTGGCGGCTATGCTGAGCGCCAGCGGCGCGCTGAAGCCGTGCCATACGGCGAGGTCGTATGCCGGCAGGTCGCCGCCGACCACCGGACGGGCCGCTTCCGCGAGCACCGGGCCGATCGAACGCGCGGGAAACATGCCGACGACGAGGCAGACGAGCACCAGCAGCTCGATCGGCACGCGCATCCAGCGCGTAGGCTCGTGCGGCGTGCGCGGGAGATCGGTCGCGGGCTGACCGAAGAAGATGTCGACGGTAAAACGCAGTGCGTAGGTCACCGCAAATGCGCCGGCCACCGTGGCAGCTGCCGGCAGACCCCAATCGACCCACGGCACCGCCGTGACGAAGACGGTCTCCGCAAAGAACATCTCCTTCGACAGGAATCCGTTCAGCAACGGCACGCCCGCCATCGCCGCGCTCGCGACGATCGCGAGCGTCGCGGTGATGGGCATCGCCTTGTACAGGCCGTTGAGGCGCGAGATGTCGCGCGTGCCGGTCTCGTGGTCGATCACGCCGGCCGCCATGAACAGCGCCGCCTTGAACGTCGCGTGGTTCATCATGTGGAACACGGCGGCGACGGCTGCGAGCCGGCTGTTGAGCCCGAGCAGCAGCGTGATCAGCCCGAGGTGACTGATCGTCGAATAAGCGAGCAGGCCCTTCAAGTCGCGCTGGAACATCGCCGTGTACGCGCCGAACACGAGCGTGACGACCCCGACGCCGGTGACGCTCCAGAACCACGCCTCGCTGCCCGCGAGCACGGGCCACAGGCGCGCAAGCAGGAAAACGCCGGCCTTCACCATCGTCGCCGAATGCAGGTAGGCGGACACCGGCGTCGGTGCCGCCATCGCGTGCGGCAGCCAGAACTGGAACGGAAACTGGGCGCTTTTCGTGAATGCGCCGATCAGCACCAGCGTCAGCGCGACCGGGTAGAGCGGATCGGCGCGCACAGCATCGCCAGCCTTCAATACCGCGTCGAGATCGTAGCTGCCGGCGATGCGGCCGAGGACGAGCATGCCGGCGAGCAGGCACAGGCCGCCGCCGGCGGTGACGATCAGCGCCATCCGCGCACCGCGACGGGCGTCGGCGCGATGATGCCAGTAGCCGATCAGCACGAAGGACGACAGGCTGGTCAGCTCCCAGAAGAACACGATCTCGATCAAATTGCCCGCGATGACGAGCCCGAGCATCGAACCCATGAATGCGAGCAGAAACGAGAAGAAGCGCGGCACCGGATCCGCCGGCGACATGTAGTAGCGCGCGTACAGCACGACCAGGAGCCCGATGCCGGTGACGAGCATCGCGAACATCCAGGCGAAGCCGTCGATGCGCAGGACGAGCGCAAGCCCCGCGTCCGGCAGCCAGGCGATCTCCTCACGGATGACGCCGCCGTCACGCACCTCGGGAAACAGCAGGGCAACGTATGCGAGCGCGGCCACTGCGACGAGCGCGGACCATGTCGATTCCGCGTTGCGCGCGTTCGCGGGCATGAGCGCAGCGACGGCGCTGCCGATAAAGGGCAGCGCGAGCAGCAAGGCCAGTGACATGGGTCCGAAGTGTAACGAACCCATCGACCGGCCCGAGGCCGGCCGGCTGCGTCAGGACTCCCGTGCGGCCGCAGCGGCCGCGTACCGGTGCGTCAGGAAGCGGGGAGCAGTATCAGGTTGAAGCGCGAGGAGTCGACCACCACGCGCTCGCGCAGCGACGCGTGCAAGCGCACGAAAATGCGGTCGCCGTGCCGTGATAGCCGGGCAAGCAGCCGCTCGAGCTCGTGCGTCTCATGCGAGCGCAGCCGCTCGACGGTGATCTGCAATGTCGCCCCCGGCTGCCGCAGCATCCGATCGAGATGCCGTGCGAGCGCTGCGAAAAAGGCGACGCCGGCAGTCGTGTCGAACGACAGCGCGATGTTGATGCGTGCTGCCTGCGCGCCGAGTCTGACGCGGCCGGCTTCGACGTGGCGCGCGACGGCGCTGCGCAAATCGGCGAGCCGCCGGTCGATACGCGAGCGCGCGCGAACAGGCGGCTGCTCGAAATGCCGCTCGACGTAGTCGCGCATCGACAGCGCGCAGATCCAGTCGACGACGGCGAGCGGCAGCTTGCGCGGCGAAAGCCAGGGCAGCGACGCCAGAAAATGCGCAATGCGACGGGGGCCGCCTGCGGCGATGCCCTTGCAAAGCAGCCGCCAGACGATGCCGACCCGCTGCGGTGCCGGGTATTCGCCGTCGTAGACGGGATCGCCCAGATGCCGCATCTTGTTGCGTACGCGGCGCGCGATGGCGCGATCGACCAGCAGGCGCCGGTACAGTTGCTTGTAGCCGGCAATCAGGTCGTCGTACGGCATGCGCTTGGGCACGACGTTCGTCGTCACCTTGGTGTTGTCGGCATGGTCGAGCGCGTTGCGTAAGCGGCCTTCGCGCTCGAGACGCTCGTACAGCGGCGTGCGCGGCAGCGCGGTCAGGAGGCCGATCATCGCGGCCTGGATGCCCGAGTCCATGATGAACCGGTATTGCGTTTCGAAGCTCGCGAGCGTGTCGTTGTCGAAGCCGACGATGAATCCACCGAGCACGTCGATGCCTTGCGCGTAGATCGCGCGGATCGACGTCAGCACGTCCTGTTGCGTGTTCTGCGTCTTGCGCGTTTCCTTGAGCGTTCGTGGGTCGCTCGATTCGATGCCGATGAACACCCAGCCGAACCCGGCGTCGCGCATCAGCCGCAGCAACTCCGCGTCCTGCGCGAGGTTGATCGACGCCTCGGTGCCGAAGCGGAAGCGATAGCCGTGCCGCGCCTGGTAGTCGATCAATCCGCGCAGCAGCGTCTTCGCGACGCCGCGGTTTCCGATCAGGTTGTCGTCGACGAAGAACACGTTGCGCGCACCCAGCGCGCGCAACGCGTCGAGCTCGCGCTCGATCTGTGCGACGGTCTTCGTGCGCGGCTTGCGCCCGAACATGACGATGATGTCGCAGAACTCGCACAGATAGGGGCAGCCGCGGGAGAACTGCATCGTGGCCGTCGAGTACAGGGGAAGCTTCAGCAGGTCGAAGCGCGGCGTCGGCGAATCGGCGAGCGCCACGACGCCGGTCTCGCGGTACAGGGCGACGGCGCCGCCGGCGTCGAAGTCGGCACAGAACCGGGGCCATGTGTATTCGGCCTCGCCGGCGACCACCGTGTCCGCGACGCCCTCGTAGCGCTCGGGACACAGGGAAGCGAAGCTGCCGCCGGCGACGACGCGGTAGCCCTGCGCACGGTAATAGCGGAGCAGCTCGGACTGGCGCGCGAACTGCACGCCCATGCCGCAAACGCCGATCAGGTCAGCTGCCGGCGCGAGCGGAATCGACTCGACGTTCTCGTCGACGATCTCGACGTCCCAGTGTTTTGGGCACAGGGCGGCGAGCGTCGCGAGGCCGAGTGGCGGGTTGATGGCGCGCTTCGCGGGCAGGATGTCCTCGACCGCCCATTTGAAGCTCCAGAAGCTTTCGGGGTAACGCGGATTGACGAGCAGCAGACGCATCGAGGCTCCGGCAGGCGCGGCGATGCTTGCGGACCGCCGCCAGGAGCCATCGAAGTTAAAGGTGCGCGGCGGTAGCCGCCTTGATGCGCGTCAATGCCGCCGAACGTGAGATTACCTCCGGCGGCTTTCCCCCCCGCGTTGTTAGCCGGCCGCGAGCTTCACGCCGTAATGGCGCTCGACGTATGACAGCAACTCGTCGAGCGTCACGACGCCGTCGCGGTTGACATCGATGTCGTCGAAGCGCGGCGCGAAATCGATGTCGCCGCGGGTTTCTTCACGCGTTATCGCATTGTTGCGGTTGACGTCGAGCTCGCGGAATTTGGCGAGATCGGCGTTGGCGTTGCGCTCGTAATACTCGGTGCGGGCGTCGGCTGCGAAGGAGGCGGCAGGCAGAAGCAGCGCGGCGGCGATTGCCAACGGCAACAAGGTTTTCATCGTCTTCTCCGGTAATCAACCGACAAGATCGGGCAGGAAGGGCGGTTCGACAAGCCGGTGCGCGTCACCGCACCGTTTCCCGGCGGCCGCTAATGGCCGTCCGGCCCGGCATCGAGTTGCAGGTCGGTCACCGCGCCGGCGACGAACGTGATCGAGCCGTTGCGCCGGTTGTGCCCCGTGTCGCTGAACTGGAAGCGATATACGCGGCGCAGGCGCATGCGGCCGTCCTCGTCGCGCACCGGTCGCAGCGACGCGAGCGATACCGTGTCGTCGAGAAAGAAAAACCCGCGCGCGCGGCAGGCGGCGCGCATCGCGTCGTTCGCGTGTTCGCGGGCGCGCAGCGCGTCCCACGCGATCCACCCGGCGAGTGCCGCGAGCGCGAGCGCGGCGATTTCGGGCAGCCCGATCAACGCCTTTGCGGCCCGATGCCGAAACCGTCAGAGGCACACGCGGCCTGGCGGGCCGACCTGCGCGACGCCGCAATCGTCAGTTGACGACCCACGGGTCGAGCACCGGCACCGGCGGCGAGCCTTCGAGCACGATGCCGTATTCGTAGGTGCCCGGATCCCTGCGGTTCGTGCACGCGTAACGCTCGCCCGTCGCTTCCCGGTGGCAGCGGAACACGCTGCGGCCCGCTTCGGTCTTGAAGACCACGCCATCCTGCGTGCGAAACGCGTACGATTGTCCAGGGTTGTTGGCGACGATCCAGACGATGTCGTTGCCGCGTGCCAGTACGCGCGGATGGTCGATCGATGCCGTGCAGCCGGGGTTGCAACTCACGCGCACGGTCACTCGGCACTGTTGCGCACTGTTGCAGACGAGGTCGTCCGATCGCGGCCCGCCGGGCGCCGCACACCCGGCAACGATGGCGCCCGCGGCGATCGCCGCGAGCGCCGCCGCTGCCCGCCGAGCGATCCGCGCACGCTGACGCGTGGCCACGTCGACAACGACGATCACGGGAACTTTCATCGCTGACCTCCTCGGACGTGAATGCGGAGCCCCGACTATACGCGCGCTTGGCCGCCGCGCAGACCGGATGCGCCGATGGTATCGTTCGCGTCCGGTTTCGACGGCGGACTGCGGCCATGTTCAGCGGACAGGCACTGCCTGCAATTGCGTATGCGATTCAGCTCGCGATCGCGCCGGTGTTCCTGCTGACCGGCATCGCCGGACTCCTCGGAGTCATGGCGAACCGCCTCGCGCGCGTCATCGACCGCGGCCGCTGGCTCGAGCAGGCGTGGCCCCACATGGACGAGCGCGCCCGGATCGTGGCGCGTGCCGAGCTCGCCTATCTCGAGCGGCGGCGCAGGTTCGCAAGCTGGTCGATCAACTTCTGCACGGCGGCGGCGCTTCTCGTCTGCCTGGTGATCGCCGTGCTGTTCGCGGACGAGTTCTTCGCCGCCAACCTGCGCTGGGTGGAGGGCGCGCTGTTCGTGCTCGCGATGATGGCCGTCATAGGCGGTCTTGCATCGTTTCTGCGTGAGGTCTATCTCGCAACACACTCGACTTCGCTCGATCCGTCCCGGTTCGAGCCCGGCGTGCAACAGCCGGTGACATTTTCGGGAAACGCAAGCGGGCGGCGGTCGTCACAGCGATAAGACGCCACGCAACGAATTCGGCCGGCGGCCGTCACAACAACAGGAACGTCACGCGCGGAGCGCGGGCAATTGTTGGCCGGGCCAGCAATCGCGCGTGACGTGTTGTGCAGCAGACCCCGACCGAGGAGGCAACGATGCACGCCGCGATTGAAGGCACGATCAAGGACTGGCCGAAGAATCCCCGGGAATCGGCGAAGCGACTCGTCGACTATTACGGTGTGCCCGACGAGTACACGCCGTCGCAACTCGTCTGGTTCCGCACGCGCGATGGATGGAAGCGGACGGTGCTGTCTCGCGCGGAAGTGCCGCACGACTTCCCCGAGCACCATACCGATTTTCTCGAGCAATGGATCGACTATCAGGTGCCGGTCGACATGTACTCGAAGCTCGCCGAGTACGACGGGAGCGTGATCGTCGAGCGCACGAAGGGGGAGCTGTCGGCGCGCTGCGGCGGAACGTCGATGAATTTCGTCGCCGTGAACCTCGCGCACGACATCGTGACGGGCCGCCGCTCCGTCGCCGACGCGCGGAGGGAATATGCGCGCCTCTATCAGGCCTACCAGAAGGGCGAAAAACCGGCGTATGCGGAAGGATTCCAGTTTCCGCTGCCCGAGGACGACACGCGCGATCCTGACGTGCCGGTGAAGGCTTGATTCCTTCCGTGCTCGAGCGCGCGGCGCGCGCATCGCGGTTGCTGCTATCCCCGCATGCGTCGATTGCCGCTACCGCTGCGCCTCCCGCAACCCGCTGCCCTCCGCGGTGACGCCGATCAGGCGCGACACGCGGATCGGCACGTCGGCGCGCTGCAACTCCGCGACGCGCTGCTGCAGGTGGCTGTCGGCCATCGTCATCCGCGCGCGCAGGCGCACGTATTCGGCCCACGACTCGATCACGTAACGCTCGACGAACCGGCCCTCTTCGCCGACGTCGCGAAACACGCGCCAGCTCGTCGCACCGTTGCGCCGTCGGGTAGGTCCGACTTTCGCGATCGCCTTCAGGAACTGCTCGCGCTTGTCGGCGTCGATCCGGTATTCGAGCTGGATCAGTACGGGGCCGTCGTCCGGCAGCGGCTCGGCCGCGAGGCCGAGCTCGGGCAGGCGCACGCCCGGGACCACGTCGGCTTCCTGGCCCATCTCAACGCGCACACGCCGATAGAGCCATTGCAGCCCGGCAACCGCGACCGCGGAAGCGCCGAGCGCCCAACGCGTGCCGACACCCGATGCGAGCGCGCCCCAGACGGCGCTGCCGATCGCGAGGCATCCTTGCGTCGTGACGATGTTCATCGCCACGGCGCGCGCGCGCACCCACGCAGGCGCGCTGCTTTGCGTGCCCGCGGACAACGTCGCGAACACGTAGACCCATGCCGCACCGGCGCATGCTGCGCCGACCAACGCGATTGTCGTATGCACGGTCAAGGCGACGCACAGCGTCGCCGCCGCCCACAACAGGCCGCCGGACGTCACCACGGCATTCATCGGCTGCCGGTGCAATTGGCCCGGAATCGAGATCGCACCGACGATCGCGCCGATGCCGAAGCTCGCCGACAGCAGGCCGAAGCCGCCGGCACCCAGGCCGAGCTGGTCGCGCGCGATCAGCGGCAGCAGCGCCCAGAACGCGCTCGCGCACACGCTGAAGACGAGATTGCGAACGACGTACGCGCGCATCGGCGCCGAGTGTCGAACGTAACGCAACCCGACCATCACGCCGGAAAGCAGCCGTTCGGGCACGCCGGGAAGCGCGACCTCGACCGGGCGCGTGCGACGGATCGCGATGAACATCGGCACGAAGCAGAAGGCTGCCACGACGAGTGCGCTTCCGGACGTCATCGCCGCCGCGATCGCGCCGGCCAGCGCCGGTCCGACCGCGCGTGCGACGTTGAACGCGACCGAGCCCAGCGCAACGGCGCGGGAGAGCTCGGCACGCGAAACCATCTCGTTGATGCTCGCCTGCTGCGCCGGCAGGTAGAACGTGAAGCCGGCGCCGACGGCGAACGTGAGGAAAAGCAGCGACCACGGGCCGATGACGTCCAGCAATGCCGCCGCGCCGAGCAGCAGGCTCGCCGCGAACAGAACGCCCTGCGTCACCATGATGACGTGCCGCCGGTCGACGATGTCGGCGAGCGTGCCTGCAAAAAGGCCGAACAGGAGCGTCGGGGCGGTGCTCGCGCTCTGTACGAGCGCCACCATCAGCGCGGACGTCGTCAGCGTGGCCATCAGCCACGCCGAGATCGTCGCCTGCATCGTGTAGCCCAGCGCGGCGCCGATCGATCCGAAGTAGAAGTTGCGGAAGGCCGCGCGCGCGAGCGGCGTGGATTCGAACGTTCGCGCGACGAAGGCGGGCAGGCGGTAGGCCACGCGGAAAGTGTAGCGTGAGGCGTAAACTAAACGGACCGGGCAATGGAGGAATCAAGATGACCGAACGAAACGAGCTCGAAGCGACGATCGCGAAGATCGTCGAGGCGCACAAGGGCATCCTCGCCGCCGACGAGAGCACGCCGACGATCACCAAGCGCTTCACTGCGGTCGGGATCGAATCCACGGAAGATTCGCGCCGCGCGTACCGCTCGCTGCTGATCACGACGCCGGGTGCAGCGGACTACCTGAGCGGGGTCATCCTGTTCGAGGAGACGCTGGGCCAGAAGGCCGCCGACGGCACGCCGCTGCCGCAGGTACTGGTCAAGCATGGGATCCTGCCCGGCATCAAGGTCGACAAGGGCACGACGGCACTGCCGGGCGCAGACGGCGACCTGATCACGCAGGGACTCGACGGTCTCGCCGACCGGTTGAAAGCGTACAAGGCGCAGGGCGCGCGGTTCACGAAATGGCGCGAGGTGTACGCGATCGGCGCGCGCAATCCGACGCCGCTCGGCATCGCGGCGAACGCCGAGGTCCTCGCGCGCTACGCCGGCATCTGCCAGGCGGCGGGGCTCGTTCCGATCGTCGAGCCCGAAGTGCTGATCGACGGCGACCACTCGCTCGAGCGCTGCGCCGAAGTCACGGAGGCGGTTCTGCACGCGGTGTTCGACGCCCTCCATCGGCATCGCGTCGCCACCGAATTGATCGTGCTGAAGCCGAACATGGTCGTGCCGGGCAAGGCGAGTCCGGTGAAGGCGTCCGCGGAAACCGTCGGGAAGGCGACGCTCGACGTGTTGCGGCGAACGGTTCCCGCGAGCGTGCCGACGATCAACTTTCTTTCCGGTGGACAGACGCCGGAAGAAGCGACCGCGAATCTCAACGCGATCAATGCTGCCGCGAGCGGTCGCGCGCCATGGGTCCTTTCGTTCTCGTTCGCACGCGCGCTGCAGGACCCGGTGATGCACCTGTGGGCGGGCAACGCCGCGAAAGTGGAAGCGGCGCAGAAAGCCTTCCATCACCGGCTGCACATGAACAGCCTCGCGCGCGACGGCAAGTGGGTGCCCGCGCTGGAGAAACGGTGACGACTTTGGGGTCAGAGCCGTAAGTCGGACGCGCTATCGCAACAGCGCCGAACCCTTGCCGACTGAGAGCTCTGACCTCAAAGTCACATTGGACTGGGCGGCGGCGGCGGTCCGCCAGGCAGCGGAATGAACTCCTGATTGTCGAGATCGGGAAGCTTCATGCGCCCCGCGCGCCAGTCGGCCTTGGCCTGCTCGATGCGCTCCTGCGACGACGACACGAAGTTCCAGTCGATGAACCGCTCGCCGATCGGCTCGCCGCCGAGCAGCATGACGATCGCGTTCGTTGACGCGGTGAAGCGCACCGCGGAGCCGGGCGCGAAGATCGCCATGCGGCCGGTCTCCAGCACCTGGCCGTCCGCTTCAACGTGCCCCGCCGCGACGAAAGCGGCGCGCTCCGGATACTCGGCCGGCAGCTCCGCTGTCGTGCCGGCCGCGAGCCGCCAATGCACGTAGAACATCGGCGAATACGTCTTCACGCCGGCGTGCGCGCCGAACGCTTCGCCGGCAACCAGCCGCGCCCATAAGCCGCCGCTTTCATAAGTCGGCAAGTCGTCGACGCCGTGATGTGCGAACCACGGCTCGGTTTCCTCGTCCGCGACCGGCAGGCCCACCCACGCCTGGATACCGTGCATCGTTCCGCCTTCGGCGCGCGCGCGCTCGAAGCGCTCGGAATGCGTGATGCCGCGCCCCGCGGTCATCCAGTTGACTTCGCCGGGACGGATCGCCTGCTCGGAGCCGACGCTGTCGCGATGCATGATCTCGCCTTCGAACAGGTACGAGACGGTGGACAGGCCGATGTGCGGATGCGGGCGCACGTCGATGGAGCGCGGGATACCCGGCGGAAAATCCACCGGCCCGAAGTGATCGAAGAACACGAACGGCCCCACCATGCGGCGCTTGCCGAACGGGAGCACGCGTCCGACCTCGAATCCGCCACCGAGGTCGCGCGTGCGCTGGTCGATCACGAGCTCGATCATTGCGCTTCTCCTTCGTGTGCACGAGCATTATGACGCACGCCGAGGGCGCGCGAGGATGCCGCGAGCGGTCGCCTCGTCGGTCACCAGGCCGGAAAGCAGGCCGCTGCGCAGCGCCGCGTCGATCGCCGCACGCTTGTCCGTGCCCCCCGCCACGGCGACGACCGCACGGCCGCGCAATGCGTCCAGTCGAAGGCTGATCGAGCGCTGCGCCATGTCGCAGTTCACCACGCGTCCCTCACGATCCAGAAACTGCCCGAGAATCTCGCTCACGATGCCCTCGGCCGTCAGCGCCTTGCGCTCGGCCGCGTAGATCGCGGGCGTGTTCTTCAGGTTGCCGATGCCGACCAGGATGAGGTCAGTCCTGTGCGCGAGATCGAGCACGCTCTTCACCATGCGCTGGCCGCGCAAGACTTCGGCATCCTCGATCGAATCGACGAAGAGCGGCGCGGGAACGAAGTAGCCTTCGCCACCCGTGCGCTCGGCCAGCCGGTAGATCACGTCGAACGGATTCGCCGTCGAGCGCCGGGTGAGGCTGCCGAGGATCGACACGAACTTGACGTGGGGTCGCGGAATCCTGGGCAGCGCGTCCGCCAGCGCGGCCAGCGTCCGGCCGTGGCCGATGCCGATCGAGCACCTCGGGTGCTGCTCCAGGTATTGCTGCAGGTAGAGCGCCGACGCGGCCCCGAGGCTTCCGATCACCGCCTCGCCGGACTCGATGTCGGAGGGAACGACGTTGCAGTACTGGAGCTTGCTTTGCTCCTTTAGCGCCTGCTCGAGCGCGATGCCCTCCGCCGTGCTGCCCTCGACGAACACCTTGACCCAGCTCTGCTGATGCGCGCGCGCGACCAGCCGATGCACTTTGACGCGCGACAGGCCGAGGTGGCCGGCCACCTCGGCCTGCGTCAGGCCGTGGACGTAATAGAGCCATGCGGCCCGGATGGCGAGGCTTGCTTCTCGGGCTTCCACTTTTGCATCAAGTCTTGTACATTTGTTCGCAGGGTACAAATAAAATCACTCCCGCGCAACGACCAACCTGAGGAGAGGTCATGAAGCCATTCTGGAATCGGGTCGCAGCAACTGCCGCGACGGCGTTGGTGCTGAGCGTTGCGACGCCAGCGGGCGCGCAGAAGGTGACGCTCGACGTTCTCTACGCGCAGCCGGGCTTTGCGAAGTACCACGAGCCGATCGCGCAGGCCTTCATGAAGGCGCATCCCGACGTGGAGATCAAGTTCCGGGCGCCCGCGAAGGACTACGACGAAGGGCATCAGGCGATGCTGCGCGCCGCGGTGGCGAACCAGCTGCCCGACGTCTACTTCCCGGGCTTCCATCTGCTCGCCGAGTTGTCGTCGACGCTGGAAAAGCGCGGGCAGATCGTCGACCTCGGTCCGAAGCTCGCAGCCGAGCCGGCGGCATGGCGCAGCGAGAATTACACCGATTCGGTGATCAAGCTCGGCCAGGTCAACGGCAAGCAATACGGGCTTGCCGTGAACGCGTCGTTGCCCATCCTGTACTTCAACGCCGATCTCGTGAAGAAGGCCGGCGGCGATCCCGCCAAGATGCCGAATACGTTCGACGGCGTGATCGCACTCGCCGCGAAGATCGCCGCGACTTCACCGGGCGTCGCGGGGATGAGCTACGACACGCACGTCTGGCCGGACACGTGGCTCTTCCAGGCCATCATCGACCAGGAAGGCGGCCGCATGCTCGACGACTCCGGCAAGATCGCCTTCGACAATGCGATCGGCCGCAAGGTAATGAACGACCTGCGCCGCTTCGTCACCGAAGGCAAGATGCCCTTGCTCGATTTCGAGGCTTCGCGTGCCCAGTTCATCGCCGGGCAGACAGGGCTGTTCTTCGATACGCCGGCGCGGATGCGCCTGATGACCGACGGTATCGGCTCGCGCTTCACGCTCGGTACGACGGTGTTCCCGATCGACGACAAGGCGAAGGGTGGCATTCCGACCGGCGGCTGCGCGATCATCATGACGACGAAGGACGCCGCCAAGCAGAAGGCCGCGTGGGAATACGCCAAGTTCATCACCGGCCCCGAGGCGCAGACGATCATCGTCGAGATCACCGGCTATCTGCCGCTCAACAAGCGTGCGACCGGCCCGCAATTTCTCGGCCCGTTCTACGAGAAGAATCCGAATTTCCGCACGGTCTCGCTGCAGGTCGACCGCGCGCTGCCCTGGCAGGGTTACCCGGGCGACACGGTGCGCATCTGGCGGATGCAGCGCGACATCATCTACGAGGTGATGCGCGGCCAGCTCGCTCCCGACGCCGGGCTCGAAAAGATGGTGACCGAAACGCGGGCGATGCTGAAGTGACGCACGGACGGGATCCTCGTCCCCGCAACAGGAGAAGTTGATGCTGCTCGCGCAAATTTCCGATCTGCACGTCATGCCCAAGGGCCGGCGCGCCTACGAGCGCGTCGATACCGCGGGCATGCTGCGCGAGGCCATTGCGCACCTGAACCGGCTCGATCCCCAACCGGACGCGGTGCTGATCACCGGAGACCTGGCCGACAAGGGCGAGCGCGAGGCCTATGCGCATCTGCGCGAGATCCTCACGGACCTGCGTACGCCGTACTACGTGATCCCCGGCAATCACGACAGGCTGGACGAATTCCGGCGCGCATTCGCCGACCAGCCGTATCTGCCGACGTCCGGCGAATTCATCCAGTACGCGATCGAGACGCTGCCGCTGCGCCTGGTCGCCCTCGATTCGGTGGTGCCCGGTCGAACGCGCGGCAACGTGTGCGACGAGCGCCTTGCGTGGCTCGACCGAACGCTTTCGCAGCGACCGGACGCGTGCACGCTGGTGATGATGCATCACGCGCCGTTCGTCACCGGCCTCCAGCACATTGACGAAGTGGGCATGGACAGCAGCGACGCGCTCGAGCGCGTGATCGCCCGCCATCCGCAAGTGGAGCGGGTGCTTTGCGGTCACGTTCACCGCTCGACGCAGATCCGCTTTGGCGGCACGATCGTGTCATCGTGTCCGAGCACCGCGCATCAGGCCGCGCTCGACCTGCGACGCAACGGCATCGACTCGTTCACCCTCGAGCCACCGGGGTTCCAGCTGCATCGGTGGACCGGCCGCGTGCTGTTCACGCACACGCTCAACATCGGCCGATTCGAGGGCCCGTTTCCGTTTCACTGATTCGCGATGAGCACGCTTCGCACGCCGGAACGCTCCGGTGATTCCCTCGCGGCGTTCCTCGCGGGCGCCGTCGATGCGGCGCGCGCGGCCGGAGCCGTCATCCAGGAGGGCGCCCGCGATCGCGGAAAGCTCACCGTCGAGCGCAAGACGGCCAATGACTTCGTCAGCGAAATCGACAAGCGAGCCGAGCGGGTGATCATCGACACGCTGTCGGATCGCTTCCCCGGCCATGGATTCAAGGCCGAGGAGTCAGGCGAGAGCGGATCGTCGCGCTACACCTGGCTCATCGATCCACTCGACGGCACGACGAACTTCCTGCACGGCATTCCGTATTACTGCGTGTCGATCGCCTTACGCATCGACGACGCCGTCGTCGTCGGCGTTGTTTTCGATCCGACCAGCGGGCGACTGTTCACCGCCACGCGCGGGAGCGGCGCGTTTCTCGACGGCAATCCGATTCGCGTCAGCGGCCGCGCAGGCCTGACGGAGGCCGTGGTTGGAACCGGACTGCCGTTCAAGGACTGGCATTACCTCGACGACTATCTGCACTCGCTGCGCGAGATCATGCAACGCGTCGCGGGCATTCGACGCCCGGGCGCGGCAGCGCTGGACATCGCCTACGTCGCCGCGGGCTGGGTCGACGGTCATTGGGAAAAGGGTCTCAATGCGTGGGACGTCGGCGCCGGCAGCCTGCTGGTGGAGGAGGCCGGCGGCGCCGTGAGCACGTTCAGCGGCGGTGCCTCGTTCCTGAACAGCGGCCAGATCATCGTCGGAAGTCCCGGCGTGCATGCGGCGCTGCTCGACGTTCTGCATCGCTACCCGACGCTCACCGCTTAGTTGGGCTCACGCGTCGACAATCTCGGATTCGTACGCGAGCTCTTTCGCGAATACGCGGCCATAACGGTGCCGCTGCACGGCGCCGTCGTCGCGGACGACAAGGCGGACGGCTCGGCGGTGACGCGCGCCGATCGCGAAGCATCGACGCACGTGCTGAAACGCCTCAACGCTTACACGCCGGATTACGGCGTCATCTCGGAGGAAGAGGCGGTCTCGTACCTGCCCGGCGCGCGCTGGCAGTGGGCCGTTGACCCCCTCGACGGCACCGCGTCGTTTGCACGCGGGCTGCCCGTATGGGGACTCGGCATGGGACTGCTCGACAGTGCGGAGCCCGTGGCGGGATATCTGCATTTCCCCCTCGTCAACCAGACGTTCACGTTCGAGAACGGCGAAGCACTGCTCAACGGCAAGCCGACGCCCGCCGTCCCGGGCCACCTCGCGCCCGACACCCGCAACATCATGATCACGGCGATTCTCGACTACGTCGACGTCCGCCGTATCGACGGTTACCGTATTCACAACCTCGGCTCCGTGTGCTACCACCTGATGATGCTGGCCGCGGGACGGTGCGACGCAATCATCACCGGTCCCTGCTATATCTGGGATCTCGCGCCCGCGCTGCCGTTCACGCGCGCGCTCGGATACGTCGAGCGTTATCTCGACGGATCGACGTTCAGCGTCGAGCCGCTGCTTCGTGAAGATCACGGATTTCCGGTGCGCCAGCCGATGCTCGTCGGGCCGGAACCGGTCGTGGTGCGGCTGCTCGAGTCGCTTCATCGATCGACATGACCCGGTGCGGCGCGCTTCGTCGGAGATGACCCTTCGCCTTGCACGCGACAACCTGGCGGCGCTCGGCACGCGAGCACGAATCCCGGCCTATGACGTGGCCGATCTGCGTGCCGGTATCGTGCACTTCGGCGTCGGCAATTTCCATCGCGCGCACCAGGCGGTCTATCTGGACGACCTGTTCGAAAGCGGAGTCGACCGCCACTGGGCGTTGATCGGCGCGGGCGTGCGCGCCGATGACGACGCGATGCGCCGCGACCTGCTGTCCCAGGACTTGCTCACCACCGTCGTGGAACAGGACGTGCGCCGGTCCGATGCGCGCATCACCGGATCGATGATCGACTTTTTGCCGGCCGGCGATGCCGATGCGATTCTTTCGCGACTCGACGATCCGGCGATCCGCATCGTCTCGCTGACGATCACGGAAGGCGGCTACTTCATGGATCCGGCCACGCAGCGCTTCGATGCGGCGCACCCGGACATCCGCGCCGACGCGATCGCGCTCGCCGAAATCGTGAATGCGCCCCGCGGCGCGCGTCCGCGAACCGTGTTCGGACTGATCGTCGCCGCGCTGGTCCGGCGCCGCGCGGCGGGCATTGCGCCGTTCGCGGTACTGTCCTGCGACAACGTGCAAGGCAACGGAGAAGTCACCGAGCACGCGGTGGCCGGCGTCGCTTCGCTCGTTTCCCCTGAACTTGCGCAATGGGTCCGCGAGCGCGTCGCGTTTCCGAACAGCATGGTCGACCGGATCACGCCGGCGACCACCGATCGGGAGCGCGCGCTTCTTGCGAAGACGCACGGCATCGTCGACGCGCGGCCGATATTCTGCGAAGCGTTCCGGCAATGGGTCGTGGAAGACCGATTCCCGGCGGGCCGCCCGGCGCTCGAGAACGTCGGCGCGCAGTTCGTCACGCACGTCGAGCCGTTCGAGCGGATGAAGATTCGCATCCTGAACGGCGGACACGCCGCTATTGCCTATCCGGCCGGATTGCTCGGCATTCATTTCGTCCACGAGGCCATGCAGCAGCCGCTGATCGCCGCGTTCCTTTCGAAGCTGCTGGAAGACGAGATCATTCCGTGCGTGCCGCCCGTGCCTTCGACAGACTTGCAGCACTACAAGGCGCAGGTCGTCGAGCGCTTCGGCAATCCGGCGATCGGCGACACGATCCGCCGTCTGTGCCTCGACGGCTCGAACCGGCAGCCCAAGTTCATCCTGCCGTCGGTCGCCGACCGTCTGGCCGGCGGGCGTTCGATCGACGGCCTTGCGCTCGTGGGGGCGCTCTGGTGCCGCTACTGCTACGGCGAGACCGAAAGCGGCGCGACGATCGAGCCCAACGACCCGAGCTGGTCACGCCTGAATGCCGTCGCGATCGAAGCGCGACGCGATCCGCGTGCGTGGCTCGGCATGACGGATATTTACGGCGACGTCGGTTCGAATCCCGTCTATGCAGCTGCCTTCTGCCGCGCGCTCGAACGTGTGTGGCAGCAAGGCTCACGCGCCGTGCTTACGCGCTATGTCGAGAGCCGAGTGTGAGTGTCGCAGCGCGGCTGTGGCGCGGGTGCTCATCGATGCGGCGCGAGACTTGATCGATGTTTAGACGCAAGCCCTGAGCGATGCATCTCGGCATCGACCTTGGTACGTCGAGCGTCAAGGCCGTCCTGATCGACGATGCGGGCAGTCTCGCCGCCGAGTCGTCGTCGCCGCTGTCGGTTTCCCGGCCACACCCCGGATGGTCGGAACAGGATCCGGACGCATGGTGGCAGGCGACGGTCGCCGCGGTCGCCGGACTTGGATCATCCGCGCTGGCGCGGGTCCGCGGCATCGGCTTGTCGGGGCAGATGCATGGCGCCGTCCTGCTCGACGCGCAGCACCGAACGATCCGTCCGGCGATCCTGTGGAACGACGGCCGCTCGCTCGCCGCGTGCCGCGAACTGGAGCGTCGCGAGCCGCGCAGCCGCCAGATTACGGCGAACCTCGCGATGCCTGGATTCACCGCACCGAAGCTCGTCTGGCTTGCCGCAAATGAACCGGAAAATTTCCGGCGCATCGCACGTGTCGTGCTGCCGAAGGACTGGCTTCGCTTCAGGCTCGTCGGCGAGTTCGTCAGCGAGCCGTCGGACGCCGCCGGTACGCTGTTCCTCGACGTCGCCAGGCGTTGCTGGTCGCCGGAAATGCTGGCGGCCTGCGAACTCGGCGAGCGGCAGATGCCGCGACTGGTGGAGGGCACCGATGTGTCCGGGTGGCTCAAACCGGATGTCGCGGCGGCACTCGGGCTTGGTGCTGGCATTCCGGTTGCCGGTGGCGGCGGTGACAATGCATGCGGCGCCGTCGGCATCGGCGCCGTTCATCCGAACGCTGCGTTCCTGTCGCTCGGCACTTCCGGCGTGATATTCGTTGCGGATGCGCGCGTGCGTCCCGATCCCGCTCGCGGCGTTCATGCGTTCTGCCATTGCATTCCGGGAATGTGGCACCGGATGGCGGTGATCCTGTCTGCGGCTGCGACGTTGTCGTTCGTGTCACGATTGACCGGTGCCGCGAGCGAAGCGGAGTTCCTCCGCGACATTGAACGCGAGGCGGGAACGTCGGCTGCCGGCCGGCTCGTCATGCTGCCGTATCTGTCGGGCGAGCGAACGCCGCACAACGATCCTTCGGCGAGCGGCGTGTTCTTCGGGCTCGATTCGACTTCCACGCGCGAGGACCTCGGCCGCGCGGCGCTCGAGGGCGTCGCCTTCGCGCTGGCTGACGGGCTCGACGCGCTCGAGGCGTGCGGCCAGCCGATCGACAATCTGTCGGTGATCGGCGGCGGATCGCGTTCGCGCTACTGGGGCCGCATCGTCGCCGCCGCGCTCGATCGCACGCTCGTCTATCATCATGGCGGTGAAACAGGACCGGCCCTCGGCGCTGCACGCCTCGCTCGCGTCGCGACCGGTGATGCGAGCGTCGGCGAATCCTGTCCGCCGCCGCCGGTTGCCGGCGTCATCGAGCCCGATGCATCGCTGCGTGACGCGCTCGCGCCGCGGCGCGCGCTGTTTCGCCGGCTCTATGCGGACCTGAAAGATGCCTTCGCCGCGTCCGGCTGACTCCGGCGGCCCCGGTCGCCGCGGGCGCGAATCCGAAGCGATGCCGCCTACGCGCCTGGCGCGAAAGCTCCGCACTGCCGATGCGGTCGTCATCGGCCTCGGATCGATGATCGGCGCGGGAATCTTCGCCGCGCTCGCACCCGCGGCCGATGCGGCCGGTGCGTGGTTGCTCGTTGCACTCGCCATTGCAGGTTTTGTCGCGTACTGCAACGCCACGTCGTCGGCCGCGCTGGCCGCGCTGTATCCGGAATCGGGCGGAACGTACGCATACGGGCGCAAGCGCCTGTCGCCGTTCGCGGGCTTTGTCGCGGGCTATGGCTTTGTCGTCGGCAAGCTCGCGAGTTGCGCGGCGATGGCGCTGACGTTCGGCCATTACGCGGCGCCCGCCTTCGCACGGCCGCTCGCGATGGCCGCCGTCGTGGCGCTCACCGCGATCAACCTGCATGGCATCGTCAAAACGGCGGGTGCGACTCGCATCGTCGTCGCGATCGTGCTGGCCTGCCTTGCGTTCGTCGTGCTCGCGACAACATTCGGCGGTACCGCGGACTTCGCGCGCGCGATTCCGGAGGCGCCGCTGAACGGCTACGGCGTCCTGCAGGCGGCCGGCATCCTGTTCTTCGCGTTCGCGGGCTACGCGCGGATCGCGACGCTGGGCGAGGAGGTCGCCGATCCGGCGCGCACGATTCCGCGCGCGATTCCGCTCGCACTCGGGATCGCGTTCGCCGTGTACGCGGTCGTCGCGGCTTGCGCGCTTTCGGCCGTTGGCGCGGCGAGTCTCGCCGCGAGCGTCGCGCCGCTCGCCACGGCCGTGGAGCAGGGCCAATGGGCGGCACTGTCGCCGGTGGTCCGCGTCGGCGCGATGGTTGCGTCGCTCGGCGTGCTGCTGTCGCTGCTCGCGGGCGTCAGCCGGACCGCATTCGCGATGGCTGCGAACGGTGATCTGCCCAGGGTTCTCGCAGCGGTGCATCCTCGCCGGCGCATACCGCACCGGGCCGAACTGACCGCCGGCGCCGTGACCGTCGCAATCGTCGCCATCGCCGACGTGCGCGATGCCATTGGCTTCAGCTCGTTCGCGGTGCTCGTCTACTACGCGATTGCCAACGCTTCGGCGCTCACGCTCTCGGCACACGAACGGCGATGGCCACGCGCGCTCGCGGCCGCAGGGTTCGCAGGTTGCGCGGTCGTCGCTCTTGCGCTGCCGTTGCATGCCGTGGCTGCGGGCAGCGCCGTGCTTGGCGCCGGAATCGTGCTATACGCGCTGCGGAACGGTCGCATCCATTCGGGGTCCGATCGCTGATGAACGACGAGGCCCGGTGATGGTCGACACATCCACTCCGATCGATCCAATGGCGCCTGACGACCCGCGCTGCTGGCCGGCGCTTCCGCTCGCGCAGTGGGCCGACACCTGTGCGACGGTTCACCGCTGGTCGCAGGTCGTCGGCAAAGTCAAGCTAGGGCTGACGCCGCTCGTCAACCATTGGTGGAACGTTACGCTGTTCGTCGACGCGCGCGGCCTGACGACGGGCGCGATTCCTTACCGCGGTCGCACGCTCACGCTGCGCTTCGATTTCATCGACCACGCGCTCGCGCTGGAGAGCGATGCCGGCGTCGTGCATCGGCTGCCGCTGCGACCGCAAAGCGTGGCGGCGTTTTACACCGAGTTCATGGCCACGCTCGCACGCGCGGGAATCGACGTCGCGATCTGGCGCATGCCGGTGGAAATTCCCGATCCGGTACCTTTCGACGAGGACTTCGCGCACGCGAGCTACGACCGCCACGCCGTGGAACGGTTCTTTCGCGTGCTTCTCTCCGTCGATCGGGTCTTCCGTGAATTCCGCGCGGCTTTCATCGGCAAATGCAGCCCCGTGCAGTTCTTCTGGGGCAGCTTCGATCTTGCCGTGACGCGCTTTTCGGGCCGACGGGCGCCCGCGCGCGAAGGCGCCGACGCAATCACGCGCGAAGCCTATTCGCACGAGGTGAGCAGCGTCGGCTTCTGGCCCGGCGAAGGCTACGACGACGCGGCGTTCTACTCGTACACGGCGCCGGAGCCGGCGGGTTTTCGCGACCGCGCGGGCATGCCGAACGGCACGTTCTACGACACGAAGCTCGGTGAGTACATCGTCATGTACGATCACGTGCGCAACGCGTCCTCGCCGAGTGAGGCGCTGCTCGCGTTCTGTCGCGCGACGTACGAGGCCGGCGCCGATCTCGCCGGCTGGGATCGCGCGGCGCTCGAGCGCTGATCGCGGTGGGCATATTCATCACTTCGACCTTCAATCCGAAAAAGGACATCGGTGGCCGCCCGCTGCTCGCATCTGAACGGCATCAAGGTTTCGACCACGCGCACGCGCGTGTGTGAAGAATGCGTGCGCACGGGCGACACGTGGGTACATTTGCGCCTGTGCCTCGAATGCGGTCACGTCGGATGTTGCGATTCCTCGAAGAACCGGCATG
This sequence comes from Casimicrobiaceae bacterium, assembly GCA_035278845.1. Taxonomy (GTDB): domain Bacteria; phylum Pseudomonadota; class Gammaproteobacteria; order Burkholderiales; family Casimicrobiaceae; genus VBCG01. Next base: position 12,395 of record DATEIQ010000274.1, on the reverse strand, counting down.
CGACGCGGCATTTCCGGCAAACCCGGCACCCGCTGGTCCGCTCGATCGAGCCCGGCGAAACATGGGTGTGGTGTTATGTCGACGAGATCCTCGCAGGTGAACTGCGAACGTAGCAACCAGCCGACCCGGCGATGACGCAAAGGCCATCGGACATGCATAGACGGAAGCTCGGTGACACTGGTTTCACCATTGCGCCGCTCGCGTTCGGCGGCAACGTTTTCGGCTGGACGGCCGACGAGGCGACGTCGTTCCGCCTGCTCGATGCTTTCGTCGCAGCCGGCGGGAATCTGATCGACACCGCCGATTCGTACTCGCGCTGGGTCGAAGGTCACGCCGGCGGCGAATCGGAGACGGTCATCGGGCGCTGGATCGCCCGCCGCGGCCGTCACGACGACGTGGTGATCGCCACCAAGGTCGGCTCGGACATGGGTCTCGGCCACCGCTGCCTGCGCAAGGAGTACATCCTGCGCGCCGCGGAAGATTCGCTGCGCCGCCTGCAGGTCGACGCGATCGATCTCTACCAGTCGCATTGGGACGATCCATCGACGCCGTTCAATGAAACGCTGGAGGCGTACCAGCGGCTGCTCGAGCAGGGCAAGGTGCGCGCGATCGGGGCGTCCAACCTCACCGCGGCACGCCTCTCCGAAGCGCTATTCGCTGCGGCGGCCGAAGGCCTGCCGAAATACCGGACGCTGCAGCCCCTCTACAACCTCTACGATCGCAGCGAGTTCGAAGGCGCGCTCGCCGATGTCTGCATCCGCGAGAACCTCGGTGTCATCCCTTACTTCTCGCTCGCCGCGGGATTTCTCACCGGCAAGTATCGATCGGAAGCGGACTACGGCAAAAGCGCGCGCGGACCGGGGATGAAGAAATACCTGAACCCACGCGGGCTCGCGATCGTCGACGCGCTCGCGCGCATCGCGGACGCGCACGGCGCGACGCCGGCGCAGGTCGCGCTCGCATGGCTGCTCACGAGGCCCGGTGTAACGGCGCCGATCGCGAGCGCCACGTCCGTCGCTCAGCTCGACGAGTTGATCGGTGCAACCCGCCTGACGCTCGACGAAAGCGATCTCGCGGCGCTCGATCGCGCTAGCGCGCCGTCATAACACACTTCAGTGTCGGAGGTGCAACCCCCCGGTGTCGGAGGTGCGACCGCCACCGCGGGGGCGACTCAGCCCGCCAGCGCGAGCTTCCCGATCGAGCGGCGCAGCAGCCACGTCGCGATCGAGACGTTGACAAGGTTCCACGCGATGCCGTTGATGAAAGCGGCGCGATACGAGCCCGTCAGGTCGAAGATCGCTCCCGACATCCAGCCGCCGAGCGCCATGCCGAACAGCGTCGCCGTGATGACGAGCGCCACGCGCGCGCCTGCTTCGGCGCGGTCGAAGAACTCGCGGACAATGATCGCGTACGAAGGGACGATGCCTCCCTGGAACAGGCCGAACAGCGCCGAGATGACGTAGAGCGATACGAGCCCGTCGAACGGCAGGAACAGAACGAGGGCGGTTCCCTGCAGGATCGACCCGAGCAGCAGCGTTCGCAAGCCTCCAATGCGGTCGCAGATGCTGCCGAACACGATGCGGCTGACGATTCCGCACGCGAGCATCAGCGACAGCATCTGCGCCCCGCGCGCCGGACCGTAGCCCAGGTCGCTGCAGTACGCGACCAGATGCACCTGTGGCATCGACATCGCGACGCAGCAGGCGATGCCCGCTACGACAAGCACTGTCTGCAGCGCGTTCGGCGACAGCCCGAGCGACTCGGGCGACTGCTTTCGCGCGGTGACGAAGCCACCCGCGCCGTCGCTCGCCGGCGGTTTTTTTCGCAGCAGCAATCCGAGGGGGCCCATCGTCGCGGCGCAGAAGAGCCCGATACCGGCATACGTCGGCCGCCAGCCGGCCGTGCGAATGAAATGCTCGACGATCGGTGGCCAGATCGTCCCCGCGAGATAGTTGCCGCTCGCGAAAATGGCGACGGCAAGCCCGCGCCTGCGCACGAACCACAGCGACGTGTGGGCGAGCAGCGGTGCGAACGTCGCCGAGCTGCCCGCGCCGATCAGCAGGCCCTGCGCGAGCGTGAAACCGACGAGCGAGGGCGCGGCGCCGGCGGCGACGAAGCCAAGCGCCAGCAGCAGCGTGCCGAGCATCACCGGCAGCATGACGCCGTAGCGATCGGACAGGCGGCCCATTGCGATGCCTGCCAGCCCGAACGCGACCATCGTCAGCGTGTACGGCAGCGACGCATCGGCGCGCGCGACGCTGAACTCCGTCTGCACGGCCGGCAGCGCGACGACCACCGACCACATGCCCACGCCGCCGATCGTCGACAGCGCCAGCGTGACGAAAAGCCGCAGCCACGCGGACGTCGATTCGACTTCGCCGTGAGACATGGAGACGGCATCTTACACGGCGCCGCGCGGACGCACCGCGCGGAAGACAGGCTCGTTTGCAAAAGGCGCCACGCTGACGATCGCGCAAGCGCGATCGTCGCGGCGGCGCCTCGCTACGCCGTCACGCGCTTCGCGTGCGCCGCTCCGGCTCGCGCATCGGACGCGACTCCGCGACCGGCGGTTTCTCGCCGATGCCGCTCACGGCGACGCCATAGATGTAGACCATCTTGCCGCCCAGCCAGCCGGAAACGACGAGCAGCGCAATCGCGATCAGCGACAGCCAGACGTAACCGCCGGGGGATTCCGGCGTTCCGCTGCGCAGCCAGAAATTGATGACATAGAGGACAACAACGACCAGATTGATCGTCATGTGCGCAAGCCCGGTCTTGCGTGGCTCGGGCGGCAGCGACATAAGATCGATGAAGCCAAAGATCGCCGCGGCGAGTGCGCCGACGATGCCACCGGCCATCGTGTACAACGCGACAATGGCGAACGTCGGATTGCCGCTGCCGAACACGTAGATCAAATCGCAGACGAACGAGAAAACGAACAGCCCGATCGGCAACGTCACGAGCATCGGATGGATCGGGTGACCGGCGATATTGGCGGGCGTACGCATGGGCGTTCCTTCCATAACGGGTAGGACGTCAATTGGACGCGCGGTCGGAGACGTTCGTTCCTGCTATGGTCGGCATATTGCGGCACACGGCGAGCAGCAGCAGGTCGTACGCGATTTTCAGCACGCCCGCGCAAACCAGCGGCCACCCGAAGCTCGATCCCACGAGGAGCCAGCCCGCGAGCATCGGGCTCACCGCCGCGGCGAGGCTACGCGGAACCGCGGTGACGCTTGCCGCCGCCGCGCGCTCGGCAGGCAGGACGACCGACATCACGAACGCGCTGCGCGTCGGCACGTCCATCTGCGACAGCGCACTTCGCGCAAGCAGCAGCGCAACGGCGATCGTGAGCGTCGGGGCGAACGGTACGAGAATCAGCAATACGCTCGACGGCAAGTGGGTGAACACCATCGTATTGACGAGGCCAAAGCGATCGGCGATTCGCACGGCGACCAGATACGAAAGAGCCGACAGCACGCCCGTCCAGAAGAAGATCAGGCCAGCCGCTGCAGGCGCGAGTTCGAAGCGCTCGAACAGCCATAGCGCGAGCATCGATTGCACGATCAAGCCGCCGGCGAAAGCGTCGAGGCTGAACAGCGCCGCCAGCGTGTGCACGACGCGCCGTCCGTGCACGAGCGCGGCGCCGGCATCCGCGCGCTCCGGCGCATCCCGAGGCAGTCGGTGGTAGCACAGCGCGCAGGCGATGCCGAGCGCCGCATAGATCAGGAACATTCGCGAAAGCGCGGCCTGCATCGGCATGCCATGCGTCGCGAGCCATTGCGGAACACCTGCGCACGCAGCGCCGATCGCAGCGGCCAGCGCACCGGTCAGGCTGTAGCGTGCGAACCACGCGGTGCGCCTGGACGCGGGCGCGAGTCGCGCGATCGTCGCGTGCTCGAGCGGCATGAACACGCTGACGTCACCGGCCGAAGGATTCAGCGTGCCGACGATCGCGACCAGCAGCAACGGCCAGAGGTCGGTGAGCGTGGCGAACGACACGCCGGTCGCGGCCATCAGCGCCGAGGCGCCGAGTAGCAGCGTTCGCGAGCGGAACCGATGCGCGTGCAAGCCGATTCCGAGCGTGAAGACCCCGGAGCCCAGCAGCGTCGCTGTCGCGATGACGCCCACGACGAACGCCGAGTAACCGAGGGAAAGCAGATAGGCGGGAAGCAGCAGGCTGACGAAGCCGTCGCCGAATGCGCGCAGCGTGCGCGCGGCGACGATCCACTGCAACTCACGCGGGGTTGCGGCCATTCCGCGTAGCGCCATGTCGATCTCCCAAGCACGGGACTGCCGCGAGCCATTGCGATCTGCGCGCGCAGTGCGCGCGGGCATGGGTCCGGCCGTTCCTTTTGTAAAGCAGAGCTTGGGCGCGACGTGCGCCTTGGGATCGCGGGGAGTCTGCGCCATCCCCGCGCGGAGGTAGCATAGCGGCGGCACGAATTCCCGACAAGCGCAGTCTCCAATGATCGACGAGCGACGCCTGCTGCGGCAGATGTTCGACGCGGCGGTTGCATCCGCGCAGCCGCTGCACCTGATCCCGCGGCATCTGCCTCAGCCGCCGAGCGGCCGCACGATCGTCATCGGCGCAGGCAAGGCAACCGCCGCGATGGCGAGCGCGCTCGACGACGCGTGGGCTGCGCCGCTGACGGGCATCGTCGTCACACGCTACGGTCATGCGGTGCCATGCAGGCGCATCGAGGTCGTCGAGGCCGCGCATCCGGTTCCCGACGAGGCCGGGATCGCAGCTGCGCGGCGCGTGCTTGCTGCCGCGCGCGGTCTCACCACCGACGACCTGGTGATCTGCCTCATCTCGGGCGGTGGCTCGGCGCTCTTGCCGTCGCCGCTGCCCGGCATAACGTCGGAGGACAAGCAGAGCGTCACGCGCGCGCTGCTCGCATCCGGCGCACCGATCTCGGACATCAACTGCGTGCGTCGCCACCTGTCCGCGATCAAGGGAGGACGCCTCGCAGCCGCCTGTCATCCCGCGCGCGTGGTGACGCTCGCGATCTCCGATGTCCCGGGCGACGATCCAATCGACATCGCGTCGGGCCCGACCGTCGCCGATCCGACGACGCGCGAAGACGCGATCGCCGTGCTCGCGAAATACCGGATCACGGCGCCACCTGCCGTTGCCGAAGCCCTGTGCGATCCGGCGGCCGAAAGCGTGAAGCCGGGTGACCCGCGCCTCACGCGTGCTTCGTACCACGTGATCGCAACGCCGCAGATGGCGCTCGAAGCCGCCGCGGATGTCGCGCGCGGTGAAGGCATTGCGCCGCTGATCCTTGCCGACAGCCTGGAAGGTGAGGCGCGAGAGGTCGGCAAGATGCTCGCCGCACTGGCGCGCCAGGTCGTGACGCACGGTCAGCCGGCCGCGCCGCCGTGCGTGCTGCTTTCAGGCGGCGAGACGACGGTGACGGTACGCGGAGCGGGGCGCGGCGGGCGAAACGTCGAATGCCTGCTCGCCCTGGCACTTGCGCTGCAAGGGCGGGCGCACGTGCACGCGCTCTGCTGCGACACCGACGGCGTCGACGGTCAGGAGGAGATCGCCGGCGCGCTGATCGCGCCCGACACGCTCGCGCGCGCCCGTGCACGGGGCCTTCGCGCCGGCAAGATGCTCGAAGACAACGACGCGCACGCGTTCTTCGAGGCGCTCGGCGATTCGATCGTCACGGGCCCGACGCGCACGAACGTCAACGATTTCCGCGCCGTGCTGGTTACGACGGCGGCAGCATCTCCTCGCGCCAGAGACCGAGCACCTTCTGCACCGGGCGATCCGAGAAGCTGAAGAGCACCGAGTCTTCCGCCGCCGCGTGGTGCACGGTCGTCCACGCTGGTACGACGAAGATGTCCCTGGGTCCCCAGTCGAACGTCGTGCCGCCGATGATGCTTCGGCCGCGCCCCTCGACGACGGTGAACACCGTGCCATCGGTCGACCGATGCGAGCGGCCGGCGAAGCCGCCCGGGAACAATTGAATGAACGCCGCGATCGTCGGCATCGGATAGCCGCCGGTCGCGGGGTTGACGTACTGCATCTTGATACCGTGCGCCGGATGGAGCGTGCCGTCGCGGCGCAACGCTTCGAGCGCGGCGCGGCTTCGCGCATACGGATACGCGAACAGCGGGCTCGTGCGCGAAGCGGGCTCGTAGTCGAGCGGCACCATGTTGGCGCCGTAGCGCGCGAGTGCGTCGCCCTCCGCCCGGCGCACCGGCTGCGTCTCCCCGGGATGGCGCTGCGCGAAGCCGGCATCGAGTTGGCGGATCAGGGGGATGTCGAGCCCGTCCATCCAGATCACCGGCTCGCGCCCCGGATTGCCGTGGTCGTGCCATGCGTCTGACGGCGTGATGATGAAATCGCCCCGGTGCATCGTCGTACGCTCGCCGTCGACGGCCGTATACGCGCCTTCGCCTTCGACGACGAAGCGCAACGCGGTTTGCGTGTGGCGATGCGTCGGCGCGACCTCACCCGGCATGATCAGCTGCAGGCCGCAAAAAAGCGTGCGCGTAATGCACGACTGGCCACGCAGGCCCGGATTTTCGAGCACGAGAACGCGGCGCTCCGCTTCCTTCGCCGTCACGAGCCGGCCGGCCTCGAGCAGCTGCGGCCGCACCGCGTCGTAGCGCCAGAGCGCGGCCTCGCATGGCGTTCGGGGCTCGGGAATGACGAGATCACCGAGCACGTTCCACAGCGGCGCCAGGTTCTGCGCACCGATGCGTTCGTAAAACGCATCGCGCTCCGGCGTCGAGCGGGGGGTTTCGTGGATCCGATTGGCTTGCATGTTCTGCCCTTCTCTTCAAGGTCGCCGTGATCGCCGCGCGGTGGAGCGCCTCGCACCCGACGTCGTCGATCGCGAGCGCGGCGGCAGCCTCCACCCAACGCGATACTCGTCGTTCTCGTCGTTGAACAGAAGCGCGACCTCGCGCCGCAGCCACTGGTTGCGCGAATCACTGTGGTACTTGTGATGCCAATGCTGCCTGAGGTCGAAGCCCTCGATGTCGAACGGCGGGCGCACCAGGCAGAGCTCCGGCGAAAGTCGCGAGAAATAGATGCCGAGCGCGTGCGGGACGGTGGTCACGAGATCGGAGCGCGCGATGATCATCGGCAGGCTGAGAAAGTGCGGCGTCAGCAGCACGATCCGGCGCTGGATCCGCTTGCGTGCCAGGAATCGCTCGAAGAGCTCCTGGCTCCGGCCCTCGGTGCGAACCACCGCATGTTCCATCGCGAGGAAGGCATCGAGCGAGAGGCGGCGAGAGCGCCGCGGATGATCGGCCCGAAGCAGGCACCCGAACGCGTGCGTGAACAACCGCTGCTGGAAGAAGCTGGCTTGCGCGAGGTCGGGGAAGTACCCGATCGCGAGATCGATTCCACCGCTTTCGAGTCCCTCGGCGATCTGGTCGGGTGGCATCGACACCGATCGTATCGCCGCGTTCGGCGCCTTGGCGCGCAGGCGTTCGAGCAGCCGCGGCAGGAACACCATTTCGCCGACATCGGACAGTGCGAACGTGAACGGACGCTCGCTGACTCCGGGATCGAATTGCTCCTCGGCCAGCAGGCGCAGCTGCAACTCGGTGACCAGCGGTCGCGCAGCGCGCACCAGCGCATGCGCGCGCGGCGTCGGCGTGACACCGCTTCGCGCGCGAACGAACAACGGGTCGTGAAACGACGCGCGCAGCTTGCGCAGCGCCATGCTGACGGCGGGCTGGCTCATTCCGAGTGCAAGGGCCGCACGGCTCACGCTCGACTCGTCGTAGAGCGCGATGGCGATCGGCAGCAGATTCAGGTCGACCCTGCCCATGGCGGCAGTGTATTCGAAATTCGAATAACGGTTATTTGTGATCCGCGCTTGATGTCGTGCGCCACTACGCGAAAATGATCGCGCCCGCGTCGACGCGTCGGCGCGGCGGGAAGACGGCGCGATCGAGGGTTCGGCGCGTCATCGCCTTCACGAGAGCATGCCCTCGCGCCGAGCCGCAGAAGACGGCAGCGCAGGCCGACCCCCGGCGTCCGCGGTTCCGCGCGGCGCCGACCCTGGAGAAACCATGAAGCGAAATGTATCGACGAATCGCGCGACGTCGCGGGGAGTTACCACGGCCGCCGCCGGACTGCTGGCCGCGACGCTGTGGGCCGCGAATGCGGCCGCGCAGTCCCCGGTCACCACTTGCGACGCCGCCGGCATCGGGTCCGTGACGCTATCCGGCGATGGCGCCCCGGTCACCATCCTGTCCGCCGCACCGGCCACGGCGGGAAGCGGCGCCAGTGCGGTTCCCTACTGCCTGGTCAAGGTGCTCGTTCCGGAAGCGATCAACATCTGGGTCGGGCTGCCGATGGAAGGCAAGTGGAACGGCCGCTGGCAGTCGCTCGGCGGCGGCGGATATGCAGGCTCGGTTTCGGCTCCGACCGCGGCGGTTCTGGACGGCTACGCGGGCGCGACGACGGACACCGGTCACACAGGCGGCAGCGGGAGCTTCGGCTGCGAGAACGATTGCGTCGGCAATAGCGCGAGCAATCCCGGCGACCCGGACATCCCGCGGCAAATCGACTTCGCATATCGCTCCGAGCATCTGATGGCGGTGCTCGGCAAGCAGCTCGTCAATGCGTTCTACGGCCAGCTCCCCGTTTACTCGTACTGGAACGGCTGCTCGACCGGCGGACGGCAGGGCTTGCGAATCGCGCAGGACTACCCCGGTGACTACGACGGCATTCTCGCCGGCGCGCCGGCCATTCATTGGGACCGCTTCCAGGCCGGGCAAATCTGGTATCAGCTCGTGCAGCTCCGCGACAACGGCGGCCCGATCGGCGGCGGCGTCGGAGCCGTTCTCAATGCCAAGGAAGCGCTCGCGACGAGCAAGGCGGTCGCCGCGTGCGACGCGCTCGACGGCGTCGTCGACGGCGTGCTGACCGATCCGCGTGCGTGCACGTACGGCGCGCAGGCCGACAGCTCGATCACGTCCGCCAGTTGCGCGGCAAACGATCCGTCATGCTTGACCCCGACCGAGGCGCTCGCGATCGACGACATGTGGAAGGGACCGGTCAGTTGCGCGAACGGTCACGAGGGCGCGAGCTGCCCGGTGCGTGACGTCGCGACGCGCAACCTGAACGGCAACGGCAACAAGCGCCTCTGGTACCCGAATACGCGGGGGACGTCGCTGAGCGGGCTCGGAGGCGTCAATCCGTTTGCGATCGCGGTCGCCCAGCCCCGCTTCTGGGTGTACTTCGATCCTACGTGGGATTGGAAGGTGCTCGATTACGACAATTATCTGCAGTTCTTCCGTGACACGGTTGCCAACGTCGGTCCCATCATGGCGTCCGACAATCCAGACCTGTCCACCTTCCGCGACCTCGGCGGCAAATTGGTGATGTGGCATGGGTTCGCCGACCAGCTGATCGTTCCGGAAGGCACGATCGACTACTACGACGCGGTGACGCACGCGCTCGGCGGCGGATACAAGCGCACGCAGACGTTTGCGCGTCTATTCATGGCGCCAGGCGTCGGTCACTGCGGCGGCGGCGCCGGTCCTCAGCCGCAGCAGTTGTTCGATGCGGTCGTGAACTGGGTCGAGCAGGGCGAAGCGCCCGACACGATCCTGGCCGCGCGAACGAGCGGTGGCATCGTGACGCAGACGCGTCCGTTGTGCCCGTACCCGACATTCGCGCAATACACGGGCTCCGGCAGCACCGACGAGGCCGAAAACTTCGTCTGCCGCTGACCTGTCCGAGCGGTGTCGACCCACCGCCGTCGGATCGCGATGGCGGTGGGTCGAGGCTGCTCTCCGGGCAGTACGCCGGTGCGCCCTTGACGGCGGGCGCATCGTTTCGCGCTCCGTCCATGGGCAGCTTCCGGCGGCGTGGCCGCTGAACCGGCATAGAATCCAAACTATTTCCTGGAGGAGACTCATGAACGGAGCGACATCGTTACGGGTACTCGGCACGTTTCTGCTCGGCGCGTTGCTGTCGTCGGCGGCGCTCGCGCAGGACACGATCAAGGTCGGCGTCATCGCCGAGTTCTCGGGACCGTTCGCCGATTATGGCGCGCAGATCGAGGCCGGCATGAAGGCATACATGAAGCAGCACGGCGACACCGTCGCCGGCAAAAAGATCGAGCTGATCACGCGCGACACCAAGGGGCCGGCGCCCGAAGTCGCCAAGCGCTTCGCGCAGGAGCTGATCACGCGCGACAAGGTGCAGTTCCTCGCCGGCTTCGGACTCACGCCCAACGCGATGGCGGTCGCACCGGTGGTCACCGAAGCGAAGGTGCCGATGATCATCTCGAATGCCGCGACGTCGTCGATCACGACCAAATCGCCCTATGTCACCCGCGTGTCGATGACGATTCCGCAGGTGAGCGCACCGATGGCGCAATGGGCGCTCGCCAACGGCATCAAGCAGGTCTACACGGTGGTGGCCGATTACGGGCCCGGCATCGACGCCGAGACGCAATTCACGAAGACGTTCAAGGCCGGTGGTGGGGAAATCGTCGGGTCGCTGCGCACGCCGCTGCAGAACCCGGATTTCTCCGCGGCAATCCAGCGTGTCAAGGATGCCAAGCCGCAGGCCGTGTTCGTGTTTTTGCCCGCGGGGGAGCAGGGCATCGCATTCGTGAAGGGCTTCAACGAGCGCGGGCTTGCCGACGCAGGCATCAAGCTGATCGCCACCGGCGACATCACCGACGACCACGTGCTGCAGGCGATGGGCGACTCGACGCTCGGCATGATCACGTCGTTCCACTACTCGGCGGCGCACCCGTCGCCCGAGAACGCGGCGTTTCTCAAGGCGTACGCGGCCGCGAACGACCCGAAGCTCGGCGCGCCGAACTTCATGACGGCAGCCGGCTACGACACGATGCACGTGATCTACGAGGTGGCGAAGAAACTCGGCGGCAACATCGACGCCGACAAGGCGATGGCGGCGATCAAGGGCATGAAGTGGACGAGCCCGCGCGGCCCGGTGTCGATCGACCCGGAGACGCGCGACATCACGCAGAACGTCTACATCCGCAAGGTCGAGAAGAAGGACGGCAAGCTCGCGAACGTCGAGTTCGACAAGATCGCCGACGTGAAAGACCCCGGCAAGTGACGTAGCGGCGACCGGGACACCGGGGAGGGCGGTGCTCGGCAACTTCGCCGGCGTGCTGTTCGACGGGCTCGCGTACGGCAGCCTGCTGTTCCTGATCGCCGTCGGACTGTCGGTTACGCTGGGGTTGATGAATTTCGTCAACCTCGCGCACGGGGCGTTCGCGATGGTGGGCGGCTACGCGTGCGTGATCCTGATGTCGCGCGCCGGCGTGCCGTTCCTCGCGACACTTCCCGTCGCATTCATCGTGGCGGCCGTCGTCGGCGTCGTGCTCGAGCGCACGCTCTACCAGCGACTTTACGGTGCGAGTGAACTCGACCAGGTGCTGTTCTCGATCGGCGTCGTGTTCATGTCGATCGCCGCCACCACCTACTGGTTCGGTCCGTCGCAACAGCCGGTAGCGCTGCCGTCCTGGCTGCGCGGGCAGGTGAGCTTCGCCGGCGTCGATTTCGGCGTTTATCGCATCTTCCTGATCGCCGTCGTGGCAGTACTCACGATCGCGCTGACCTGGCTTGTCGAGAAGACCCGCTTCGGCAGCCGCGTGCGCGCGAGCGTCGACAATGCGACCGCCGCGGCGGGCCTCGGCATCAACGTCAATCGCGTTTTCGCCCTTACGTTTGCATTGGGCAGCGGCCTTGCGGGCCTGGGCGGCGGACTTGGCATCGACGTGCTCGGCCTCGACCCGACGTTTCCCTTGAAGTACATGGTGTACTTCCTGCTGGTCGTCGCCGTCGGCGGGTCGGGGACGATCAAGGGGCCGCTGATCGCGGCGCTGATCCTCGGCGTGTTCGACGTCGCGGGCAAGTACTATCTGCCCGACGTCGGAGGCTTCGTCATCTACGCGCTGATGGTCGTGCTCCTGTTGCTGTTCCCGGCCGGCTTGTACGGCAAGCGTGCCTGACGAGGCGAGCGAAGATGGCGACTCCGGCCACGGTGCGCACACCCTCTGCATCGGCGGTCGCAGGACGGTTGCCCGACGGCCGCTGGCGTCCGTTGGAGATCGCGTTTTGGCTGATCCCCATCGCCTGCTTTTTTCTGTTCCCGAGCTACCGCGTGCTCGGGAGTCAGATCCTGATCACTGCGCTGTTCGCGGTGTCGCTCGACATGATTCTCGGTTACGCGGGTATCGTGTCGCTCGGCCATGCGGCGTTTTTCGGCATCGGAGCCTATACGGCGGGATTGCTCGCCGTGCACGGCTTTCACGAGCCGCTGTCGGGGCTGCTCGCCGCGGCCGCCACGGCAACCGTCGCCGGCTATCTCGTGAGCTTCCTCGTCGTGCGCGGCAGCGACCTGACGCGCCTGATGGTGACGCTCGGCATCG